>NZ_JBHYJX010000013.1:0-146880 GCF_042740985.1 Streptomyces sp. NPDC058985 | reverse complement strand
CTCGTGGTGACCGCCGACCGCGAGCTGCGCCGCCGGGTGACGGAACTGGGCGCGGAGGTGACGGGGCCTCGGACCGTACGGCCCCGGTGACGGCGACGCCGGCCGCGAAGCCCGTCGACCGCGCACCGGTGCACCCGACACCCGCAGCCGACAGGCCACATGACCGGTCCGGTCACACAGGCCGCCCGTCACCGCCCCGTCCTCGTGGTGACCGCCGACCGCGAGCTGCGCCGCCGGGTGACGGAACTGGGCGCGGAGGTGACGGGGCCTCGGACCGTACGGCCCCGGTGACGGCGCGCGCCCGGTCGCGGAGGTGTCGCTCCGGGACCGGGCGCCGCTTTCGTCCGGCTACTGGCCGGCCGGGGGCGGCGGGGTGGTGTCCTCGCCGCGGCCCAGGCGGCTGTGGCTGCGGCTGTAGAGGAAGTACACGACGACGCCGATGGCCATCCAGATGCCGAACCGGACCCAGGTCTCGGCGGGCAGGTTCAGCATCAGCCACAGCGAGGCGGCCACCGACACGATCGGCAGCAGCGGCACCAGCGGGGTGCGGAAGGCGCGCGGCAGGTCCGGGCGGGTGCGGCGCAGGATGATCACGCTGATCGCCACGATGACGAACGCGAACAGCGTGCCGATGTTCACCAGCTCGGCCAGCTCGCTCAGGCTGGTGAAGCCGGCCACGATCGCGATGATCACGCCGAGCAGGATGGTCGGCCGGTACGGGGTGCGGAACTTCGGGTGGACGCGGGAGAAGAAGCGCGGCAGCAGTCCGTCGCGGCTCATCGCGAAGAAGACCCGGGTCTGCCCGAGCAGCAGGATCATGCACACCGTGGTCAGGCCGACGGCGGCGCCGAAGCTGATCACGCCGGCGAAGAAGGGGTGGCCGGTGGACTTGAAGGCGTCGGCGAGCGGGGCGTCGACGGACAGCTCGCTGTAGTGCTGCATGCCGGTGACGACGATCGAGACGGCGACGTAGAGGGCGGTGCAGATGAACAGGGAGCCGAGGATGCCGCGGGGCATGTCGCGCTGCGGGTTGCGGGTCTCCTCGGCGGCCGTGGCGACGATGTCGAAGCCGATGAAGGCGAAGAAGACGACCGAGGCCGCGGTGAAGATGCCCATGACGCCGAAGTTCGCCGGGGCCCAGCCGAACATCAGCTGGATCAGGGGCGAGTCGAGCCCCGCTCCGGCCTCCACCGGCTGCGACTTCGGGACGAAGGGGTCGTAGTTGGAACCCTTGATGAAGAAGGCACCCGCGATGATCACGATGAGGACGACGGTCACCTTGATGGCGACCACGAGCGAGGTGATCCGCGCCGAGAGCTTCATGCCGAGGACGAGGATGCCGGTGAGCACCAGCACCAGGGCGGCGGCGAGGATGTCGAAGCCGAAGCCGTCGGCCCCGTCCCGGCCACCCAGGGTCTCGGGGAACGTCACGCCGGCGTTGTCGAAGAACGAACGGATGTACCCCGACCAGCCGACGGCCACCACCGCTGTGCCGAGCGCGAACTCCAGGACCAGGTCCCAGCCGATGATCCAGGCCGGCAGCTCGCCGAGCGAGGCGTAGGAGAAGGTGTAGGCGGAACCCGCCACCGGGACGGTGGAGGCGAACTCGGCATAGCAGAGCGCGGCGAGGGCGCACACCACACCGGCGACCACGAAGGCCAGGGCCACGGAGGGCCCGGCGTTGTTCTTGGCGACCGTGCCGGTGAGTACGAAGATGCCGGTGCCGATGATGACACCGACGCCGAAGACGGTCAGATCCAGCGCGGACAGGGACTTCTTGAGCGCGTGCTCCGGTTCCTCCGTGTCCCGGATCGACTGCTCGATCTTCTTGGTCCTGAAAAGACTGCTGTTGCTCACGCGTACCTCCGACGCTTGTCGTCCCCGACATGATCGAGAGGGGGGCGTACTGCGTATGCCCCGGCGTGAGCCGATTCACGCGGATGGGCCGGTTTCACCACCGCAACGGGTGGAGAGACCGGCCCATCGGCGCAACAGCGCCGGCGTCCCGTCAGTCGCGGGCCGCCTGCACGGCGTCCGCGTCGGCGGCCGTGCGGTCGTAGCGGCCGTCGAGCTTGGCGACCAGGCCGGTGACCTGGCGGGCGATGTCGGGCGCGGTGAGCCCGATCTCGGCCAGGACCTCGGCGCGGGAGGCGTGGTCGAGGAAGCGCGGCGGGATGCCGAAGTCGCGCAGCGGCACGTCCACGCCCGCGTCGCGCAGCGCCTGGGCGACGGCGGAGCCGACACCGCCGACGCGGGAGTTGTCCTCGACGGTGACCACCACGCGGTGGCGCTCGGCGAGCGGGGCCATGGCCTCGTCGACGGGCTTGACCCAGCGCGGGTCGACCACGGTGGTGGAGATGCCCTGCTTGTCCAGCAGGTCCGCCACCTCCAGGCACATCGGCGCGAGCGCGCCGACGGAGACCAGCAGGACGTCCGGGGTGTCGGTGCCGGGGGCGCGCAGCACGTCCATGCCGCCGACGCGGCCGACGGCGGGTACGGCGGGGCCGACGGCGCCCTTGGAGAAGCGGACCACGGTCGGCGCGTCGTCGACCTCGAGGGCCTCGCGCAGCTGGGCGCGGACCTGGTCGGCGTCGCGCGGGGCGGCCAGCCGCAGGCCGGGGACGACCTGAAGGATCGACATGTCCCACATGCCGTTGTGGGAGGCGCCGTCGGTGCCGGTGACACCGGCGCGGTCCAGCACGAAGGTGACGCCGCACTTGTGCAGGGCCACGTCCATCAGCACCTGGTCGAAGGCGCGGTTGAGGAAGGTGGCGTACACGGCGAAGACCGGGTGCACCCCGCCATGGGCGAGGCCGGCCGCGGAGACCGCGCCGTGCTGCTCGGCGATGCCGACGTCGTAGACGCGGTCGGGGAAGGCCTTGGCGAACTTGTCGAGGCCGACCGGCTGGAGCATGGCGGCCGTGATGGCGACCACGTCCTCGCGCTCCTCGCCGATCTTCACCATCTCCTCACCGAAGACGCTGGTCCAGTCGGCGCCGGAGGTGGCGATGGGCAGGCCGGTGTCGGGGTGGATCTTGCCGACGGCGTGGAAGCGGTCGGCCTCGTCCTGGAGGGCGGGCTGGTAGCCGCGGCCCTTCTCGGTGAGGCAGTGCACGATGACCGGACCGCCGAAGCGCTTGGCGCGGGTGAGCGCCGACTCCAGGGCCTCCAGGTCGTGGCCGTCGATCGGGCCGACGTACTTCAGGCCGAGGTCCTCGAACATGCCCTGCGGGGCGATGAAGTCCTTCAGACCCTTCTTGGCGCCGTGCAGGGTGTCGTAGAGCGGTCGGCCGACGACCGGGGTGCGCTCCAGGACCTCCTTGGTGCGGGCCAGGAAGCGCTCGTAGCCGTCGGTGGTGCGCAGGGTCGCCAGGTGGTTGGCGAGGCCGCCGATGGTGGGCGCGTAGGAGCGCTCGTTGTCGTTGACGACGATGACCAGGGGGCGGTCCTTGGCGGCGGCGATGTTGTTCAGCGCCTCCCAGGCCATGCCGCCGGTGAGCGCGCCGTCGCCGATGACGGCGACCACGTGGTCGTCGCGGTCGAGGACCTGGTTGGCCTTGGCGATGCCGTCGGCCCAGCCGAGGACCGTGGAGGCGTGGCTGTTCTCGATGACGTCGTGCTCGGACTCGGCCTGCGCGGGGTAGCCGGACAGGCCGCCCTTCATCTTCAGCCTGGAGAAGTCCTGGCGGCCGGTGAGCAGCTTGTGCACGTAGGACTGGTGGCCCGTGTCCCAGAGCACCTTGTCCTTCGGGGAGTCGAAGACCCGGTGCAGGGCGAGGGTGAGTTCCACCACGCCGAGGTTGGGGCCGAGATGGCCGCCGGTCTTGGACACGGCGTCGACCAGGAAGGTGCGGATCTCCTCTGCCAGGCCGCTCAGCTCTTCCAGGCTGAGCCGGTCCAGATCGCGCGGTCCCGTGATGCGGGTCAGCAGCGGCACCCGTGCCTCCTTGCAGTAGAGCTGTTGCCGGGCCTGCCCGAGTCTAATGTTCCGCCGTGGCGGAACGTGTCCGGGCGGTGCGTCGTACGTCACGCGTTCGGCCTTACCCAGCGGCGGACCGTTCTACGACTGCCCCGCCGACGGCGCCCGACGCACACCGTCCCCCGAACGCCACGGCACGACGACCGCCCGCCCTCCCGGGGCTCAGCCGGGAGGGCGGGCGGTCGTCGGCCGGTACGGCCGCGCAGGGGCCTGTGACGGCTAGGCGCGGCCTGCCGTCTTCTGCGTCTTGCGGGTGACCGCGTCGATGACGACCGTCGCCAGCAGCACGCCACCGGTGATCATGTACTGGACCGGCGAGGCGATGCCCTCCAGAGCGAGGCCGTACTGGATCGAGACGATGACCATGACACCGAGCAGCGCGTTCCAGGTGCGGCCGCGGCCGCCGAAGAGGGACGTGCCGCCGATGACGGCCGCGGCGATGACGTTCATCAGGAACTCGCCGGTGCCCGCGCCCTGGTTGGCGGAGGCGATCTTCGAGGCCACGAAGAGGCCGCCGATCGCGGCGAAGGTGCCGGCGATGGCGAAGACCGAGATCCGGATCAGCTCGACGTTGATACCGGCCCGGCGGGACGCCTCGACGCTGCCGCCGAGCGCGAAGATCTTCCGGCCGTAGGCGGTGCGGCGCAGGACGAAGTCCGTGAGCAGCAGGAAGGCCAGGAAGATCACCACGGCCAGCGGCAGGCCCTTGTACTGGTTGAAGACGATCGCCACGACGAAGGCCAGCACCGCGAGCAGCACCGTGCGCACGATGATCTCGTTCAGCGGCCGGGACGGCACCCCGGCCGCGTCCCGGCGGCGGTTGTCGAGGAACGCGCTGAGGAAGTATCCCGCGGTGACGACGATCGCCAGACCGTAGGCGGCGGCCACGTCGCTGAAGTAGTAGCTGGTCAGCTTGACGACCACACCCTCGGAGTCGAGGTTGATCGTGCCGTTGCTGCCGAGGATCTGCAGCATGAAGCCCTGCCAGAACAGCAGGCCGGCCAGCGTGACGGCGAAGGCGGGGACGCCGATGCGGGCGAAGAAGAAGCCGTGGATGGCGCCGGCCGCGGTGCCGGTGAGGATCGCCAGCACCAGGGCGAGTATCTCGTTCATCCCGTGCGTGACGCTGAGCACCGCGAAGGTGGCGCCCGCGACACCGCTGACCGAGCCGACCGACAGGTCGATCTCGCCGAGCAGCAGGACGAAGACGATACCGACGGCGATCATGCCGGTGCCGACCATGGCGACCGACATGTCGGAGAAGTTGCCGGCGGTGAGGAAGTTGGAGTTCAGGCTGGTGAAGATGGCCCAGATGACCAGCAGGCCCACGACGACCGGGATGGACCCGAGGTCGCCGGCCTTCATCTTCCGCTTGAACTCGCCGAGGTAGCCGGCGAAGCCCTGCTCGCGCACCAGCAGCCGCGGGTCGACCGCGGCGACCGCCTCGGGGGCCGCGTCGGTGTTCTCCACCGAGCTCTCCTCGGTGGCCGTGGAGGTCTTGTCGATACTCACTTCTTGATCTCCCCATTGGTGCGCGCCGCACGACGGGTCACGGCGTTCTCCGTGGCGCCCGTGATGGCGGAGATGATCTCTTCCTGGGAGGTCGACTTGACCTCGAAGATGCCGTTGTTGCGCCCGAGGCGCAGGACGGCGACCTTGTCGGCGACCGCCTTGACGTCGGCCATGTTGTGGCTGATGAGGATGACCGCGTGGCCGCGCTCGCGCAGCCGCTCGACCAGGTCGAGGACCTGGGCGGTCTGCTCGACGCCGAGGGCGGCGGTGGGCTCGTCCAGGATGACCAGCTTCGGCTCGCCGAGCATGGAGCGGGCGATCGCCACGACCTGGCGCTGACCGCCGGAGAGCGAGGCGATCGGGATGCGCACGCTGGGGATGCGGATGGACAGCGTGTCCAGCAGCTCGCGGGAGCGGCGCTCCATCTCCACCTCGTCCAGGACGCCGCGCTTGCGCAGCTCCCGGCCCAGGTAGAGGTTGCCGACGACGTCGATGTTGTCGCACAGCGCGAGGTCCTGGTAGACGGTCGCGATGCCGAGGTTCTGGGCGTCGTGCGGCCTGTTGATCGAGACGGACCTGCCGTCCCACTCGATGGCGCCCTCATCGATGGGGTGCACGCCGGCGATCGTCTTGACCAGCGTGGACTTTCCGGCGCCGTTGTCGCCCACCAGGGCGACCACCTCACCGGCGTGGACCTCAAGCTCTACGTCGGTGAGCGCCTGGACGGCACCGAATCGCTTGGAGACCCCGCGCAACGCCAGCACGGGCGTAGCGGACACGTGAACCATCTCCTTCGCCGCCTGACCCGGCGGGAGGTTGTGCAGAAAGGTTGGGGGGGGGGGAGGTTCCGTCCGGCGCCCCGCGTAGCTTGCGGGGCTGATGAGTGCGGGGCGCCGGAGGAGCTGGGGCGGCCGGTCCCGGGCGGCTCAGTCAGCTCGGGACGCGGGATCCGCTTACTTCAGACCGATCTTGTCGCAGGCGGCCTTGTACTTGCCGGCGCAGATCTCGTCGATCGTGTAGAAGCCGTCCTTGATGACGGTCTCCTTGATGTTGTCCTTGGTCAGCGAGACGACCGGGACGATGACCGCGGGGACGCCCTTGGCGGACTCGCTGTCGACCTTGTCGTTGGCGATCGAGTCGAGCGACTCGCCCTTGGCCAGCTTCACGGCCATCTCGGCCGCGACCTCGGCCTCCTTCGGGTAGGACTTGAAGACGCTCATGTACTGCTCACCGGTGACGATGCGCTGCACGCCCGCGAGTTCGGCGTCCTGGCCGGTGACCGGGATGTCGGCGATGCCGGCGGCCTTCAGGGCGGTGATGATGCCGCCCGCCATGCCGTCGTTGGCCGAGTAGACGCCGGCGATCTTGTCCTTGCCGAGGGCGGAGATGGCGCCCTCCATGTTGGCGTTGGCGTTCTCCGGCTTCCACTCCTTGGTGTCGTACTCGCGGCCGACCTTCACCTTGCCGTCGAGGGCGGAGTGGGCGCCCTCCTTGAACTGGGCGGCGTTCGGGTCGGTGGAGGAGCCGTTCATCATGACGATCTGGCTGCCCTCGGCCTTGTCGCCCAGCGCCTTCAGCAGGGCCTCGCCCTGCGTCTTGCCGACGGTGACGTTGTCGAACGAGGTGTAGGCGTCGATCGGGCCCTCGGCGAGGCGGTCGAAGGCGACGACCTTGATGCCGGCGTCCTTGGCCTTCTTCACCGAGCCGGCGATGGCCTTGTAGTCCACCGCGTCCAGGATCAGCACGTCGACCTTGTTGGTCACCATCGTGTCGACCTGCTGGTTCTGCAGGCTGGCGTCCTGCTTGGCGTTGGCGTAGACGACCTCGCCCTTGTTGTTCGTCAGCTCCTTGACCTTCTTCTCGATCATGGGCTTGTCGAACTTCTCGTAGCGAGCGGTCTGGTTCTCCGGAAGCAGGAGACCGACCTTGATGTCGTCGCCCTTCTTCGCGGCCGAGTCGGACGAGTCGTTGTTGTCGGACTCCGCGGCGCTGCCACAGGCAGCAAGCGAGACGACCATGGCGCCGGCGGCGACGGCAAAGGCGGCACGACGCATACGCGTGTTCACTTCACAAACCTCCCTGACGAGGCCGCGTCGTTGCGGCCGAGGTGGCTGGAAGTCAACTCGGCCGCGCGTACGACGTCAAGAAGTAAATCCTTAACGAGATGACAACGGTGCCATCCGTGCTCTAAGTGAAGGCAGGCGTGGCCGCCGGCAGAGCGCCGTTCGCACTTCCGTCCAAAAGGGTCGAATCACCCATTTCACTGAGGGCGAGGGCGAGCGCCCCGAGCACCTCCGCACGGCCCCCAAGTGCCCCGGGAAGCACCGAGAGTTGACGCGCCGCGCTGGGGATGGCGTACCGCCCGACGGACTCTCTTATCGGGCCGAGCACCAGCTCGCCGGCCTCGGCGAGATCGCCGCCGAGGACGACCCGGCTCGGATTGAGCAGGTTGCAGAGGTTGGCGACTCCACTGCCGATGTGGCGGCCGACGTCGGCGATCACCCGACGGCAGCCCGGGTCACCGTCCCGCGCCAGCCGTACGACGCCCTCCATCGTCAGATCGGTGCCGTGGCTGGGCTGGAGGAGCGGAAGCACATAGCGTGCTGCCGCGAAGGTCTCCAGGCAACCCCGGTTTCCGCAACGGCAGACGGGGCCGGCCTCATCGAGGGTAATATGCCCGATTTCTCCCGCTGTGCCGCCCGGTCCACGGTAGATCTTCCCGTTGATCACCAGGCCCGCGCCGACACCGCTGGCGACCTTGATGTACGCCAGGTCCCGCACGCCCCGGCCGCTTCCCCAGACCAGCTCCCCCAGGGCGCCGAGGTTGGCGTCGTTGTCCACGTGCACCGGCACGCCCAGCCGCCCCCGCAGCTCCTCGGCGGGCCGGGTGCCGCCCCAGCCGGGCAGGATGGCGGTCGAGCCCAGCGTCCCGGACTCCACGTCGATCGGGCCGGGCACGCCGAGACCCACTCCGGCGATCTTGGAGCGGTCGACGCCGGTGGCCGCGACCAACCGGCTGACCAGCTGTTCCGCCCGGTCGAAGCCCTGGTCCGAGGAGGCGTCCACGTCCAGCGGCTCGGCCTCCTCGGCGAGGACCTGGTGGGCCAGGTTCCCGATCGCGACGCGCAGGTGGGTGTGGCCGAAGTCCACGCCGATGACGATGCCGGCGTCCCCGCTCAGCGAGACGCTGCGGGCCCGTCTGCCGCCCGCCGACGTGGGCGTGACCTCGACGGTCCCGCCCTCCCTCAGCTCCCGGACGATGTTCGAGACGGTCGCCGCGGACAGGCCCGTCGTCCTCGCGATCTCCGCCTGCGTGAGCGAACCGGCGAGCCGTACCGCTCGTACGACCCGTTCCAGGTTGGCTCGGTGCAGCGACGACTGCGACCCCGGAGTCTCCACGACGACCTCCTGCGCGCGGGGCCGCTTCGATGAGGCCCCGTCCATGTCCAACTAGTGAACTCTAAGCTGAGCCGTTCGGGTCGCCTCCCGTCAAGAGGTTGAACCGCATCAGGGCCTCCCACGGGTGCGTGGCCGCACACACGCGCGTGCCGCCCCCGGAGGCCGGGGGCGGCACGCGCGAGCACGCCGGCGGGCGCCGGTGCGCTACTTCAGGGCGCCCGCGGTGAGGCCCTGGACCACCTGGCGCTGGAAGATGATGTAGGCCGCCAGCACCGGCAGCATGGCCATCACCAGGCCCGCGAACAGGCCCGACCAGTCGCCCTTGTACCCCTGGCTGACCGCCAGCTGCACCAGGCCCTGGGTGAGGACGTGCTTGTCCGGGTCCGTGTTCAGCACGGTCGGCAGCATGTACTGGTTCCACTGCCCCAGGAAGTTGAAGATCCCCACACTGATCAGGCCGGGCTTGGCCATCGGCAGCATGACCTGGAAGAACGTCCGGGCGTGCGAGGCCCCGTCCACGAACGCGGCCTCCGCCACCGAGCTGGGCAGGGTCCGGAAGAACGCGGTCAGGAAGAACACCGTGAAGGGCAGTGAGTAGGCGATGTAGACCAGGATCAGCCCGTGGATGGTGTTCAGCAGCCCCATGTTGTCCACGACGTAGAACAGCGGGACCAGCGCGAGCATGATCGGGAAGCTCATGCCGCCGATGAACAAGTAATAGATGAACCGGTTGCCCGGGAAGTCGAACCGGGCCAGCACGTAGGCCGCCATGGAACCCAGCACCAGGGTGCCGACGAGCGAACCGCCCACCACCAGGACGGTGTTGAGGAAGTAGTCGCTCATGTGCGCCTGGGACCAGGCCCGCGACCAGTTGTCGAAGTTCAGCTTGTCGGGCAGTGCCCAGGGCGAGCCGAAGATGGAGGCGTCGTCCTTGAAGGACGTCATCACCGCCCACACCAGCGGCATGCCGACCATGATCGCCCAGATGACGAGGACGCCGTGGGAGAAGACGTTGAGGGCGGTGCCCTCCTTCTTCCCCTTGCGGAGTCCGCCGGGCGCGGCCTCGGTCTTCAGGACGGGCGCGCCGGACTCGGCCGGCACGGGGGCGGGGGTCTCGGTCGTCTTCATTGCTCAGTACTCCAGCCGCTCGCGCCGGCCCAGCTTCATCACGAGCGCCGCGAAGGCCAGCGTGACGAGGAGCAGGGCGACGCCGATGGTGGTGGCGTAGGCGGCCTGACCGTCCCGGAACGCCTTCTGGTACACGTACAGGACCGTCACGGTGGTCGAGTAGTCGGGTCCGCCGGGCCCGGTCGTCATGATCTGCACGACCGCGAAGGACTCGGCGCCGAGGGCGAGGATGCCCATGTAGACCCAGCCGGACTGCACGGTGTCCCACAGCAGCGGCAGGGTGACCTTGAAGAAGGTCGTGAAGCGGTTCGCCCCGTCCAGCAGCGCGGCCTCGTACAGCTCCGCCGGGATGGAGGCCATGCCCGCCGAGAAGAGGACCACGAAGAAGCCGACGGTGGACCAGACGAGCACCGCCATCACGCACCACAGCGCGAGGTTCGGGTCACCGAGCCACAGCGGCTGCACGGAGTCCAGGCCGATCCCGCGCAGCAGGGAGTTGACCGCGCCGCTGTCCGGGTTGTACGCGAACTGGAACAGCAGGGCGACGATCGCGATGGACAGCACCTGCGGGAAGAAGTAGACGATCTTGTAGAAGCCGGAGCCGCGGACGCCGGTGATCACCGGGCCGCCCTTCCGCTTCCGCCCGCCCACGTTGATCATGAAGGAGAAGAAGAGCGCCAGGCCGAGCGTCACCAGCGGCACCAGCAGGGCGAACAACACGCTGTGCCACAACGACTTCCAGAAGATGTCGTCGTCGAGCATCCGTGAGTAGTTGTCGAAGCCGACCATCTTGAACTCGGGACTCAGCCCGGTCCAGTCCGTGAACGAGTAGTAGATGGACTGGATGAACGGCCAGACGACGAAAAGCGCGTACAGCCCCAGGGGGACCGCGAGGAACCCCACGATGAACCGGTACTTGCCGTGCTGCATTGCTACCGACCCCGATCTGAGCGCGGCTGGCGCCGCCAGGGCCCGTCCGGCGCGCCGGCGCCGGACAGGCCCTGGTGACGCTTCCTCACTGGTGCTTGTAGTGCTTGATCGACGAGTCCTTGGCGGCGTCGTCGGCGAAGCCCTGGATCTTCTTGATGGTCTCGGCCGGAGTCATCCGGCCCGCCATCATCTCGCCCAGGCAGGACACGCCGATCTTCTCCTTCTGGAGCTGCACGTACCAGTCCTGCATGCGCGGGTTCACCACGTTCTCGCCGGCCAGCTCCAGGGCGGCGACGCCGGACTTGAGGCCCGGGGTCAGCTCGATGCCGTCGGTGCCGCCGTTGTAGGCGCTGAGCGACTTCACCTTGCTGGTGAAGTTCTTCGAGGAGGCCTCGCTGAGCATGATGCGCAGCTGCTCCATGCCGCCGGCGCCGTTGGCCGCCTTGGCCGGGACGATGAAGGGCTCACCGCCGGAGGCCCACATCGTGCCGAAGGGCATCTTGTCGCTGTCGTCGATGCCGGGCGGGGCGGACACCGCGAGGTCGAAGTCGGCGGGGATGACCTTGGCCGACTCGTTCTCCACCCAGGAGCCGTTGGGGATGAACAGGGCCTTGCCCTGGGCCCAGGCCGTCTGCGACTGGATGTGGTCCAGGCCGGGGGTGCCCTTGAGGATGTAGCCCTTCTTGTACAGCTCGTACCAGGCCTCGAAGACCGTCTTGACCGCCGGGTGCTTCCAGGCGTTCGGCTCCAGGTTGTCGATGGCGTCCAGCACCTCGACACCGCCGACCTTGGCGATCATCGGGGACATCGAGAAGGGGATGTAGTACGGGTACTTGCCCGCGTACGTCCAGCCCGCCATGCCCTTCTTCTTGGCCTTCTCGCAGACCGCGAGCATCTCGTCCCAGGTCTTCGGGTACTCCGCGTCCAGCGAGTCGAGCGCCTTCTGCGAGTACCAGTTCCCGTAGACCGTGTACGCGTAGTACAGGATCCAGACCGGGTCGCCGTCGAACTGGCCCATCTCCACGATGCCGGGGCGCAGCGTGTCGCGGACCTTCTTGTCGGGGTCGTCGTAGGACGGGGCGTCGAGGAGCGGGGTGAGGTCGGCGAGCTGCTTCTTGCCGACCAGGACGCCCATGTCCATCTGCTCGGCGCCGGAGTTGTCGACGAGGTCCGGCGGGTTGCCGCCGTTGAAGCGCGGCTGGAGGGTTGACTGGATCTTCTGGGTGGCGGAGAACTTCACCGTGGCCTTCGGGAAGGCCTTCTCGTACAGCTTCACGGCGTCCTCGGCGTACTCCTTTCCGAAGCCGCCGTCGAAGAGGACGAATTCCATCTGGGCGCTGTCGTTGACCGCGAGAGGGTTCTTCGCGGACTTCTCGCCCGCCTCGGCCTTCTCCTGGTCGTCCCCGCCGCCGCTCGCGCAGGCGGAGAGGAAGCTCATGGTCGGTACGGAGATCAGGCCGAGCGCTGCGGACCGCTTGATCAGATCGCGGCGGCCGACGCCCGTACCGTTGTTCTCGGCGGAAGTGGATCCCATGCTCAAGTCCTCGCCTTCTACAGGACTCAGGCGGTGAACCGGATCCTCCCCGGCACCGCGATCGGGTCACGCTGGGTCGTGCGGGAAACGCTGGTACTGCTCTGCTGAAAAGTGCTGCTCGGGCGCTTGGGCGGTTCCTCTTCGCGGCTCCCCCCGTATCCCCCGGTGGGCGACAGGTATAGTCCACTTCCCGCCAGCGGATCAAGATCGAAAGCAAGGTTGGCGGTACGTCTTTTCCGAGTTGAGACCTCCCGGAAATATGAGTGGCCCGTGCACGCCATGCCGTAAGAATCCCTGGCATAAGCCCCGAACGCCACATCCAACACCCTTGACATCACATGCCACTTGACCCCTACTGGTCCTTGCGCAGCAGATTTGACAACGTTGTCCCACGCGCAGGGAGGGTGGCCAGGACATGGAATACAGAGTTCGGCACAGATGGGGTCCGGCGGTCGTACTGACGACCGCCTTCGCTTTGGCGGTGGGTTCACAGGGGGCGGCGGTCGCACTGCCGCAGGCTCCGGCCGGAGCCGACCGGGAGTTCGCGTCCTCGTTCGAGGCGGACGACCCGGCTCCGGACTGGCTCAACACCGTGGACACCGGGGCGGACGGCGGCAAGCGCTCCTCGGGCGTGGACGGCGGCTACACGACCGGCATACCGGGCAACGTCACCGACCACGTGACCGGCGTGCGGGCCAGTGCCGAGAACACGAACGGCGGCGAGGTCAAGGAGAACCTGGTCGACGGCGAGCCGGGCACCAAGTGGCTCACCTTCGAGCAGACCGGCTGGGTCGAGTTCGACCTGGACGAGTCGACGAAGATCGCCAAGTACGCCCTCACCTCGGCCAACGACCACGACGAACGCGACCCGGTGGACTGGACGCTGAAGGGCTCGGCGGACGGCGAGACCTGGCAGACGCTGGACTCCCGCTCCGGGGAATCCTTCGGCGAGCGCTTCCAGACGAAGACGTACGACCTCGCCGAGGCCGTCGAGTACCAGCACTTCCGGCTGGAGATCACCAAGAACAACGGCGCGGGCGACGCCCTCCAGCTCGCCGACTTCCAGCTGTCCACCGGCGCCGGCGACACCCCGGTGCCCGAGGACATGCTCTCGCTCGTCGACCGCGGCCCGACCGGCTCGCCGACCGCGAAGTCGGGCGCGGGCTTCACCGGCACGCACGCCCTGCGCTACGCGGGCCGGCACACCGCGGACGGCCGGGCGTACTCGTACAACAAGGTCTTCGACGTCGACGTGAAGGTCGACCGCCGCAGCGAGCTGTCGTACAAGATCTTCCCCTCCATGGCCGACGGCGACCTCGACTACGACGCCACGAACGTCTCCGTCGACCTCGCCTTCACCGACGGCACCCACCTGAGCGACCTCAAGGCCACCGACCAGCACGGGTTCCCGCTGACGCCGCGCGGTCAGGGCGACGCCAAGATCCTCTACGTCAACCAGTGGAACAGCGTCCAGTCGGGCATCGGCTCGGTCGCGGCCGGCAAGACCGTCGACCGGATCCTGGTGGCCTACGACTCCCCCAAGGGCCCGGCGAAGTTCCGCGGCTGGCTGGACGACGTGAAGATCGAGCGGGCCGCGTACGAGCGTCCGAAGGCCCACCTCTCCGACCACGCGCTCACCACCCGCGGCACCAACTCCAGCGGCAGCTTCTCGCGCGGCAACAACTTCCCGGCGACCGCGGTACCGCACGGCTTCAACTTCTGGACGCCGGTGACCAACGCCGGATCGCTCAGCTGGCTCTACGAGTACGCGCGCGGCAACAACGCGGACAACCTGCCCACCCTCCAGGCGTTCAGCGCGAGCCACGAGCCGAGCCCCTGGATGGGCGACCGGCAGACCTTCCAGGTGATGCCCTCGGCCGCGTCCGGCACCCCGGACACCGGCCGCGACGCCCGCGAGCTGGCCTTCCGCCACGAGAACGAGACCGCCCGGCCGTACTACTACGGCGTGCGGTTCGAGAACGGCCTCAAGGCCGAGGTGACGCCGACCGACCACGCGGCGATGATGCGCTTCACCTACCCCGGTGACGACGCGAGCGTGATCTTCGACAACGTCACCGACCAGGCCGGCCTCACCCTGGACAAGGAGAACGGCACCTTCTCCGGCTACTCGGACGTCAAGTCCGGGCTGTCCACCGGTGCCACCCGCCTCTTCGTCCACGGCGAGTTCGACAGCAGGGTCACCGGCGGCGACTCCAGCGGCGTCAAGGGCCACCTGCGCTTCGACGCGGGCAGGGACCGCACCGTGACGCTGCGCATCGCCACCTCGCTGATCAGCGTCGAGCAGGCGAAGGACAACCTGCGCCAGGAGATCCCCGCGCGCGCCTCCTTCGACAAGGTCAAGCGCGACGCCCAGAGGCAGTGGGACAAGGTCCTTGGCAAGGTCGAGGTCGAGGGCGCCACGCAGGACCAGCTGACCACGCTGTACTCCAGCCTCTACCGGCTGTACCTGTACCCGAACGCCGGCCACGAGAAGGTCGACGGCACGTACAAGTACGCCTCCCCCTTCTCGAAGGCGGTCAAGGAGGACACCCCGACGGAGACCGGCGCCAAGATCGTCGACGGCAAGGTCTACGTCAACAACGGCTTCTGGGACACGTACCGGACCACCTGGCCCGCGTACTCCTTCCTCACCCCGTCCAAGGCCGGTGAGCTGGTCGACGGCTTCGTGCAGCACTACAAGGACGGCGGCTGGACCTCCCGCTGGTCCTCCCCCGGCTACGCGGACCTGATGACCGGCACCTCCTCCGACGTGGCCTTCGCGGACGCCTACGTCAAGGGGGTCGACTTCGACGCGAAGGCGGCCTACGACGCGGCCGTGAAGAACGCCACCGTGGTGCCCCCGTCCTCGGGCGTGGGCCGCAAGGGCATGGAGACCTCTCCCTTCCTCGGCTACACCTCCACGGAGACGCACGAGGGCCTGTCGTGGGCGCTGGAGGGCTACCTCAACGACTACGGCATCGCGAAGATGGGCGAGAAGCTCTACAAGGAGACCGGCGAGAAGCGGTACAAGGAGGAGTCGGCGTACTTCCTCAACCGCGCCCAGGACTACGTCAACCTCTTCGACTCGAAGGCCGGCTTCTTCCAGGGCAAGGACGCCAAGGGCGACTGGCGGGTGGACTCCGGGAAGTACGACCCGCGCGTGTGGGGCTACGACTACACGGAGACCAACGGCTGGGGCTACGCCTTCACCGCCCCGCAGGACAGCCGCGGCCTCGCCAACCTCTACGGCGGCCGGAGCGGCCTCGGCGACAAGCTCGACGAGTACCTGGCCACCCCCGAGACGGCCTCCCCGGAGTTCAAGGGCTCCTACGGCGGTGTCATCCACGAGATGACCGAGGCGCGGGACGTCCGGATGGGCATGTACGGGCACTCCAACCAGGTCGCCCACCACGCCCTGTACATGTACGACGCGGCCGGGCAGCCGTACAAGACGCAGAAGAACGTCCGCGAGGTGCTCCAGCGTCTGTACACCGGCAGCGACATCGGCCAGGGCTACCACGGTGACGAGGACAACGGCGAGCAGTCGGCCTGGTTCCTCTTCTCCTCGCTCGGCTTCTACCCGCTGGTCATGGGCAGCGGCGAGTACGCCATCGGCTCCCCGCAGTTCACCAAGGCGACGGTCCACCTGGAGAACGGCCGCAAGCTGGTCGTCAAGGCCCCGAAGAACAGCACGAAGAACGTCTACGTGCAGGGGCTGAAGGTCAACGGCAAGCGCTGGACGTCCACTTCGCTCCCCCACTCGCTGATCGCGAAGGGCGGCGTCCTGGAGTTCGACATGGGCGCGAAGCCGTCCTCGTGGGGCACCGGCAAGAACGCGGCCCCGCCGTCGGTCACCCAGGACGACGAGGTGCCGACCCCGCGCGCGGACGCCGTCACGGGCGAGGGCGCCCTGTTCGACAACACCTCGGCGACGGACGCGAGCGTGACGTCGGTGGACCTGCCGGTCTCCGGCAAGGGCGTGAAGGCGGCCCAGTACACGCTGACTTCACCGAAGGACCACACCAAGGCACCGGCCGGCTGGAAGCTCCAGGGCTCGGCCGACGGCACGACCTGGCGGACGCTGGACCAGCGCTCCGGGGAGTCCTTCGCCTGGGACAGGCAGACCCGGGCCTTCTCGGTGAAGTCACCGGGCACGTACGCGAAGTACCGGCTGGTCCTGGACGGCGAGCACACGCTGGCGGAGGTGGAGCTGCTGTCCTGAACCCGGAGGTGAGCGTGGCATGAAGTCGCGGGGTACGCCGGGTGACCGGCGTACCCCGCAAAAGGTTGTACGCCCCACGTTGCTCTTCCATACCTGTTCTGTACCGCTCTCGTCCCCTGCGGTAAATCTGATTGACGTGTGAACGTCATGTGTAAGGATCACGGAGTATCCAGGGATCTTGCGGACCGACCGTCCGTGGTCCCTTCCGCATGACCAGATGGAGGACCCACGTGGCCAAAAGCTCCGGCCTGAACACGCGTCGCACCCTGGCGCGTGCCACGGCTGCCGCGCTCACCGCCGCCCTGGTGGCGACGGGGGCGAGCAGTGCCGTCGCCGCGGACGAGCCGGTACCCACCGCGACCCGGCCGCAGACCGACGTGAAGCCGTCGGAGAACTCGAAGTTCGGCTCGACCGCCCTGCCGGGCGACGCGCAGATCAACCCGCTGTTCGGTGTGGACGGGAACGGTGACCTGTGGGGTTACCTGCCCAACGGGGAGGGTGGACTGGACGACCGCTTCCACTCCGGCGAGCAGTGGGACAGCACTCGCGCCGTTGCCCAGGTGGACCACAACTCTGACGGCGAGTCGGACGGTCTCTGGCAGGTCACGGCCGGTGGCCAGCTCTACTACGGAGACTGGGGCGTCGACGAGGAGCACATCTTCGTCGGCAACGGCTGGAAGATCTACAACCAGCTCTTCTCGCCGGCGAACGTCGGTGGCGCCGCCGCCGACGACCTGCTCGGCCGCGACGACTCCGGTGTCCTGTGGCTGTACCTCGGCTACGGCGACGGCACGCTCACCAAGCGCTACCGCGTCGGCGGTGGGTGGAACGCATACACCCACATCACCGGCAAGGGCGACCTGACCGGCGACGGCAAGGACGACATCGTCGCCAAGGACAAGTCGGGCGTCCTGTGGCTGTACAAGGGCACCGGCAACTACAAGGCGCCCTTCTCCTCCCGCACCCGCATCGGGGGCGGCTGGAACACGTACAACAACATCGTGTCCGTCGGCGACATCGACATCGACGGCATCACGGACCTCGTGGCCCGCAACAAGAGCGGGGCCCTGTACCTGTACAAGGGCACGGGCAACGGCTCCGCGCCGTTCAGCTCGCCGGTGAAGATCGGCAGCGGCGGCTGGAACACGTACCGCCTGATGTTCTGAGGCGAGCAGAAGCGAGGGCCGCACTCCCGGTGACGGGGGTGCGGCCCTCGGGCCTTGTGCGCCGCCGCCTACTTGCGGATCAGGCTGCGCAGCACGTACTGCAGGATGCCGCCGTTGCGGTAGTAGTCCGCCTCACCCGGGGTGTCGATGCGGACGACCGCGTCGAACTCGACGCCGGTGTCGGTGGTGACCTTCACCGTGCGCGGGGTGGTGCCGTCGTTCAGCTCGGTGACGCCGGAGACGGAGAAGGACTCCTCGCCGGTCAGGCCGAGGGACTCGGCGTTGCGGCCCTCCGGGAACTGGAGCGGCAGGACGCCCATGCCGATGAGGTTCGAGCGGTGGATGCGCTCGTAGGACTCGGCGATGACGGCCTTGACGCCGAGGAGCGCGGTGCCCTTGGCGGCCCAGTCGCGGGACGAGCCGGAGCCGTACTCCTTGCCGGCCAGGACGACGAGCGGGATGTTCTGCTCGATGTAGTTGCGGGAGGCGTCGTAGATGAACGACACCGGCCCGTCAGCCTGGGTGAAGTCGCGGGTGTAGCCGCCCTCGGTGCCCGGCGCGATCTGGTTGCGCAGGCGGATGTTGGCGAAGGTGCCGCGGATCATGATCTCGTGGTTGCCGCGGCGCGAGCCGTAGCTGTTGAAGTCGCGGCGCTCGACGCCGTGCTCCGTCAGGTACTTGCCGGCGGGGGTGTCGGCCTTGATGGCACCGGCCGGGGAGATGTGGTCGGTGGTGACCGAGTCGCCCAGCTTGGCCAGCACGCGGGCGCCGGAGATGTCCTCGACCGGGGCCGGCTCCATGCCCATGCCCTCGAAGTACGGGGGCTTGCGGACGTAGGTGGACTCGGTGTCCCACTCGAAGGTGTCGCCGGTCGGGATCGGCAGCGCCTGCCACTGGGCGTCGCCCGCGAAGACGTCGCTGTAGGACTTGGAGAACATGTCCTCGCCGATGGCGTTGGCGACGACGTCGTTGACCTCGGCCTCGGAGGGCCAGATGTCCTTGAGGAAGACCGGGTTGCCGTCCTGGTCGGCGCCGAGGGCGTCCCTGGTGATGTCGACCTTCATGGAGCCGGCGAGGGCGTAGGCGACGACCAGCGGCGGGGACGCCAGGTAGTTCATCTTGACGTCGGGGTTGATCCGGCCCTCGAAGTTGCGGTTGCCGGAGAGCACCGAGGTGACGGCGAGGTCGTGGTCGTTGACGGCCTTGGAGACCTCGTCCGGCAGCGGGCCGGAGTTGCCGATGCAGGTGGTGCAGCCGTAGCCGACGAGGTTGAAGCCGACCTTGTCGAGGTACGGGGTGAGGCCCGACTTCTCGAAGTAGTCGGTGACGACCTTGGAGCCCGGGGCGAGAGTGGTCTTGACCCACGGCTTGCGGGTCAGGCCCTTCTCGACCGCCTTCTTGGCCACCAGGGCGGCGGCGACCATGACGTACGGGTTGGAGGTGTTGGTGCAGGAGGTGATGGCCGCGACCGTCACCGCACCGTGGTCCAGCTCGTAGGTGGTGCCGTCGGGGGCGGTGACGGGGACCGGGTTGGACGGGACGCCGTTGGCGACGGCCGGGGCGTCGGAGGCCGGGAAGGACTCCTGGCCCGCCTCGTCCACGCTGTCCACGTAGTTGCGGACGTCCTGCTTGAACTGCTCGGCGGCGTTCGCGAGCACGATGCGGTCCTGCGGGCGCTTCGGGCCGGCGATGGAGGGGACGACGGTGGCGAGGTCCAGCTCCAGCTTCTCGGAGAAGTCGGGCTCGGCCTTCGGGTCCAGCCAGAGGCCCTGCTGCTTGGCGTACGCCTCGACCAGGGCGACCTGCTGGTCGCTGCGGCCGGTCAGGCGCAGGTAGTTCAGGGTCTCGTCGTCGATCGGGAAGATCGCGGCGGTGGAGCCGAACTCCGGCGACATGTTGCCGATGGTGGCGCGGTTGGCGAGGCTCGTGGCCGCCACACCCTCGCCGTAGAACTCGACGAACTTGCCGACGACGCCGTGCTTGCGGAGCATCTCGGTGATGGTCAGCACGAGGTCCGTGGCGGTGGTGCCCGGCTGCAGCTCACCGGTGAGCTTGAAGCCGACGACGCGCGGGATCAGCATGGAGACCGGCTGGCCGAGCATCGCGGCCTCGGCCTCGATGCCGCCGACGCCCCAGCCGAGGACACCGAGGCCGTTGACCATGGTGGTGTGCGAGTCGGTGCCGACCAGGGTGTCGGGGTACGCCTTGCCGTCGCGGGTCATGACGACGCGGGCCAGGTGCTCGATGTTCACCTGGTGGACGATGCCGGTGCCGGGCGGGACGACCTTGAACTCGTCGAAGGCGGTCTGGCCCCAGCGCAGAAACTGGTAGCGCTCCTTGTTGCGGCCGTATTCCAGGTCGACGTTCTGCTTGAAGGCGTCGTTGGTGCCGAACTTGTCGGCGATCACGGAGTGGTCGATGACCAGCTCGGCCGGGGCCAGCGGGTTGATCTTCGCCGCGTCACCGCCCAGCTCCTTGACGGCCTCGCGCATGGTGGCGAGGTCCACGACACAGGGCACGCCGGTGAAGTCCTGCATGATCACGCGGGCCGGCGTGAACTGGATCTCCTGCGACGGCTGCGCCTGCGAGTCCCAGCCGCCGAGGGCACGGATGTGGTCGGCGGTGATGTTCGCGCCGTCCTCGGTGCGGAGCAGGTTCTCCAGCAGCACCTTCAGGCTGTAGGGAAGGCGCGCGGAGCCCTCGACCTTGTCCAGCCGGAAGATCTCGTACGACTCGTCGCCCACCTGCAGCGTGCTGCGGGCGTCGAAGCTGTTCGCCGACACGACAGTCTCCTTCATTCATGTGCGCGTACCACCGCATCCTGCCGCCACCCCGCCCTGGCCTTTCCGCTAAGGTAGGGCTAAGTTAGGTAAGCCTTACCGCTGGACCCGACGGCGGCTGCGGCTGCGGTGCGCCTCAGCAGATATCTCGATGTCGAGATAACTCTAGTACATGGGGGCGGCCCGGTCATGCCCGGGCACTGTGTGGCGTGCGCCCCACCCTTCACCTACCCGGGTGACCCGGGCGGCCATCACTACGCCGAACGGGGGTATCCGATGCCTGCCGGACAGCCCCGGCACTACTCGGACGGAGGCACGATGCCGCTCACATTCCGCAAGAGTTTCCGAATCCTTCCCGGAGTGCGCCTGAACATCAACAAGCGTTCGTGGTCCATCACCACCGGCGGCAAGAACGGCCCGCGCCACACCCGCAGCAGCACCGGACGTCGTACGACATCGATGGATTTGCCCGGACCTTTCGGATGGCGCCGCACCACCACGAGCAAGCGCCGCTGAGGCGTGCTTGACGTCGCGTCACCCGAACGGACCCCCCGAGAGGCGCCATCTCATATCTGAGATAGCCTCAACCTCATGGCAGACGACTACCTCGTACGCATCGGCAAGCTCATCCGTGACGCCCGGCAGCACCGCGGCTGGACCCAGTCACAGCTTGCGGAGGCGCTCAACACCAGTCAGAGCGCCGTCAACCGCATCGAGCGCGGCAACCAGAACATCAGCCTTGAGATGATCGCCCGTATCGGCGAAGCGCTGGACAGCGAAATCGTCTCCCTGGGCTACGCGGGTCCGATGCACCTGCGCGTGGTCGGCGGCCGTCGCCTCTCGGGCGCCATCGACGTCAAGACCAGCAAGAACGCGTGCGTGGCCCTGCTGTGCGCCTCGCTGCTCAACAAGGGCCGCACGGTGCTGCGCCGGGTCGCCCGCATCGAGGAGGTCTACCGCCTCCTGGAGGTGCTCAACTCCATCGGCGTGCGCACCCGTTGGGTCAACGACGGCACCGACCTGGAGATCGTGCCGCCGGGCGAGCTGGACATGGAGGCCATCGACGCCGAGGCGGCGGTGCGCACCCGCTCGATCATCATGTTCCTCGGCCCGCTGCTGCACCGGATGGACCGCTTCCGGCTGCCCTACGCCGGCGGCTGCGACCTCGGCACCCGGACCATCGAGCCGCACATGATCGCGCTGCGCCGGTTCGGCCTGGAGGTCGCGGCGACCGAGGGCCACTACCACGCGGTGGTGGACCGTCAGGTGCGCCCGGACCGCCCGATCGTGCTGACCGAGCGGGGCGACACGGTGACGGAGAACGCGCTGCTCGCGGCCGCCCGCCACGACGGCGTCACCGTCATCCGCAACGCCTCCTCGAACTACATGGTCCAGGATCTCTGCTTCTTCCTGGAGGCCCTGGGCGTCCGCGTCGAGGGCATCGGCACCACCACCCTCACCGTGCACGGCATGCCCGTCATCGACGCCGACGTGGACTACTGCCCCTCCGAGGACCCGGTCGAGGCGATGAGCCTGCTGGCCGCGGCCGTGGTGACGGAGTCGGAGCTGACGGTCCGCCGCGTCCCGATCGAGTTCCTGGAGATCGAGCTGGCGGTCCTGGAGGAGATGGGCCTCGACCACGACCGCACGCCGGAGTACTTCGCGGACAACGGCCGCACGCGCCTGGTGGACCTCACCGTCCGGCCCTCCAAGCTGGAGGCGCCGATCGACAAGATCCACCCCATGCCCTTCCCGGGCCTGAACATCGACAACGTCCCCTTCTTCGCGGCCATCGCCGCCTCCGCGCAGGGCCAGACCCTCATCCACGACTGGGTCTACGACAACCGCGCGATCTACCTGACCGACCTCAACCGCCTCGGCGGCCGCCTCCAGCTCCTGGACCCCCACCGCGTCCTGGTCGAGGGCCCCACCCGCTGGCGCGCCGCCGAGATGATGTGCCCGCCGGCCCTGCGCCCCGCGGTGGTCGTCCTGCTGGCGATGATGGCGGCGGAGGGCACGTCGGTGCTGCGCAACGTGTACGTGATCAACCGGGGGTACGAGGATCTGGCGGAGCGGCTGAACTCGGTGGGGGCGCAGATCGATATCTTCCGGGACATCTGAAGGCCCTGAGGACAGCAATGCGGGATCCCTCCCGACCTGAACAGGTCCGGGTCAGGGGCGACTTCCCGCTATGCGGGACGGTCGCGGTGGACATCGGTGTCGGTCGCCGCCAGCACCGCGACCCGAGTCCGGGTGGGATCGAGCACTGCGAAAGCCAGGTCCGAGGTGTCGTGGTGGAACCAGTCCGTGAACGCCATGAACCGCAACCAGCGATGATCCGCCGCGCGCCGCACCGCTTCCAAGAGGGGCACACCGGTGGGCATCCCCATGAGCGCGTAGAAACTGTCCCAGGCATACAGCCGCGCGTACGCACCGCCCTGCCCCTGGCCATTGACTCCGCCGACGTAGGAAGCGGTGAAGAGCTCGTTGAGGACGTCGTCGGGTGTCGTCACGCAGGCGAGTGCACTCCCCCGGCGGCCTCCCTCACCCGCCAGGCAGCGCAAGGGCAGTTCCTTGATGAAGGAGATGCCGAAGTCGTCGAGGCTGAGCGGGTTCGGCAGCGTGAAGAACCGCGCCTCGGGCTCACGGGCCCATCCGCCGGCACGGAAGGGTCGGGCGGCCGCGTTCGCCCGACCGTCGTCTCGAGCATCGCTGACACCATGGCCGACGGCCGCACCGCGGTCAGTCGAAGGAGCCTCGGGGAAACGTGACCGGAGCTGCTTCGTGGTCTTGACCGACCCGAGCCCTCGGACGCGAACAGCGAATCGGTGCTCGATGTCCAGTCGCGTCCTGGGCAGCCGAGCCAGTGGGTGCCCCAGCTCACCCAGTCTTTCGGCATACGCCTCCAGGGAACGACGACCATCCCCCGAGCCGATCAGCGCCAGCTCCCCGAGAAGACAGGCCCGTAGCTCAACTGCCGGATCCGACAGGCCGTCCGGCAACTCGACGAACAAGGGCTCGATGTCGCGCAGATGCTGAGCCCTGACCAGCTTCGCGGCCACGGAACGCGGCAATCGATCACCTTCGCCGGGGGACATGGCCCCGCCATGCAGCAGTCGACTCACAAGGTCCGCCGCGAACGTCACACAGTGCCGCGAACGCGTGTCGGCGAGTGTCTCGGCGATCCGCCCGACGGTCCGGGTCGCAGAGGCTCCTTGGGACCCGTCGCCGACCGCGCAGATCCGCAAGGCCGCCTCGTACCTTGCTTCCGGTTCGAGCTCAGCCAGATGCTGCAACTCCTCCCGGCGAGGCCGATCGGAACAGCTGTCGCCGGGCGTCTCTTGGTTGTGGCTCACACCCCGAGTCTACGAGCGGGAGATCAAGTAACTTTACCGAGGCATACGTGCCTTGAGTGCCACCATGCGACGGGGGGAAGAACGTGGGAAGCCGGCCGACGGATTGGCATGTCCTGGACCTGGACAAGGACCCGACCCCCGGCGACCCGCAACGCGTGCGCACGCTCGCGAAGACGTTGCACGACTTCGCGGACGACGTGTCCGAGGCACTGCGTCTGGTCAAGGGCATGGCGGGGGAGACCACCCTCGCGGAGTGGGCGGGCAAGTCGGCGACGGTCTTCAAGGAGGAGTTCTCCGGCGTCCCGAAGAACCTGAAGAAGCTCGAGAAGTCGTACGGGATGTGCGGCGACGCGCTCACGGACTTCTGGCCGAAGCTGGAGCGCGCCCAGGCCCTGGCCGACAGGGCCCTCGTCAAAGCCCGCGAGGCCCGTCAGGACCTGACCTCCGCGCAGTCGAAGCTGTCGTCGGCGGACTCGTGGGTGACGCGGGCGTCGAAGGAGGCGGACAAGTACAAGGACGATCCGACAGGCAGCAAGTCCGACGGGGACAAGCCGGACGAGGCGAAGGTCCGCGCCGCCACCCGTGACGCCCAGCACGCGAAGACGGCGCAGACGAACGCGCAGTCGGCGGTGGACTCGGCGCAGAGCGCGCTGGACGCGGCGAAGAAGATGGCCGAGGACGCGCGCAAGATGCGTGAGGACGCGGCCCGGGACGCGAAGAACAAGATCGACGAGGCGTCGGACGCGGGTATCCAGAACCGGTCGTGGTGGGAGGACGTCGGCGACTGGTTCTCCGACAACTGGGACACCATCGTCACGGTCTGCAAGGTCGTCGTCGCGGTCGTCGGGATCGTCGCGATGATCATCGGCGGCCCGATCCTGGCCGCGATCGTCGTCGTGGCCGCCCTCGTCGTCCTCGCCGACACACTCAACAAATATCGCAAAGGCCAAGCATCCCTGTGGGACGTGGGATTCGCGGCCCTGGACTGCATACCCGGCGGCAAGGGCATCACCACGCTCGGCAAGCTCGCGACTGGAGCGAAAGCCCTGGGCAAGGGTGGGCTCAAGGCGATGGCCAAGGGCCTCGGACGAAGTCTGCGCAAGGGGGTCGACGACGCGGTCGGCAAGAGCAAGCCGGCCAAAGGGCGCTGCAAGAACGGCGACCCCGTCGACATGGTCTCCGGCGAGATGCTCGTGGAGGAGACCGACGCCGAGCTTCCCGGACTCCTCCCGCTCGTGCTGCGGCGTACACATCTCTCGACGTACAACTGGGGCTCGTGGTTCGGCCCGTCCTGGGCCTCGACGTTCGACGAGCGCCTCGAGCTGGACGGGGAAGGCGTCGTCTTCGCCGCTGAAGACGGCATGATCCTCGTCTATCCCGTGCCCGCCCCCGGTACGTCGGTCATGCCGACGGAGGGCCCGCGCTGGCCACTGGACTGGGACGGCTCCCCCGAGAGTCCCCTCCGCATCACCGACCCGGCCTCCGGACGCACCCGCCACTTCGCCCCGCTCGCCGGTCCCGTCGCCGCGTACGAGGCATTCACCCTTCCCCTGGCCGCCGTGACCGACCGCGGCGGACGGCGCATCGACATCGACCGAGACGACACCGGCACCCCCGTCGCCGTCCGCGACTCCGGCGGCCGTCATGTGCACATCGACACCGAGGGCGACCGCATAGTCGGCCTGCGGCTGCGCGACGAGGAGACGGGGCCGAAGGGCACGACGCTGCGGCGCTACAGCTACAGCATCGAGGGGCACCTGACGGAGGTCTACAACTCCAGCGGTCTTCCCCTCAGGTACACCTACGACCTCCAGGGACGCATCACATCCTGGACCGACCGCAACGGCACCTGGTACCGCTTCACCTACGACGACCAGGACCGTTGCGTACGCGGTGAAGGCGCCGACGGATTCCTGTCCTGCTCCGTCGCCTACGACCTGGAAGGTCGGGAGACCCGCTACACCGACTCGCTCGGCCACACCACGACCTACCGGTACAACGAGCGCCGGCAGGTCGTCGCCCAGACCGACCCGCTCGGCAACACCACCCACGCCGAGTGGGACGCGTACAACCGGCTGCTCTCACGCACGAATCCGCTGGGCCACACGTCCCGTTACAGCTACGACGAGCGTGGCAACCTCGTCTCTGCAGTCCGTCCCGACGGCACGGTCACCACCTGTGAGTACGACCCCTCCGGCCGTCCCCTGTGGATCACGTTGCCGAACGGTGGCAGGCGAGGCTACGCGTACGACGAGCACGGCCGCCCGGCGGCGACCGTCGACGCCGATGGTGCCGTCACCACCTACGCCCATGATCCCTCCGGTGGACTGCTCGGCGTGACCAACGCCCTGGGTGCGACCCACCGCGTCCACCCGGGGTCGCTCGGGCTGCCCGAGTCCGTCACCGCGCCACTGGGCGGTACGTCGCACGTCACCCGCGACGCCTTCGGCCGCATCGTGGGTACCGTCGACGCCGCCGGCGCGGCGACACGCACCACCTGGACGGTGGAGGGCTACCCCGCCGAGCGCGTCATGGCCGACGGCAGCGCCGAAAGCTGGTCCTACGACGGCGAGGGCAACATCCTCCGCTACACCGGCCTCGACGGCCGGAGCACGACCCACACCTTCACCCACTTCGAGCGGATCCGCTCCAGGACGGAGGCGGACGGTTCGACGACGTGGTTCGCGTACGACACGGAACTGCGGCTCACGTCGGTGACGAGCGCGTCGGGTGCCGTGTGGTCGTACACCTACGACCCGGCGGGCCACCTCGTCCGCGAAGTGGACTTCAACGGCCGCGCCGTCGCCTACACCTACGACGCCGCGGGCCGTCTGATACGGCGCACCAACGGCGCCGGCGAGATCACCACCTATGCGCGGGACGCGTGCGGCCGAGTGGTGGAGCGACGGTCCGGCGAGGCGATCGCGACGTTCGCCTACGATTCCTCGGGTCAGCTCGGCACGGCGGTCACCCCTGAGACGACGCTCACTTTCGAACGCGACGTGGTGGGCCGTGTCGTCTCCGAAGAGTGCAACGGCCGTGCGGTCCACACGTCGTACGACGAACTCGGACGGCGGACGGAACGCCGGACTCCGTCGGGCGCCGTCAGCCGTTGGGAATGGGATACGAACAACCGGCCGACCCGGGTCCGGCTCGCCGACAGCTCGCTCTCCTTCGCCTACGGAACCTCGGGCCACGAGACCGAGCGGCGGCTCGGGGACACGGCGGTACTGACGCAGGAGTGGGACGCCGGCCACCGTCTGACCGAGCAGAGGCTCCTCGGAGGAGCGGCATCCGACACGGCTTCGCCGGACGAGGTCCTGCTGCACCGCTCGTACACGTACGGACCGGACGGCGGCCTGACCACCGTCGAGGACCAGACCCATGGCACCCGCCGGTTCAGCCGTGACCGTCTCGGCCGGGTGGACGCGGTCTCCGCCTCCGGGTGGTCCGAGCGCTACGTCTACGACGCGGCCGGCAACGTCAGCCGGGCGGACGCACCGGAGGGCCCGCAGGGGGAACGGGTCCACGACGGCACACTCATCCGCAGGGCCGGACACATCACCTACGTCCACGACGCACAGGGGCGCCTCGTGCGGCAGACGCGCAAGCTGCTGTCCGGGGGAACGCGGGAGTGGACCTACGTGTGGGACGCCGAGGATCGGCTCACTCAGGTCACGACCCCGGACGGCCGTCGCTGGGCTTACGTCTACGACGGTCTGGGCCGTCGCGTCGCCAAGCGCCTGCTGTCCGACGACGAGGGCCTGCCGATTGAGGAGACCGTCTTCACTTGGGATGGCTCCCACCTGGTGGAACAGAGCAGCTCCGCCGGCGGTCCCACCAGAAGCTGGGAATGGGCTCCCGGCACCGACCGTGCGCTGCTGCAGATCGACCAGGACGAGGTCGACCGCCGGTTCTACGCCATCGTCACCGACTTGGTGGGCACCCCCACCGAACTGGTCGACGAGGAGGGCAGGATCGCCTGGCGAGCACGCACGACGCTGTGGGGCACGCCGGTGGGCGGCTCAGCGGGCCCGGTCGACTGCCCTCTGCGCTTCCCTGGCCAATACCATGACCCGGAAACCGGCCTCCATTACAACTTCCGTCGCTACTACGACCCCGAGAACGCCCGCTACATCAGCCCGGACCCCCTGGGCCTCGCTCCCGCACCGAACCACCACGCGTACGTCCTCGACCCCCTTCGCTGGACCGACCCGTGGGGGCTGGTGAGCTGCGAGAGCAGCAGGCACGGCATCACAGAGGAACGCGAGGCCCACATCGAGGGCCAGCACGGCCCCGGCGCCCAGGACCGCGTGCGGGACAATGCCGACCCCACCGGGCCGGAACCCTCACTGCCCGGTGAGTTCTACGAGGACTTCTTCTGGGAGGGCGACGACTTCGTCCTGGGCCGACGGCTCCGCGAGGGCGTCGACGGCACCCCCGCCGTCCCCAACCCTCGTGCCAGAGCCGGACAGGACACCCACCTGCACCGCTTCGAACACGGCGAGCCCGTGGGCATCAATGGCAGCGGGCGGGAGACCAGGGACGTGGAAGTCGTCATCCGCGACGGCCATATCCATACGGCGTATCCGGTCTGAGAGGGCCGGTCGGTGACGGGCATCGCCGACCGCAGGCAGGAACACCGCTGGCGCGACCCACTGATGGTTCAACCCGATCGAGGTTGCACCATGCGTGCGGCCAGTGCATGGATGCTTCTCATAAGCGTCGACGAGGGCCGGTCAAGATCAAGTGCATGTTGATGCAGCGCGATCCCTGAGTGCCTCACCAAATGGCCCGCATGCGGTGCGTTGCCCTTGGCGTACACCAGGTGGCCGTCCTTGAGACCCAGGGAAGTGGAATAGGCCAGCATTTGGTACAGGTCGGCATCGGGGTAGCCGTGCGGCGTGCCCAGCTTGTATTTGGCATCGGCCACGACCAGTGAGGCTCCTGAATCGTCGTACCAGATGAGGTCCGGTCGTATCCGGATGAGCTCGGCGGCTTCTGAACCGTGTGCTGGGAAAGGAGGAGCGGGACGCGTTCACGCCCGCGGTTGTCGTCCGCCTCACCGCAGACGACCTTCCCAGGCTCCCGTCCGCCTATGCCGAAGCCGACGACTACACGGACCTCCTCGCGGTGGCCGGCCGCGAGTTCCAACTGAGGCCCCAGTTGGAACTCGCACACGCGGAACGAATCGCTCGCATGGCCTCGCACCTGGTGACCGTGGTGGAGCAGGTCGCCGCGGCAGGTTTCGCCGACAGTCGGTTCGCCGCGGAGTAGCTTCTGGAGGCACAGCGCTCGCACGCGTCGTGGCAGATGTGCCTCGCGGAGAGCCGACGGGACCTGAGCTAGAAGTGGGACTCACACAGCTCCGGTGTGCGGACGGAGACGCGACCAGTGACCGAAACTCGACCGCGGTTGGAGTCCAACGGGGAGAGGGGCTACAGGCCCGTCGGCAGACGGGCGGAGCCGACCCAGGCTCCGCCCACACCTGCTCCGACCACTGAGCCGGACACCGATGCCTCCGACGAAGGATGACGCGGAAGGCACCCGCCGCACGGCGCCGCCCGTTGCTGCCTGCGGCCGAATCCCTCGCATCGCCGCAGGTCACCGAGGTGGCTGGTCCCTCCCGGGACATCTGAAAGCCAAGAATCGGTCAGCTTCCGCACCCCCGCCCGACCCGAGGCCCCCGCGCGGGGCGCGACGCAGACGGGGCCGGAAGGACGTGTCGTCCTTCCGGCCCCGCCGTGCTGCCTGGGCCCCGCCGGCCTCCGCGTGGGACCGGTGTCCCTGGGGCTCAGGCGGTCGGTGGGTCCGCCGGTCAGTAGGCGGAGTCGACGTTGTCCATGGAGCCGTACTTGTCGGCCGCGTAGTTGCAGGCGGCGACGATGTTGGCGACCGGGTCGGTGATGGAGTCCTTCGTGCCCTTGACGTGGTAGGCGTCGAAGGTGGGCTGAATGGTCTGGAGCAGACCCTTCGAGGGGATGCCGTTCTGGGCGTTGATGTCCCAGTTGTTCTGCGCAGTCGGGTTGCCGGACGACTCACGCATGATGTTGCGGTGCAGGCCCTCGTAGCTGCCCGGGATGTTCTTGGCGTCCATGACGTCCAGGGCGGTGCGGATCCAGCCGTCCAGGTCGTCGCCGTGCTTCTTCTCACCGGCCTTGACGATGGCCTTGATCTTGTCGGTCTGGGCCTGGGTCTGCGCGGTGGAGGCCTTGGCCGGCTCGGCGGCGTGCGCCGGGCTCGGGGCGAGGGTGAGGGTGACGGCGGCGGCGCCCGCGGCGGCGAGGGAGGCCACGGCGGACTTGCGGATACTGGGGCGGCGCAGGATGGCGTGCATGGGTGTACCTCTCCATTCGGGAACGTGATGGGGAGGCCGACGGGGGGTCGGCGACGCGGTGTCCGCGTTGGACGCGGCTTCGCGTCATCAGGGCCGGTGTCTGGATCACGGACGGGCTCTTCCCGTCCGGTCCCGGCGCTCGGCTCCCCGGTACGCCGAACACATTGCGGAACGCCCGGGCGCCGCGACAAGTGTGTGACCTACTACGCCGCTTCGCAGTCCGGCCGCGCGACCGCCCGGACGGCTCGCAACCACGCGGGCGAGCAGCCGCCGGGCGTCTACTAACCCCGGCCCGGTGTGACCTGGGCCCTGTGCGCGCCCTCACAGAGCCGGTCACCCGGTGGTCATCGCTCCTCACCCTTCGGAGGCAGGCATCTCACTCAAAGGAGCGGATCAGTCTCCAGGGGTAGCGAACACGCGCTCTGCCCAGACCGTCTTCCCCGGACCTCCCGGCCGGAGGTGCCAGCCCCAGCGGGTGGCGAGACCCGCGACCAGCAGCAGCCCCCGGCCGCCGGTGTCCTGTGGGGCGGGGGCGGGCAAGGCGTCCGGTTCGGGCGGCGTGCGTTCGGAACGGGTGTCGGTGACCTCGACCCTGACCGTGCGGGCGGGTTCGCCGGCGTGCAGGAGCAGATGGAAGTCCCGGCTGGGGACGTGGCCGTGCCGTACCGCGTTGGCGGTCAGCTCACCGACGATCAGCACGATCTCCTCGTGCGGGTCGGTGCCGTACGCGATCCCCCAGGCGTCCAACCGGTGTGCGGCCAGCCGGCGGGCGAGACGGGCGCCCCGCGGGGTGGAGGTGAAACGCATCTCGAAGGTGCGGTTGAAGTCGACTTTGGGGCAGGTGGGTTGTGAGGTGCTGATGGGGCTGGGGAGTTGACTCGTCATGCCGTCCACGGTTCCGTCGGTCGCGTAGCGTGACCAGTGGTGACGCACCGACGTGGTCCGTTGTACGCGCGGGGGCGGCACGGGTACGAGACACGGGGCGTGACGAGGCCGCCGGGGCGGCGTTGGGCCAGGGAGGCGGTAGCGATGACCGAGGTTGCGCGCGAGGCGGCCGACGCCGTGGTGGCGGACGAGGCGGGACAGGCGACGGCGGACACGTCCGGCCAGGCCGTGGTCGTCGCGTTCGGGCAGACGATGAAGACGCTGCGGGTACGGGCGGGGCTGGAGCGGGAGGAGTTCGGGCGGCGGATCGGGTACTCGGCGTCCACGGTCGCGTCGTACGAGCAGGGGCGACGGATCCCGTCGCCGAGGACCATCGAGCGGGCCGACGAGGTTCTGGACGCGGGCGGATTGCTGACGGTGTGGAAGGAGCAGGTGGAGCGGGCTCAGTATCCGGTGTTCTTCCAGGGGATGGCGACGCTGGAGAAGGAGGCCATCGAACTGCTCGCGTATGACGCCCTCGTGGTCAAAGGCTTGCTGCAGACCGAGGAGTACATGCGAGCGCTGCTCGCCATGCGGCGCCCGGTCCTGGACCAGGAGACCATCGAGCAGCGCGTGGCCGCCCGGCTGGCCCGGCAAGACATCTTCGACCGCCCGTCTTCACCTCTACTGAGCTTCGTCATGGACGAGTCGGTACTCCGGCACCGGTACGGCGGCAAAGGCGTGCTGCGAGGCCAGTTGGAGCATCTGCTGCTGGTCGGCCAGAAGCGCAACGTCGAAATCCAAGTGATGCCGACCGTCTGTGAGGACAACGCGGGCGTGAACGGGCCGTTCACGGTCGTCACGCGCAAGGACGGCAAGAAGTTCGTGTACGCCGAGGCACAGTCGACCAGCACCCTTCAGACCGACCCGGAGCAGACGGCGCTCGCTGCCGCCCGTTATGGGATCATCCGATCACAGGCTCTCACTCCGCGAGAGTCCCTTGAGTTCATCGAGAGGTTGCTGGGAGAGCTATGAACACCGCTGAGTACTCGGCCGTCGCGTCCGACCTCGCCTGGTTCAAGAGCAGCTACAGCGGAACTGAGGGCGGCGACTGCGTCGAGGTCGCGGCCGGCACCGGAGTCGTACACATCCGTGACTCCAAGGCCGTGACGGGACCCGTCATCCGTGTGTCACGCGAGGCGTGGGAGGGGTTCCTCGGAGAGGCCTGACGGCTTCATCCGCGCGGATGCCGCCACGACCACCCCCGGCCCGGGCCCGCCGCCTGGTCCGCGGCGGTGGGCCCGCGCGTAACCGCGCCGGTCGGTGGCTCAGGAGCCCGTCGGCTCGTAGTACTCGGTGAAGAGCCGGCCCACCAACTCGCCGCGGCTGGAGACGCCGAGCTTCTCGAAGATCGCCTTGATGTGGTCGCGCACGGTGTGCGGCGACAGGTGGAGCTCCTCGGAGATCCCGCTGGTGGACAGGCCGCGTGCCACCTGCCGGGTGACCTCCAGCTCCCGTTCCGACAGCTCGTAGGCCTGCACGACGAGCGGGGTGACGTCGGAGACCGGGGCGCGCTCGATGATCACCGCGGAGACGCCCAGGCGCCCGTCGGACCCGCGCAGGCAGGACGCGTGGCACACCAGCCAGCGGCCCGTGCGGGTGCGCATCCTGATCCGCGCGGTGTCCCCGCCGCCCTCCTCGGCGATCGCCCTGGCCCGCATCGCGGTGCCGTGCACCCACAGGGGTACGCGGAGACCGAGGGCGGTGAGCGAGGCGGGACCCTGCGGCATCTCCTCCAGGTAGCGCCGTGCCTCGTCGTTGACGGAGACGAGGGCACCCTCGGTGTCGAACAGCAGCAGCCCGGTGCCGGTCGGCGCGCCGCCCGAGGGATCGGGGCGTTTCTTGGCGTACGCCCTGATCAGGCGGGCGATCGGCGTGCCCAGCTCCGCTATGAACCTGCGCTCCCCGGTGGAGAACTCGGCCCGCCCTCTCTCCCGGAACAGGCTGACGTACCCGTGGGGCCGGCCGTTCACCCGCAGCACGGCCCGCAACTCGTCGTGCACCCCGCGCGGCGCCAGAAAGCCCCGGTACAGCGCGCTGCGTTCGGGCTCGCCCCCGGTGCTCTCCCACAGACTGGCCACCGGCACCGGAGCCAGCGCGAGGTCCCGGAACAGGTTGATCTTCTCCGTGAACAGCTCGTACTGCCAGTAGACGGCACAGCTGTGATCCTCGATGTTCTCCGCGAGGATCGGCGACGTGATCATGCCGGTCTCGGGGTCGGTGGCCCGCCAGACCGCCGCGTCGTACGGGACCGCCCTGCGCAGTTCCGTCGCGAGCGTGCTGAACAGCGTGTGCGGGCCGTCCGCGCGTCCGGCACGCAGGAGGAGTTCGTCGCGACCGGGCGCAGTGGGCATCTCCGGCACTCCGTTCCGGGCTGGTCCGCGGATGATGAGGTTGGCCTTGCCTGTCCCAATCTGCCATCACAGTACGCCACTTGGCGGCGGCAGACCGGTGACGGTGGCAGGGACCGACCGTCACCACACCTCGTCCGGCAGCCACTGGGCGTACCGCAGCGCACCGTGCGTGTCAGGTCTCCTGCCGCGCACGGGCGGGCGGCAGGGTCAGGGCGATCAGGCCGGCCAGCAGCGGGAGCGTCGCGACAACGGCGAGCGCGCTGGTGAGGTCCATGTGCTCGGAGAGGGTCCCGGCCGCGGCCGAGCCGATCCCGCCGCCGACGAAGAACAGCAGGTTGAGCACGCCCATGGCGCCACCGCGCCGGGCGGGCGCCAGGCGGCTGGAGAGCACCGCGGTGGTGAGCACCTGCGTGGCGGCGAAGGTCGCCATGCCCATGGAGGTGCCGATGAGCATGACGACGATGCCGCCGTCGACGAGGCCGACGATGCCGAGGAACACCGCGCAGCTCACGGCGGTCACGGCGAGCAGCAGGCTGCCGCCCTTGCCGACGGTGAGCTTGCTGGCCACCCGGGCGGCCACGGCGCCGGCGACCGCGCCCGGCAGCAGCCAGGCGCCGATCTTGAACACGCCCCAGCCGTACTGTATGGCGAGGATCTGCGGCACCGCGTACATCGCGGCGAACAGCCCGGCGTAGCCGCCGACGCCGATCATCGCGGAGGTCAGGAAGGTGCGGTCGGTGGCCAGGTCGCGCGGGAGGAAGCCGTCGGGCCGCTTGCCGGTCCGGGCCGGCAGGCCGGCCACCGACACCACGAGGAGCACCGCCAGCCCGAGGACCAACGGAGTGTCGAGGTCGAGGGAGGAGGCCTGGATGAGCAGCAGCAGCGAGGTCGCGCCGGTGCCCAGCAGCACCCCTCCGGTCACGTCGACGGCCTTGCCGTAGCCGGGGCGGGAGGCCGCGAGTTCCAGGCAGAAGGGCACCAGCAGCAGCGAGAGCGCCGGCAGCACCAGGGTCAGCCGCCAGTCCAGCCAGTCCGTCACCATGCCGCCCATGAGGGTGGCGGTGGAGGAGAACAGCGCCATCGACGCGCCGAAGATGGCCAGGATCTTGGTCCGTTGCTCGGGTGCCGCCGCCGAGGCGAGTGTGAGGGCGCTGGAGGTGATGGCGCCGGAGCCCGCCGCCTGCACGAACCGGCCGGCGATCAGGGTGCCGAAGTCCTGGGCGACCAGGCACAGCACCGCGCCCACGGCGAGGAACAGGGCGCCGGTGAGGAGGGAGTTGCGCACCCCCCACTTCTCGGAGAGCCGCCCGAAGAACGCGGTGCCCACGCCGAGTGCGAGGGCGTGCGCCGTCAGCACCCAGCCGGCGACGGCCGGGCGGACCTCCATCTCCATCGCGACGTCGGGCAGCGCCACGCCGGCCGCGGTCACTCCGAAGATCACGGGGCCGAAGAGAGCGCCGAGCCTGAGCCCGGTCAAGCCCGCGCCGGGTGCGGTTCGCGGCGGGGCCTGCACCACGCTGTTGGTGGTCATCGAGAGTCGTCCCTTCCAGGATTCGTGAGGTGTGCCGAGCCGGCGTCTTCGTGTGGTCGAACCGGAGGAGGTCGTCCGGGTCATAGCGGCCCTTGATCGCGCCCAGCCGCGTGTGGTCGGCGGGCGCGTAGCCCCGGGCGGCCGGCAAGCCTGTGCGCGGTTGCCGGTCTGTCCATGCGTCAGCCCTCCCAGGCGGAGCCAGTCGGTTCGCTGATCACACTTCCAGCGCCGGCTCGGAGGGCCCATCCCTCTATTGAGGGGAAGTGGACTGCCCGCCGGTCCTGGCCCCCGGAGGCCACCGGCCTGCTGAAGCAGGCGGAGCACTTCGCCAACGCATGGTCCACCACCGGCCTCCCGGACGACTGAACACGCGATCGCCCGGCACTCGTCGTGCCCGCCTCGTACGGCTGCCGCCGGGGACAAAGAGAGGCGCCCCGCGTGGCCTCCAGGTCGGGGGATCCCCACGCCTTCGCGTACGTGTCGGTGGGTGTGGGCCGGCCGCGGTCGTCACGGCACCCACGCATTCTCACCGGTCCAGACGGACTGGCCTTCAGGAGAGCCCTCTCCGTGGAGACATCGGCCGCCCAGGGTGTCCAGGACGCGGTCGAGCACGTCCCGCAGTCCGGCCCGCACCGGGCGCGGCCGCCTCCGCCGTACCGCCGCCGCCTGCCCAGTCGAGGAGGGCGACGCTCAAACCGGCGACGACGGCGCTCGCCGTGACCCTGGCCTCGGTCCGCGGGGTGCCGCGTTCGCACAGCGCGCCGCCGAGGGCGTCGACGGTGGCCCGGCTGTTCCGTTCGATCGCGCCGTGCAGCCCCTTGGCGCCGGCGATGATCCGGATACGCTCCCGGACCGACTCCACCTGGTCCTCAGGCAGCTGTCGCCAGACCGCGCGGATGCCTTCGGCGGCCGCGCGCATCGGGTGCTCCTGCGGCGGCCGGACACGGACCGCGGCGGCGACCGCCGGGTCGAAGGCATCCTCCAGAAGCAGTGCCTCCTTGGTGGCGAAGTGACGGAAGAGCGTCATCTCGCTGACCCCGGCACGCTCCGCCACGGTCGCGGTCGTGGTGGCGTCGTAACCCTGGGCGGCGAACAGCTCAAGTGCGGCGGTGCGGAGGGCCTCGTGGGTGCGGTCGTACCTGCTCACCTCCGAATGTGAGCAACTAACATTCGGAGCCTCGAGGTCTCCGCCGTGAGCCCTTTCCGCCTTTGGCCCCATGAGATGCGCGAAGCGGGCATGCGTGAGGATTTGAGTCGCGGTAAGGCAGATCGGGGACGACCTCGCCGTACTCGGTGCAGAGGGGCGTCAGGTGATGCCCGAGGTCTCGCGCCATTGCCTCGCGAGTGCGGGATCGCCGGTGACGGTCGCCGCGTCGAGTGGCAGACGGTTCCACAGCAGGAGGTACAGGTTCCGGGCCGGGCCGGTCAGCTCGCAGTCGACGGGGCCCGCTGCGGATCGTTCGGTGTGCGGTGGCGCGTCAGGCAAGAGCTGTACGGTCCACACCGCCTCCGCGTCGGACGGGCGCACGCGCAGGGTGCGGGGGCGCTCGGTGCGCACGCGGCTCTTCGGGCGGGCGTGGAAGCCGGTGAGAAGCTCGTCGATGCCGTCGGCCGCGAAGGCCGTGTCCAGCGGGCAGAGCGCGCCGCCGCGGGCCGATTCGGCGTCTGTCCGGTGCACCGATGTCTCGTGGGCCTGCCGCCGCGCCCAGAACGCCAGCGGCGACGGGGCGCCGGGCAGGAAGGCCCAGCAGTCCAGTTCAGGGGCGGCCGTCCGCAGCGTCCGCACCAGGACGTCGTGCCCGTCCCGGAACCAGGGCAGCAGTTCCGCGCCGGTCGGCGCCTGCGGCAACGGATCCTCCGGCACGGGGCCGGGCAGCTGCTCGGCGACGATGCGACTCGCCCAGCGGTGGATGGTGCTCGTGTGCCGGAGCAGGTCGCCTGTCGTCCAGCCGGGGCAGGTCGGGACGGGCGCGTGCTCACCGCTGTACTCGGCGGCGTCCGCGAGTAGTTCGCCCTCTCGCTGCAGGTGGTCTATGTAGTCGCTAGTGAGCATGCGACGGATTCTGCCCTGCCGGCACCGGAGGCGTCACGCCCGCACCGAGTTGGCCGAGTCGCCGAGCGCCTCGTCGGCGCACTGGCGCACTGCACGGGCGAGGCGGCCCGGCGGCGCCGGCGGGATCAGCCCTTGGCGACGAGTTCGAGGATCTGCCGGGCGTGGTCGACGGACCCGTCGACGGTGTCGACGTCGTACATCGAGTCGACCATGAAGTGCTCGATGCCCGTCCGGTCGTGGATCTCCCTGATGGTGTCCGCGACCTGCCGCGTGCTGGTACCGGCGTCGATGTTCACCCGGAGCACGGTGTCGATCGCGCCGGGGTCGCGGCCCTCCGCGCGGGCCAGTTCGTCCAGCGCCGAGCGCTGGGCCGCGAGCCCGTCGGTGTCGACGTAGCTGGGCACGACCACCAGCGGCAGCCAGCCGTCGCCGCGCCGGGCGACCCGGCGCAGGGCGCGCTCGGACATCGCGCCCAGGTAGAAGGGCGGCCGCGGCCGCCGCGCCGGCTTCAGCGGTGCGTGGTGTTCGGGTACGGAGAGCTGGTCGCCCTCGTACCGCGCGGGGTCGTCGGTCCAGATGGCGTCGAGAGCGTCGAGCAGTTCCTCCATCCGGGCACCGCGGCGGGTGAAGTCCAGGCCGGCCGCCTGGTACTCCTCGGGCGACCAGCCGACGCCGAAGCCGGGAAGCAGGCGCCCGCCGCTGATCAGGTCGATGGTCGTCAGCGATCTGGCCAGCTGGACGGGCGGGTAGAGCGGGGCGACCAGGACGTGGGAGCCGAGCAGTACGCGGCTGGTCGCGGCGGCGGCGACGCCGAGGAGGACGAACGGGTCGGCTGCGGGGTTCAGTTCCTCCGGGATGGTGTCGCCCTGACCGCCGTACCCCACGACGGGGCGGACCGCGGCCAGGTTGCGGTCCCCCACCCAGAGGCTGGCGCCCCCGGCCTCCTCGATCGCGGCGGCGAACGCTCCGGCGCGGGCGACGCCGGATGCCTGGTGGTGGAACTGAGGGAGAGCGAAACCGATCTTCATGGCGTCCTTCGCATCGTGATCCTGATCGGGTGGGCCTACCCCGACGAGGACACCACACACTCAACTTCCGGCGAGGTATGCGTGGTTGACGGCCTCAGGACACCCCGGCCCACCGTGCGGCGGCGCCGCGGCGGCGGCCCGCGTCGGCGAGGACGTCCGCGGCGTACCCGGCGTCGTCCGGATTGAGGTCGGTCCCCGGGGCCACGACGCGGTCGACGCGGTCCAGCAGGTCGGGCTCCAGGACGATGTCCGCCGCGCTCAGCTGGTCGCGCAGGTGCTCGACGGTGCGCGGACCGATGATCGCCGCGGAGACCGCCGGGTGGGTGGTGACGAAGGCCAGCGCGAGCTGGATCAGCGTCAGGCCCGCCTCCGCTGCGACGGCGGCGAGTTCGGTGGCCGCGTCGAGCTTCGCCCGGTTGCCGGGCACATCCAGGTCGTAGTGGGAGAGCGTGGTGCGGAAGGGCATGGTCCGGGTGCGGTGACTGGACGGGCCCACGGCGCCGCGGTGCCAGCGGCCGGACAGCCAGCCCCCGGCCAGCGGGCTCCAGGCGAGCACTCCCATGCCGTACGTCTCGCAGGTGGGGAGCACGTCGGCCTCGATCCCCCGGACCAGCAGGGAGTAGGGCGGCTGTTCGCAGACGAAGCGCTCGCGCTGCCGCCGCTCGGCGGTCCACTGCGCCCGTACGATCGCGGACGGGGTGAAGGTGGAGGATCCCGCGTACCGGATCTTCCCGGCGCGGACGAGGTCGGTGAGCGCGCCCAGGGTCTCGTCCAGGTCGGTGACGGGGTCGGGCCGGTGCACCTGGTAGAGGTCGATGTGGTCGGTGCCCAGACGGCGCAGGCTCGCCTCGCAGGCCCGGACGATCCAGCGGCGCGAGGCACCGCGCTCGTTGCGGCCGGGCCCCATGGGGCTGGACACCTTGGTGGCGAGGACGACCTCGTCACGCCGTCCGGCGATCGCCTTGCCGACGATCCGTTCGGACTCTCCGTCCGAGTACACGTCGGCGGTGTCGATGATGTTGACGCCCGCGTCGAGCGCATGGCGGATGATGCGGGCCGAGTCGTCGTGGTCGGGGTTCCCCCACTTTCCGAGCATCATCGCGCCCAGGCACAGCGAGCTGACCTGGACCCCCGTACTGCCCAGCGTGCGGTAGCGCATGATCGCGGCCGTCCTCTCGTGGTCACGGTGGCGTGGCACGGCAGGCGGGTGCCTGCTACCTTTCCACCAAGCGGAGCCAACTCCGCTTACGTGACGAGAAGGTAAGCGGAGCCGACTCCGGTTGGCAAGCCGGGGAAGTGGAGGCCGGGAGTGGCAGGCCGAGAGGGAGAGGGCGCGCACGGGCGGGCGGACCGGCCGGTCCGGGCCGACGCGCGGGCCAACGAGGACCGGCTGCTCGCCGCGGCGGCCCTGGCCTTCGCGCGCGACGGCGCCGCCGCGACCCTGAAGCAGATCGCCAAGGACGCGGGCGTCGGCATCGGCACGCTGTACCGGCGCTTCCCGACCCGCGAACAGCTCGTCGACGCCACCTACCGCTACGAGACGGCACGGCTCTCCGCACGCGCCGCGGACCTCCTCGGCGAACTGCCCGCCGACCGTGCCCTACGGGCGTGGATGTCCGAAGTACTGGACTACCTCGCCACCAAGCACGGCATGGCCGACACGCTGGCGACCCTCCTGCGTGACGACGAGCGGCTGAGTTCGCTGACCCGCGAGCAACTCACGGGCGCGGTGGAGGAGTTCCGCCTCGCCGGGGTCGCGCAGGGGGTGATCCGCGCGGACGTGACCTCGACCGACATCCTCATGGCCCTGGCCGGCGTCACCCTCGTGGCCGGCGACGCCCCACAGCGCGCGCGGGCCGAACGGCTGCTCGACCTGCTCCTGGACGGCCTCACCCGCAGCGACCGCTGACACCCGCGCGAGACCGAGCCGGTGTGAATTCGGGATTGGGTAAGTATCGCAGAAATCGTTCACTCGACTGCCGCGCATCCGACGGAGTAGGCAGACGTTACTTCGGATATGACCGAGGAACACGGGGAATTGACGGCGCTCGGCCCGTACACCTACAGGCCCGGCAAAGATCACTGTCCGTCACCGAGTGACGGAACCCTGACCAGAGGCGGGCACCCCGTTCCCCTCCGGGTGACCGAACCGGTCCTGCAACGCTTCCTGGACGTCATGACGGAACTGGAGACCGGCCTCGCCGAGCGCTGGGCCAGGGCGCAGTCCTCCCTGACCTGCCCCCGGGCGGAGTGACCGGCGCGCCGTGCACGAGGAACACACCTACCCGCACATGCCGTACGGCGAGGGCTCGTTCCGCCCCGCGGGCACCGGGCGGCACCGGGCACCCCAGGAAGCCTTCGGGGAAACCCTCGTCCCGCCCGACCCCGGCTGGGACCCGGCCGAGGAACTCGCGTTCCTGCTCCAGGACGCGGTGGAGCAGCAGCCCGCCGTCCCGTACGGGATGGACACCTCGGCGATCCCTCCGGTGCCGGGCACACCGCTGAGCAATCTGCAGGAAATCACCGCGGAACTGCCCCCGTTGAGAGACGCGCCCACCAGTCACCGCCGCGTCCGCCGCCCGAAGGTGAGCCGGCTGCGTGCCGCGAGCCTTTTCGTGGCGGCGCTGGCCGCGGTCATCGCGGCCTCCGTCAGCCTGTTCGGCGGCATGGTGGCCTACGAGCCGCTGCGGCTGGCCGCCGTCACGCGTACGCGCGGCAGCGTCGTGTCCTGGTGGCCGCTGCTGGTCTACGGGCCCTGGCTGGTGGCGTCGCTGGCGGTCTTGCGGTCGGCCCTGCACCAGCGTCGCGCCGTCCACTCCTGGGCCGTCGTCCTGCTGTTCTCGGCCATCGCGATGCTGCTGTGCATCGCGGAGGCGCCGCGTACGGTCAGCGACGGGGCCGCCGCGGCACTGCCGGGGCTCGCCTCGCTGGTCTGCTTCCAGCAGATCGTCCGGCAGATCACGCTCACCCGGCCGCCCCGGCGGGCGGTGCCGCGCCACCGGCAGCGTGCGGCGGCCGCGCCGGGGGACGAGGCGGCGGACACGGCCGGCCAGGACCCGGTGTCCCTCCCGCAGCAGCGGCAGAGCACCCCGCGCACACCTCGGCCGGGCACCGGCCCCAAGAAGCGAACATAACTCTGTGTTACTGATCGCGGGGACTGAAACAGCGCTACTGGCGCGACAACAGCACTTCCGAAAGGCGCCCAATTCCTTCCCGCCGTCTCCCGGAGAGCGAATGGGTAATTCCTTCTCCGGGAAGTGGTGGAGGAATTGGGCGCCGTCCGCTCAGCCCGCCACCAGCTTCACGTCCTGGTCCTGCAGCGCGTGGAAGCTGGGCAGCGGCAGGCCGCTCGTGGTCCGCAGCTCCATCAGCGTCGCCTCGACGTGGGCCGCGCCCGGCTTGAGCGCGTCGGCGGAGGGCGTGCCCGTGTTGGCCCAGCGGTGCTCCTTGCCGTCGCAGACCGCGCGGGTGCCGCCGATGCCGTGGCGGACGGACGAGTCGTCGCCCTGACGCACGACGGAGCTGACGAAGACCGCACCGTCGGCGGCGGTGCAGCGGTAGGTGCCGGTGAGGGTGACGGTGCCGTCGGCGGCGAGGCGGCCGGTCCGGTCGACGGTCACGGACTCCGTGACGGTCGGGGTGTCGGTGGGGGCCGCCGTCGCGGCGGGGGCGGCCGGCAGGAACAGGGCGGCGCCGGCGGCCGCGGCGAGGACCGCGGAGCGTACGGGCATGGGGGATCTCCCAATCGGTCGGAATGCGGCATGGGGTGTTCGGGTGTTCCACTGGTACCGGGCGGACGGGCCGGTGCCGGTGACCGTCACCCCTTCGGTGGCGAGTCCGCGGCGCCGCCGTCCGTGAACCGTCGCCGGGTTGTCCGGGTGTTGTCACGCTTGCCGCCCGGGTCTTGGCGATGAGCTTTCGGCGGGCGCACGGTCTGTTCATGCGACGGTCCCGACGACGGGACGGTCTCCCGACGTGGAGGTGCGCCATGTGTACCCACCGGTCTTCCTGCCCCGGGGCCGACTCCCCCGCGACCGTCGTCGCGCACGTCGTCGCCGCCCACCCGGAGCAGGGGTGGAACCTGCTGTGCGACGGCACGATCGTCTTCGACGACACCGGTGAGCTGCGGCCCGACGGCCGGGTGGTCGCGCCGCGCCGGATGCCCGCCGGGCGCCTGGCGATGGCGGCCTGAGCCGGACCGTCCGCCGGGTGCCGCTCAGCGTTCCTCGGCTCAGCGCTTCTCGGCGATGAACTCCCGCAGCAGGGAGGCGAGCAGCTCCGGCTGGTCCTCGGGGATCAGCGTCCGGGCGTCCTCGACCTCCACCAGCCGCCCCTGCGGGAGGAGTTCGGTCAGACGCCGGCCGTGGGCGCGGGGCATCATCAGGTCCTCGGTCGCCCAGACGACGAGCGCGGGCCGGTCGAACCTCCGCAGCCCCTGGGCGGCCTCCAGCAGTTCGTCACCGCGGACGTGGGTGTTGTAGTGCCGGAAGTCGCGGCGGACCGCCGGATCGGTGCGCAGGGGGCGCAGCCACCCGTCGACGACCGCGTCCGGCACGGGCCGCTTGGTGAGGGCGCCGATACCGACGGGGAGGCGGCGCAGCGGCTTCAGGCCCAGGGTGCGGACCAGCAGGGGCACGCCGCCGGGCAGGCGGCAGGCGACGCCGATCAGCTTTCCCGGCAGCCCCGGCGGGTAGTTGTCGAACGCCTCGCACGCGACGAGCACCAGCCGCGCCAGCCGCTCCGGGTGCCGGGCCGCCACCGTCTGGGCGCGTCCGCAGTCGTTCTCGACCAGGGTCACGTCGGTCAGGTCGAGACGGCCGAGGAACTCCGCGATCAGTTCGTTGACGAGGTCCGGCGTGGGCGGCCGGGTCAGCGGCCGCCGGTGGGAGCCGTAGGGCAGGGTCGGCGCGATCACCCGGTGGTCGGCGCGCAGGTCGGCGAGGACCCGGCGCCAGACGGTGGCGATGGGGGCACCGCCCGCGCGAGCGAAGCCGAGCGTGGGGGAGGACGAGGCCGTGGAGGAGGACGACGACCGGGCCGTCCCCGCCGGTGTCCTCGTACTCGATGGTGCCCGCGCTCAGTTCGATGTCCGGCATGCCGGAACTCTAGGGCCGGCGGACGCGTCGCGGCAGTGGGCTACGGCAGTACCGCGAAGCCGTCGAGTTCCACCATCGCTCGTTCGTCCCAGAGGCGTACGACCTCCACGACCGCCATCGCCGGGTAGTCGCGGCCGGCCAGTCGGCGCCAGGTGCGGCCGAGGTCGGCGGCGTGGGTGCGGTAGGCGGCGACGTCCGTGGCGTAGACGGTGACGCGGGCGAGGTCGGCGGGGGTGCCGCCGGCGGCTCGCAGGGCGGTCAGGAGGTTGGTGAGGGCCTGTTCGAACTGGGCGGGGAGGGTGTCGCCGGTGACCTTGCCGTCGGTGTCCAGGGCGGTCTGGCCGGCCAGGAACACGACACGGGTACCGGTGGCGACGACGGCGTGCGAGAAGCCGGTGGGCGGGGAGAGTTCGGGCGGGTTCACCCGTTCGGCGGTCATGTACCGGCCTCCTCTGTCGTCGTGTCGTGCGTGCGGTACAGCTCCTTGGCGATGATGCCGCGCTGCACCTCGCTCGCGCCCTCGTAGACGCGGGGTGCGCGCACCTCGCGGTAGAGGTGTTCGAGGAGGTGGCCGCGGCGCAGGGCGCGGGCGCCGTGCAGTTGGACGGCCCGGTCGACGACGTACTGGGCGGTCTCGGTGGCGAGCAGTTTCGCCATCGCCGCGCGCCGCGGGACGTCCGGGGCGCCCTCGTCGTACGCCGTCGCCGCCGCGTACACCATCAGGCGGGCGGCCTCGGTGCGCAGGGACATCTCGGCGACCTGGTGGGCGACGGTCTGGAGGTCGCGCAGCTTGCCGCCGAAGGCGTCGCGGGAGGTGGTGTGCGCGACGGTGGCGTCGAGGGCGGCCTGGGCCATGCCGACGGCGAAGGCGCCGACGCTGGGCCGGAACAGGTTGAGGGTGTCCATCGCGACCCGGAAGCCACGGTCCGGCTCGCCGAGCACGTCGTCCGCGGTGACGGGCACGGCGTCGAAGGCGAGGGCGCCGATGGGGTGCGGCGAGAGCATGTCGAGCGGGCTGCCGGAAAGGCCGGGCCGGTCGGCGGGCACGAGGAAGGCGGTCACGCCGCGGGCGCCGGCGCCGGGTGTGGTGCGGGCGAACACGGTGTAGAAGTCGGCTTCGGGCGCGTTGGAGATCCAGCACTTCTCGCCGGTGAGCCGCCAGCGGGAGCCGCCGTCGGGGTCGGCGTCCAGGGTGAGGGGGCCCGCAGCGACGGGATCCGACGGGGCGTCGCGGGCCGCTCCCGCGCGGTCCCCGGGGGCAGGAGCGTTCGCGTCGTCCTCGGCGGCGGGCGCCACCGCGTCCCGGACGGTGCCGGTGCCCTCGGTGGCCCAGGCGGACTCGGCCGACGGGGCCGTGCTCGTGCCGCTCCCCGCGCCCTCCCCCGCCGGACCCCGGGGCTCCCCCGCGGCGGGCCGTGACGCCGACGGGGCCGCCGTGAGGGTCAGGGCCGCCGCGTCCGAGCCCGCGTCGGGCTCGCTGAGGGCGAAGGCGGCGACCGTCGTGCCGGCGACGACGCCGGGGAGCCAGCGGGCGCGCTGGGTCCCGGTGCCGTGGGCGTGCACCGGGTGGGCGCCGAGGCCCTGGAGGGCGAGGGCGGTCTCGGCCTCCGTGCAGGCGTGGGCGAGGGACTCGCGCATCAGGCACAGGTCGAGCGCGCCCGAGGTGAACAGGCGGGAGAGCAGCCCGAGCGCGCCGAGTTCGGCGACGAGGGCACGGTTGACGTGGCCGGACTCCCCCTTGTCCGCCAACGGACGCAGCCGTTCGACGGCCAGGGCGCGCAGCTCCCCGCACCAGGTGAGCTGCGCCGGTTCGAGCGAGAATGCGGTCATCGCCGGTCCTTCCCCTGCTCCGCTGCGGCCGCTGGGTCTCACCCGAGGTTATCGCGCCCCGTTGACTGTCGTCACCAACGCGATACGCTCGATGCGCGTGCCCACCACGACAAAGGGGGCGAACCGCCATGGCAGCTCCGCAGCACGCGGACCCGAGCCGCTCCGCCCACGTCGACACCTTCGCGCGCGAGCACCTGCCACCCCCCGACCAGTGGCCGCAGCTCCGCTTCGACCTGCCGGAGCTGCGCTACCCCGCGCGGCTGAACTGCGCCGCCGAGCTGCTCGCCGGCCCGCCCGGCGACCGCCCGGTCTTCCGCACCGCCACCGGGGACACCTGGAGCTACGGCCTGCTCCGGGACCGCGTCGACCGGATCGCCCACGCGCTCACCGGCGAGCTGGGCGTCGTACCGGGCAACCGGGTGCTGCTGCGCGGCCCCACCACGCCCTGGCTGGCCGCCTGCTGGCTGGCGGTGCTGAAGGCGGGCGCGGTGGCGGTCACCGTGCTGGCCCAGCAGCGCCCGCACGAGCTGGGCGCGATCTGCGAGATCGCCCGGGTGCGGCACGCCCTGTGCGACGTCCGGTCCGTCGACGACCTCGCCAAGGCGGAGATCCCCGGACTGCGGATCACGACGTACGGCGGGGACGCCCCCGACGACCTGCTGGCCCGCACGGCGGCGGGCACGGCGCCCGGCACGCCGTACCCGGCCGTGGACACCGCGGCCGACGACGTGGCGCTGATCGCCTTCACCTCGGGCACCACCGGCCGCCCCAAGGGCTGCATGCACTTCCACCGCGACGTGCTGGCCATCGCCGACACCTTCTCCCGGCACGTGCTCAAGCCGGACCCGGACGACGTCTTCGCGGGCAGCCCGCCGCTCGGCTTCACCTTCGGGCTCGGCGGTCTCGTGGTCTTCCCGATGCGGGCCGGGGCGAGCGCCCTGCTGCTCGAACAGGCGGGCCCCAGGCAGCTGTTGCCGGCCGTCGCCGAGCACCGGGTGTCGGTGCTGTTCACCGCGCCGACGGCGTACCGCGCGATGCTCGACGAACTGGACGGGTACGACGTGTCGAGCCTGAGGCGGTGCGTCTCGGCGGGCGAGAACCTGCCCGCGGCCACCTGGCAGGCCTGGTACGAGCAGACCGGGCTGCGCGTCATCAACGGCATCGGCGCCACCGAGCTGCTGCACATCTTCGTCTCCGCCGCCGACGGCGACATCAGACCGGGCACGACGGGCGTCCCGGTGCCGGGCTGGCACGCACGCGTGCAGGACGCCTCCGGCGTGCCGGTGCCCGACGGCGAGCCGGGACTGCTCGCCGTGCGCGGTCCGGTGGGGTGCCGGTATCTCGCCGATCCGCGGCAGCGGGAGTACGTGCGCGACGGCTGGAACATCACCGGGGACACGTACATACGTGAGCCCGACGGCTATTTCCGGTACGTGGCCCGGGCCGACGACATGATCATCTCCGCCGGGTACAACATCGCGGGACCGGAGGTCGAGGACGCGCTGCTGCGGCATCCGGACGTCGTGGAGGCGGCCGTGGTGGGCCGGCCCGACACCCGGCGCGGGCAGATCGTGGTGGCCCACGCCGTACTGAAGGAGGGCGCCGTGCGGGACGCCGAGGCGCTGCGCGCCTTCCTGCGCGAGGAGCTGGCGCCCTACAAGTGCCCGCGGGAGATCGTCTTCCTGGACGCGCTGCCGCGCACGGCGACCGGCAAGCTCCAGCGGTACCGGCTCCTGGCCGACGACATAAGATGATCAACGTGTACGACCAGCACGCGCAGCACGCCCCGAGGTCCCTCATCGTCACGCTCTACGGCGCCTACGGCCGTTTCGCGCCGGGCCCGGTGCCCGTCGCGGAGCTGATCCGGCTGCTGGGCGCGGTCGCGGTGGACGCCCCTTCCGTGCGCTCGTCGGTGTCCCGGCTGAAGCGGCGCGGGCTGCTGCTGCCCGCCCGTACCGCCGGGGGCGCGGCGGGCTACGCGCTGTCGCCCCAGGCACGTCAGTTGCTGGACGACGGCGACCGGCGCATCTACGCCACGGCCCCGCACGACGACGAGGGCTGGGTGCTCGCCGTGTTCTCCGTGCCGGAGTCGCAGCGGCAGAAGCGGCACGTCCTGCGCTCCCGCCTGGCCGGCCTCGGCTTCGGCAGCGCGGCCCCCGGCGTGTGGATCGCCCCGGCCCGGCTGTACGAGGAGACACGGCACACGCTGGGCCGGCTGGACCTGGACTCCTACGTCGACTTCTTCCGCGGCGAGCACCTGGGTTTCACGCCGACCGCCCGGGCCGTGGGGCGCTGGTGGGACCTGGCCGCGATCGCCAAGGAGCACGAGGCGTTCCTCGACCGCCACGCGCGCGTCCTGCGCGACTGGGAGGGCCGGGCGGACACCCCGCCCGAGGATGCCTACCGCGACTACCTCCTCGCCCTGGACTCCTGGCGCCACCTGCCCTACACGGACCCGGGGCTGCCCGCCCGGCTGCTGCCCGCACAGTGGCCCGGCACGCGCTCGGCGGCCGTCTTCCGCGCCCTGCACGAGCGGCTGCGCGACGCGGGCTCCCGCTTCGCGGCACTCGGAGAATCATCCAACCACGCCGAGTGACCTGCATCACACTTTTCCTGGATCAGGGAACGCTCAGTCTTCTCAGACCCTCTTCTCAGGTTTCTCACCTACCGTGCGGAAGCATGAGTCTCGCGCGCAACTTGAACCGGGCCCTCACCGTCACCACCGGCCTCCAGGTGCGGAGAGCACCCCAGGCCGTGAAGGAGAAGGACAAATCCGCCGCGCCGAAGCCGGCGGCGGCGCGCCCCGCGGCCGCCTACCGATGTCCGTCTCCCGAGGAACTTCCCACCGAGCGGCTGCTGCGGCGGCCCGTCTTCATCATCTCGTCCATCCGTTCCGGCTCCACCCTGCTGCGCATGATGATGGGCGCCCACCCGCGGCTGCACGCCCCGCACGAGCTGCACATAGGCAAGCTGGAGGTCACCTGCACCAACTGGTTCTCCGAGCGGGCCATGGGCGCCCTCGGCCTGAAGCGCGGCGATCTGGAGCATCTGCTGTGGGACCGCGTCCTGCACCGGGAGCTGACCAGATCGGGCAAGGACTTCGTGGTCGAGAAGACCCCGGCCAACGTCTACATGTACCAGCGCCTCAAGGACTGCTGGCCCGACGCCCGCTTCGTCTTCCTGCTGCGCCACCCCGTGTCGGTGGCCCGCTCCTGGCACGAGACCGACCCCGTCAAGCGGCCGTACGACACGGCCGTCACCGACGTGCTCAAGTACCTGACGGCCGTCGAGGAGGCCCGCGCGGCGGACGCCGAGGGCTTCACCGTGCGCTACGAGGACATCACCGACGACCCGGACGGCGAGATGCGCCGCCTGTGCGCGTTCCTCGGCGTCGACTACGCCCCGGCCATGCTGAACTACGGCAAGAAGAGCGGCGGCGAGCTGGTCAGGGGGCTCGGCGACTGGCGCGACAACATCCGCACCGGCACCGTGCAGCCGGGCCGCGCGCTGCCCGACGCGGACGAGGTCCCGGAGCCGCTTCGCCCGGTCTGCGAGGCCTGGGGCTACACCTCCTGAGGCCCGCCGTGCAGCGTGAGCCGGGGCCTGGGGGCGTCGGTGCGTCCGGTGCGCGGCGGACGGCTGCCCGCGCGGTACGGCGCCGGCCAGACCGCCCCCGGGCCCTCGTACCCCTGCTCGGCCGCGGCGTGCAGCGTCCAGTGCGGGTCGTAGAGGTGCGGGCGGGCGAGGGCGCACAGGTCGGTACGCCCGGCCAGGATCAGTGAGTTGACGTCGTCCCAGGAGGAGATCGCGCCGACGGCGATCACCGGCACGCCCGCCTCGTGGCGGATGCGGTCCGCGTACGGCGTCTGGTACGACCGCCCGAACTCGGGCCGTTCGTCGGACACGACCTGCCCCGTGGACACGTCGACGGCGTCCACGCCGTGCGCCGCGAAGGCGCGGGCGATCGCCACGGCCTCCTCGGCACCGATGCCGCCCTCGGCCCAGTCGGTGGCGGAGACGCGCACGGTCATGGGCCGCTCCCCGGGCCACACCCCGCGTACGGCGTCGAACACCTCCAGCGGGAAGCGGAGCCGCTGCTCCAGTGAGCCGCCGTAGGCATCGGTGCGCCGGTTGGTGAGCGGGGAGAGGAAGCCGGAGAGCAGGTAGCCGTGGGCGCAGTGCAGTTCGAGCAGGTCGAAGCCGACCCGGGCGGCGCGGGTCGCGGCGGACGTGAACTGCTCACGGATGTCGGTCAGTTGCGCCCGGGACAGCTCGCGGGGCGTCTGGCCGCCCGGCCTGTACGGCAGCGGGGAGGGCGCCACCAGGGGCCAGTTGCCCTCGGGCAGCGGTTCGTCCATGCCCTCCCACATCAGCCGGGTCGAGCCCTTGCGCCCGCTGTGGCCGAGCTGCACGCCGATCGCGGTGCCCGGCGCGCTCGCGTGCACGAAGTCGGTGATCCGCCGCCACGCCTCGCCCTGCCGGTTGGTGTAGAGGCCCGCGCAGCCGGGGGTGATGCGGCCCTCGGCGCTGACGCACACCATCTCCGTCATCACCAGCCCGGCGCCGCCGAGGGCGCGGGCGCCCAGGTGGACCAGGTGGAAGTCGCCGGGGACGCCGTCGACGGCGGAGTACATGTCCATCGGCGACACCACGACGCGGTTGCGCAGGGTCAGGTCGCGCAGCCGGAACGGGGTGAACATCGGAGGCGTGCCGGGCGGGCAGCCGAACTCGCGCTCCACGGACCCGGTGAAGCCCGCGTCGCGCAGCCGCAGGTTGTCGTGGGTGACCCGGCGGCTGCGGGTGAGCAGGTTGAAGGCGAACTGGCGGGGCGGCTGGCCGACGTAGCGGGCCAGGTCCTCGAACCACTCCAGGCTGGCCTTGGCCGCGCGCTGGGTCGAGGCGACGACGGGGCGCCGCTCCTCCTCGTAGGCGGCCAGGGCCTCGGCGAGGGAGGGCTGTTCCTCCAGGCAGGCGGCGAGCGCGAGGGCGTCCTCCACGGCGAGCTTCGTGCCGGAGCCGATGGAGAAGTGCGCGGTGTGGGCGGCGTCGCCGAGCAGGACGGTGTTGCCGTGCGACCAGCGTTCGTTGACGACGGTGCGGAAGGTGGTCCACGCGGAGTTGTTGGAACGCAGCGGGTTGCCCCCGAGGGCGTCGGCGAAGATCTTGGCGCAGCGGGCGGTGGACTCCGCCTCGTCGAGTTCGTCGAAGCCGGCCGCCCGCCAGACCTCCTCGCGCATCTCCACGATGACGGTCGAGGCGTCGGCCGCGTAGGGGTAGCCGTGCAGTTGCATGACGCCGTGCTCGGTCTCGGCGATCTCGAAGCGGAAGGCGTCGAAGGCGAAGTCGGCGGCCAGCCAGATGTAGCGGCAGCGGTGGCTGGTGACGCGGGGGCGGAAGACGTCGCGGAAGGCTTCGCGGGCGGCACTGTGCACACCGTCGGCGGCGACGACGAGGTCGTACGTCCGCGCCAGCTCGGCGGGGTCCGGGGCCTCGGCCCGGAAGCGGAGGTCGACGCCGAGGGCGTGGCAGCGGTCGTGCAGGATCTCCAGGAGGCGGCGGCGGCCCAGGGCGGCGAAACGGTGTCCTCCGGAGGTGTGGCGGTGGCCCCGGTGGACGATGTCGATGTCGTCCCAGCGGACGAAGTGGGCCTTGAGGGCCGCGTAGACGTCCGCGTCGGCGTGTTCGATGCCGCCGAGGGTTTCGTCGGAGAGGACGACTCCGAAGCCGAAGGTGTCGTCGGGGGCGTTGCGTTCGTAGACGGTGATCTCGCGGTGGGGGGCGAGGCGTTTGAGGAGGGCGGCGGTGTAGAGGCCGCCGGGGCCTCCGCCGGTGATGGCGATGCGTTGGGGGTGGTTGCGCTCGTTCGCCCGGTGCGGGTGCGTCGTGGCTGGTCGCGCAGTTCCCCGCGCCCCTGAGGTGCGCATACCTACCGTCCGTTCCACTTCGGAGGGCGTTTCTCCGTGAAGGAGGCGTGGAATTCCGCGTAGTCCTCGCCGGTCATCAGGAGGGCCTGGGTGGCGGCGTCCAGTTCGATCGCCGTGGCCAGGGGCATGTCCAGTTCGGCGGTGAGGAGGGCCTTGGTCTGGGCGTGGGCGAGGGCGGGGCCGTCGGCGAGGCGGTGGGCGAGGGCGTGGGCGGCCTCGTCGGCGCGGCCCTCGTCGGTCAGTTCGCTGATCAGGCCGATGCGCTCGGCCTCGGGCGCCCGCACCGTGTCGCCGAGCATCAGCAGCCGGGTGGCGTGGCCGAGGCCGACGACGCGGGGCAGCAGGTACGCGGCGCCCATGTCGCCTCCGGAGAGGCCGACGCGGGTGAAGAGGAAGGCGAAGCGGGCGGACGGGTCGGCGACGCGGAAGTCGGCGGCCAGCGCGAGGACCGCGCCCGCGCCCGCGGCGACGCCGTGCAGCGCGGCGATCACCGGGAACGGGCACTCCCGTACCGCGCGCACCACCTGGCCGGTCATCCGGTTGAAGTCCAGGAGCTGGGCGGTGTCCAGGGACAGTGTCGCGCCGATGATCTCGTCGACGTCGCCGCCGGAGCAGAAGCCGCGGCCCTCGCCGGCCAGGACCAGGGCGCGTACGGACCGCTCCCGGGACAGTTCCGCGAGCAGGTCGCGCAGGTCGGCGTAGGCCTCGAAGGTGAGGGCGTTGAGCTTGTCGGGGCGGGCGAGGGTGACGGTGGCAACGCCGTCGGCGCGCTCGACGCGCAGGTGCCGCCAGTCGGAGGTGGGGGCGGCGGAGCCGGTGAAGGGACTCATGACGGGCGGGGCCTCCTAGGGCGGGCACGGCCTCACTGAGCGTGGTGTCTCGCGGCCCTTCGAAGTTATCACCCTTCCGTGACCGTCGTCACGAGCGCGCGATACTTTGGTCCCGCGCCGGGAGGGTCGAAGGTCCCTAGGGGTGCCCGTCGAACGGCTCTGCCGGGTGGCGCCGTACCATTCATACGGTTGAAAGCAGGACAGGACGCCCTGCTCCACGAAACGGACCCGCCGTGCAAGATCACTCCAAAGCTCCCGCCTCCTGGCGCATCGCCCTGCCGCACTCCGCCGCGGCCGTGCCGGTGGCCCGTGCCCTGGTGCGCACCGCCCTGGCCGAGCTGGAGCACACGACGGACGGCGACACCGCGGAGCTGCTGACGGCGGAGCTGGTCGCCAACGCCGTGGAGCACACCTCGGGCGCCACGCCGATCGAGCTGGTGGTGGAGCTGAGGCCGACCGGCTGCCAGGTCGAGGTGCACGATCCGGACCCGGCACCGCCCGCCGACCTCACCCGCCCCGGGATCGAGCCGCCCGACCCGTGGCAGGAACACGGGCGCGGTCTGCTGCTGATCCGCGCCCTCAGCTCGTCCTGCGGTCACCGGCCCACCGGCTCGGGCAAGGCGGTCTGGTTCAGGCTTCCTGCGGTACCCGCTCCGCGCTGCTCTCCGGAGTGACCTCCGGGCGGGCGAGGCGGGAGTGCCGGCGGCCGTAGGCCGTGTACACCAGCAGCCCCACCGCCAGGAACACCGCGAACTGGAGCCAGGTGGCGCCGCCCGTCTCATACATCAGGTAGAGGCAGAAACCGACGCCGAGGAGCGGGGTCACCGGGTACAGCGGCACGCGGAAGGTGCGGGCCAGGCCCGGCTCGCGGCGGCGCAGCGCGATGACGGAGACGTTCACGGCGGCCATGGTGGCGAGGGTGCCGATGGTGCAGAGGTTGACCACCGCGTCCAGCGGCGCGAAGGCCGCGGGGAGGGCGAAGACCACGCCGACGATCAGGGTTCCGGCGACCGGGGTGGCGGTGCGCGGCGAGACCTTCTCGAAGACCCGCGGGATCAGTCCGTCCCGGGACATCGACATCAGGATGCGGGTCTGGCCGTACATGACGGCGAGCACCACCGAGGCGATGGCGACGACCGCGCCGAAGGCGACCACGCCGCCGCCGACCGTGGAGCCGGTGACCTCGTTCACGACGTAGGACAGGGCGGCGGGCCGGCTGCCGACCGCGTCGCCGCCGACGGCACCGATCGCGGCGACGGCGACCGCGCAGTAGAGCAGGGTGACCAGGCCGATGCAGACCAGGATCGCGACGGGGATGTCCCGGCGCGGGTTCTTGGCCTCCTCACCGGCCGTGGTGATCGCGTCGAAGCCGATGTACGAGAAGAAGGCGGCCGTGGTGCCCGCGCCGATGCCGCCGAGACCGGCCGGCGAGAACGGGCTGAGGTTGCCGTCCTTGAAGGCGACGAAGCCGATGGCGCAGAAGGCGATCAGGACGGCCAGCTTGAGGACGGCCATCGCGGCCGTGGCCCGGGCGCTCTCCCGCACGCCGCGCACCAGCAGGACGCAGGCCAGGGCGATGACGATCACCGCGGGCAGGTTGACCGCGCCGCCGTCGCCGGGGCCCGCGGACAGGGCGTGCGGCAGCTGGATGCCGAGGACGCTGTCGAGCAGCTCGTTGACGTACTGGCTCCAGCCGACCGCGACCGCGGAGACCGAGACGCCGTACTCCAGGAGCAGGCACCAGCCGACGAGGAAGGCGGTGCGCTCGCCGAGCCCGGCGTAGGCGAAGGAGTACGAGGAGCCGGAGACCGGGATCGCGCCGCCCAGCTCGGCGAAGGCGAACGCGGTGAAGACGCAGGTGATCGCGGCCAGCACGAAGGAGACGACGACGGCCGGACCGGCCTCGGCGACGGAGTCGGACAGGCCGACGAAGATGCCGGTGCCGACGATCGCGCCGACGCCGAAGCAGACGAGCTGGAAGAGGCCCATCGTGCGCTTCAGGCCGTGGCCTTCGCGGTCGGCGCCGGATTCGGCGATGAGGACCCGGGGGGACTTGATACGGGAAGCGGGCATGGCGGGTGGTGCTCGTTTCTGGTGGTGCGGGGCGCGACGGTGGTCGCGGCGGCGGCTCCGGAAGGGGTGGCTCCGGGGCCGCCGGACAGCATAGGGCCTGTTCAGGCGAGGGTGGCCACGAGTACGGCCTTGATCGTGTGCAGCCGGTTCTCCGCCTCGTCGAAGACGACGGAGTGCGCGGACTCGAAGACCTCGTCCGTGACCTCCAGGGACTCCAGGCCGTGGGCCTCGAAGATCTCCTGGCCGACCTTGGTGCCCAGGTCGTGGAAGGCGGGCAGGCAGTGGAGGAACTTGACGTCCGGGTTGCCGGTGGCGCGCAGGACGTCCATGGTCACCGCGTAGGGGGCGAGGGCCTTGATCCGCTCGGCCCAGACCTCCTTGGGCTCGCCCATGGAGACCCAGACGTCGGTGACGACGAACCCGGCGCCGCGCACCCCCTCGTCCACGTCCTCGGTGAGGGTGATCCGCGCCCCGCTGGACTCGGCCAGTCCCCTCGCCCGGTCGACGACCTCCTGAGCGGGCCAGTACGCGCGCGGGGCCACGATGCGCACGTCCATGCCGAGCAGGGCGCCGGTGACCAGGTAGGAGTTGCCCATGTTGAAGCGGGCGTCGCCGAGGTACGCGAAGGCGGTCTCCGACAGGGGCCGGTCGGTGTGCTCGGTCATCGTGAGCACGTCGGCGAGCATCTGGGTGGGGTGCCAGTCGTCGGTCAGGCCGTTGTAGACGGGGACGCCGGCGGAGGCGGCCAGCTCCTCGACCTTGGCCTGGCTGTCCCCCCGGTACTGGATCGCGTCGTACATCCGGCCCAGGACGCGGGCGGTGTCCTTCACGGACTCCTTGTGGCCGATCTGCGAGCCGGCCGGGTCGAGGTAGGTCGTCGAGGCGCCCTGGTCGGCTGCGGCGACCTCGAACGCGCAGCGGGTGCGCGTCGAGGTCTTCTCGAAGATCAGCGCGATGTTCCTGCCCTGGAGATACCGTGTCTCGGCCCCGGCCTTCTTCGCCGCCTTCAGCTCCGCGGCCAGTGCGACCAGGCCGCGGAACTCCTCCTCGGTGAAGTCCAGCTCCTTGAGGAAGTGGCGGCCGGCGAGGGCGGTCGGGACTGTCGCCATGGGGCGCTCCAGAGATACAGGGTCGAGGGATGACTTCTGGAAGTCTATACGACCTTCTGAATTTCTATACAGGCACTCTGTACAGGCGTTTCTATACGGGCGCGCGCTCCACCGGGCAGCTCATGCAGCGCGGGCCGCCCCTGCCCCGGCCCAGCTCACTGCCCGGGATCTCGATCACCTCGATGCCCTGCTTGCGCAGGTGGGTGTTGGTGGTGGCGTTCCGTTCGTAGGCGACCACGACCCCCGGCTCGACGGCCAGGACGTTGCAGCCGTCGTCCCACTGCTCGCGTTCGGCGGCGTGGACGTCCTGGGTCGCGGTCAGGACCCGGATCTCGCCCAGCCCGAGCGCGGCGGCGATCGCGCGGTGCATGTGCTCCGGCGGATGGTCGGTGACCTTCAGGTCCTTCTCCCCCGCGCCGGGCTCGATCGTGTAGGAGCGGAGCATGCCGAGCCCGGCGTACTGGGTGAAGGTGTCGCCGTCGACCATCGTCATCACCGTGTCCAGGTGCATGAAGGCACGCCGCTTGGGCAGGTCGAGGGCCACGATGGTACGGGCCGAGCCCGCGGCGAACAGCTTGTGGGCGAGCATCTCGACGGCCTGCGGCGTGGTCCGCTCGCTCATGCCGATGAGCACGGCGCCGTCGCCGATCACCAGGACGTCGCCGCCCTCGATGGTGGAGGGATAGTCGGCCTGCCCCTCGGACCACAGGTGGAAGGTCTCGTCCCGGAACAGCGGGTGGTGCCGGTAGATCGCCTCGAAGTGGACCGTCTCGCGCTGCCGGGCGGGCCAGCGCATGGCGTTGATGGAGACCCCGTCGTAGATCCAGGCGGAGGTGTCCCGGGTGAAGAGGTGGTTGGGCAGCGGCCCGAGCAGGAAGTCGTCCAGCTCCATGGCGTGGAAGCGCACGGACGTCGGCTCCGGGTGCGCCTCCAGGAACTCCCGTTTGGTCATGCCGCCGACCAGGACCTCGGCGAGTTCGTGGGCGGGCAGGTTCTCGAAGGCGGCCCGGAGATGGTCCGTGGCCAGCACTCCGTACTCCTTCTCGTCGAAGACCCTGTCCAGGACGAGCCGGCGGGCCGCCGGGACGTCGAGGGTCTCCGTGAGCAGGTCGCCGAAGAGGTGGACGGCGACCCCGCGGTCGCGGAGCACGTCCGCGAACCCGTCGTGCTCGGCGCGCGCCCGGCGCACCCAGAGCACGTCGTCGAAGAGAAGGGCGTCCTTGTTGCTGGGGGTGAGCCTTTTGAGCTCGAGATCCGGCCGGTGCAGGATGACGCGGCTGAGCCGCCCGGCTTCGGATGCGACGTGGAATCCCATGTCTCCATCCTGACCATTCGGGCGCGCGTTCACCCCCTGCTTTCACGTGCCCGTGGCCACAAGTGCGCCCTCCCGGTGCACCCGTGCGACGCCGGTGTGCCCCGGGGTCCTTTCGTAGACCAGAGCGACGGCCGGAGCGCCCGGCCACGTGTCAGGGGGGAGACCGGGTGAGTCCCGATACGATGATCGCCCATTTCATGGGTGCCTCGGCGCTGATCCTGGTGGCCGCGCACGCCGGCGGCCTGCTGGCCCGGCGGCTGCGCCAGCCCCGCATCGTGGGACAGCTGGCGGCGGGGATCGCCCTCGGCCCGTCCCTGCTCGGCACTCTGGCCCCCGACGCGTACGCCGCTCTGTTCCCGGCGGCGATCGGCCCGGCGCTCACCGGCTTCGCGCAGTTCTCCCTGGTGGTGTTCCTGTTCGCGGTGGGCTACGAGCTGGACCTGAAGGTACTCGGCGACCGGGCGCGCACCTCGGTGATGGTGGCCCTGGCCTCGTTCGCGGTGCCGATGGCCGTGGGGTGCGGCAGCGCGCTGCTGTTCCGGGACGGGCTGCACGGCCTGGGCATGGAGCGGGACCCGTCGGCCGCCACGGTGCTCTTCGCGGGGATCGCCCTGTCGATGACGGCGGTGCCGGTGCTGACCGCGATCGTGCGGGAGAACGGGCTGTCGCGTTCGGCGCCGGGGGTGGTGGCGGTCTCGGCGGCCGGGATGCTGGACGCGGTGTGCTGGACGGTGCTGGCGGTCGCGCTGCTGGACAGCGGCGCGGGGGACGCGACGCTCGGCCGGCCCTGGCGGGCGGCGCTCGCCGTCGGCTTCGTCACCGTGATGGTGCTCGCCGCCCGGCCGGTACTGCGCCGGCTGCTGTGGCGCACCCGCCTGGAGCCGTCGCTGCGGCTGGCGGTGCTGATCGGGTTCGCGCTCGGGTCGGCCTGGGTGACGCACTCCCTGGGGCTGCACGTGATCTTCGGGGCGCTGCTCGCCGGGGTGGTGGTCCCGCGCGAGGAGGGCGGCACGCTCGACCCCGATCTGCTGCGGCCGCTGCACGAGGTCGGTTCCCTGCTGCTGCCGTTCTTCTTCGTGCTCTCGGGGCAGTCCGTGGACCTGGACAGCATGACCGGCACGGGCTGGGCGGCCCTGCTGGTGGTGACGGTGCTGGCGGTCGCGACGAAGATCGGCAGCGGGACGGTGGCGGCCCGGCTGGGCGGCCTTGACCGGCACGAGGCGCGCACGGTCGGGGTCCTGCTCAGCGCCCGGGGCCTGACCGAGCTGATCGCCCTGGGCGCCGGCCTGGAGGCGGGGCTGCTGAGCGGCCCGCTCTACACGGTCCTGGTCTTCATGGCGCTGACCACCACCCTGCTGACCCAGCCGTTCCTGCTGCTGACCCGCCGCCTGGCCGACCGGGACCGCCGCGCGGCCCCGGCCCCGGACACCGCCGTGAAGCCCTCCGCGGGGTGACGCGGCGGTGTCGCCGCGTCACCCGGTTCACAGCCGCGGGTCCACCGGCTCCGACTCCAGCGCCAGCACCCCGAACACCGCCTCGTGCACCCGCCACAGCGGCTCGCCGTCCGCGAGGCGGTCCAGGGCCTCCAGGCCGAGGGCGTACTCGCGGATCGCCAGGGACCTCTTGTGGCCCAGGAAGCGTCCGCGCAGGCGGGCGAGGTTGTCGGGACGGGTGTACTCGGGACCGTAGACGATCCGCAGGTACTCGCGGCCGCGGCACTTGATGCCGGGCTGGACCAGGCGCCCGCGCGGGTCCCGGACCAGGGCGCCGACCGGCTTGACCACCATGCCCTCGCCGCCCCGGCCGGTCATCTCCAGCCACCAGTCGACGCCGGCCGCGACCGACCCGGGGTCGCCGGTGTCGACGTACAGCCGCCGCGTGGTGTGCAGCAAGCCGGTGGTGTCGTGCTCGACGAGGCGGTCGATGAGGGCCAGCTGCTCGTCGTGCGGCAGGGACGCGAGGCTGCGGCCCTGGACGGCGAGGATCTGGAACGGGGCGAGGCGGACGCCGTCCAGGCCGTCGGTCGTCCAGCAGTAGCGGCGGTAGGCGTCGGTGAAGGCGGCGGCGTCGGCGGACCGTTCGCGCTGGCGGGCGAGGAGGCCGGCGACCTCGACGCCGCGCGCGGCGGCACCCTCCAGCGCGGCGAGCGCGCCCGGGAACACCGCGCCGGAGGCGGCGCCCACGGCGGCGTACTGGGAGCGAAGCAGCCCGGAGGCCTTCAGGGACCAGGGCATCAGCTCGGCGTCAAGGAGCAGCCAGTCGGTGGACAGTTCGTCCCAGAGTCCGGCCTCGCCGATCGCCGCGCGCAGCCGGTCCAGGACCGCCTCGGCCACGGTCGCGTCGTCGAAGAACGGGCGGCCGGTGCGAGTGCAGAGGGAGCCCGTCGGTCCGTCCACCCCGAACCGGGCGCGGGCAGCGTCCGCGTCCCGGCACACCAGCGCCACCGCCCGCGAACCCATGTGCTTCTCCTCGCACACGACCCGGGCCACCCCGTCCGCCGCGTACTGCGCGAACGCCTCCTCCGGGTGCTCCAGGTAGCCCTCCACCGACGAGGTGGCGGTCGGTGTCATGGTCGGCGGGAGGTACGGCAGCAGCCGGGGGTCGGTGGCGAAGCGGCTCATGACCTCCAGGGCCGCCGCGCCGTTCTCCTCGCGCACGGTGATCCGGCCCGCGTGCCGGGTCTCCACCACCCGGCGGCCCTGGACGTCGGCCAGGTCCAGCGGGCGTCCGTCGTGTCCGCCGGGGGCCTCGGTGCGCAGGGGCTTCACCGGCTCGTACCAGACCCGCTCGGCCGGTACGTCGACCAGCTCGCGCTCCGGCCAGCGCAGCGCGGTCAGCCTGCCGCCGAAGACGGCGCCGGTGTCCAGGCAGATGGTGTTGTTGAGCCAGGTGGCCTCCGGGACCGGGGTGTGGCCGTAGACCACGGCGGCGCGGCCCCGGTAGTCCTCGGCCCAGGGGTAGCGCACCGGGAGCCCGAACTCGTCGGTCTCGCCGGTGGTCTCGCCGTACAGGGCGTGCGAGCGGACCCGGCCGGAGGTGCGGCCGTGGTACTTCTCCGGCAGACCGGCGTGGCAGACCACGAGCCGGCCGCCGTCGAGGACGTAGTGGCTGACCAGGCCGTCGATGAACTCCCGCACCTCGGTACGGAACTCCTCGCTCTCACCGTCCATCTGCTCGACGGTCTCGGCGAGTCCGTGGGTGTGCTGGACCTTGCGGCCCTTGAGGTGGCGGCCGTACTTGTTCTCGTGGTTGCCCGGCACGCACAGCGCGTTGCCCGACTTCACCATGGACATCACGCGGCGCAGGACGCCGGGGCTGTCCGGGCCGCGGTCGACCAGGTCGCCGACGAACACGGCGGTGCGGCCCTCGGGGTGGACGCCGTCGGCGTAGCCCAGCTTGCCGAGCAGGGCGTCCAGTTCGGCGGCGCAGCCGTGGATGTCGCCGACGATGTCGAAGGGGCCGGTGAGGTGGGTGAGGTCGTTGAACCGCTTTTCGGTGACGACGGTGGCGTGCTCGGCCTCCGCCGCGCCGCGCAGGACGTGCACCTTGCGGAAGCCCTCGCGCTCCAGGTGGCGCAGGGAGCGGCGGAGTTCGCGGGTGTGGCGCTGGATGACCCGGCGGGGCATGTCGGCGCGGTCGGTGCGGGTGGCGTTGCGCTCGGCGCACACCTGCTCGGGGACGTCGAGGACGATCGCGATGGGCAGCACGTCGTGCCGCTTGGCCAGGTCGATCAGCTGACGCCGGGCGTCCGGCTGCACGTTGGTGGCGTCGACGACGGTGCGGCGGCCGGCCGCGAGCCGCTTGCCGGCGATGTAGTGCAGGACGTCGAAGGCGTCCCGGCTGGCGCTCTGGTCGTTCTCGTCGTCGGCGACCAGGCCCCGGCAGAAGTCGGAGGAGATGACCTCGGTCGGCTTGAAGTGGCGCCGGGCGAAGGTGGACTTGCCGGAGCCGGAGGCGCCGATCAGCACGACGAGCGAGAGATCGGTGACGGGGAGGTTCCGGGTCCTCGCGGTGGTGTCGGTGGTCCCGGGGGTGTCCTTGGCGGTCATGCGGCCTTCGCCTCCTTCTCGGTCGGGGTCCTGGTGCTGAAGACGGCCATCTGGGTGGGCGGTCCCACCTCGGTTTCATCGGGGCCGACGGGGCGGAAGCCGACGTCGTATCCGTGTCGTTCGGCGACCGCCTCGGCCCAGGTCCGGAACTCCTCGCGGGTCCACTCGAAGCGGTGGTCGCGGTGGCGGACGTGGCCGGCCGGGAGCGTCTCCCAGCGCACGTTGTACTCGACGTTCGGCGTGGTGACGACGACGGTGCGGGGGCGGGCGGCGCCGAAGACCGCGTACTCCAGGGCGGGCAGCCTCGACAGGTCGAGGTGTTCGATCACCTCGCTGAGCACGGCGGCGTCGTAGCCCCGCAGCCTCTTGTCGGTGTAGGCGAGGGAGCCCTGGAAGAGGTGCACGCGCGCGGCCTGCCGCTCACCCATGCGGTCCAGCCCCAGCCGCCGGGAGGCGATGGTGAGCGCGCGCACCGACACGTCCACGCCGGTGATCTCGGTGAACCGCGGCTCCTTGAGCAGTTCGCGCACCAGGTGGCCCTCGCCGCAGCCGAGGTCGAGGACGCGGGCGGCGGCGTGGTCGCGGAGGGCGGTGAGGATGGCCTCGCGGCGGTGCACGGCGAGCGGGGTCGGCCGGTCCTCCTGCTCGGTCTCGGCCGCGACGGCGTTGTCGATCTCCTCGACCTCGCTGTCGTCGGTCTCCGCCAGCCGGAGCAGTTCCAGTCGCTCCATCGCCTCGCGCGTCAGCGACCAGCGGCGGGACAGGTAGCGGCTGGTGATCAGCCTCTGCTCGGGGTGGCCCGGCAGCCAGCCGTCGCCGGCCCGCAGCAGCTTGTCGACCTCGTCGGGCGAGACCCAGTAGTGCTTGGCGTCGTCGAGCACCGGCAGCAGGACGTACAGGTGGCGCAGGGCGTCGGAGAGAGTGCGGGTGCCGGACTCCAGGACCAGGCGGACGTAGCGCGAATCGCCCCACTCGGGGAACTCGGTGTCCAGCGGCACGGCCTCGACGGTGACGTCCCAGCCGAGCGGCTCGAAGAGGCGGCGGACGAGGCCGGGGCCGCCGCGGGCGGGCAGCGCCGGGATCTCGACGCGCAGCGGCAGCGGCTCGGCGGCACGCCCGGGGCGGGCCTTGCACACGCCGCGCATCGCGCTGGAGAAGACGTTGCTCAGGGCGACGGCGAGGAGGGAGGAGGCCGCGTAGGGGCGGTCGTTGACGTACTGCGCGAGGGCCGCGTCGGGGGCGCCGCCGCGGCCCTTGCCCTTGCCGCGCCTGACCAGCTTCACCGTGTCGACCTCCAGCAGCAGCGCCGCCGTGCAGCGCTGCTCCGCCGCCTCCGGGTAGAACACGTGGGCCGTGCCGAAGGAGGTGGCGAACGCCTGCGCGTTGTCGGGATGCTTGTGCAGCAGGAACCCGAGGTCGGTCGCGGGGTGCCCGGGGGTGCCGGTGGTGGTGATGGTCAGGAACATGCTGAGGGCCTCTCCGGCCGGTGGACGCTGACGAGACGTCGTACGCGCGGGAGCCCCCAGGGTGAGTGATCCCGGGGGGCTCCGGCAGGACGACGGTCACACCATCGCACAGGGCCGGTGACCGGCGCCTTCGGTTATCGGGCGGGTGTCAGGGCGTCAGGACAGCTGTGCCTGGACCTGGGAGGAGATCAGCTCCAGGTGGTCCAGGTCGTCGAGGTCGAGGATCTGGAGGTAGATCCGCCGGGCGCCGACGGCGGCGTACCGGCCGATCTTGTCGACGACCTCGGCCGGGGAGCCGGCGAGGCCGTTGGCCTTCAGCTCGTCGACCTCGCGGCCGATCACGGCGGCGCGGCGGGCGACCTCGGCGTCGTCCTTGCCGACACAGGCGACCAGCGCGTTGGAGTAGGTGAGGGCGTCGGCCCCGCGGCCGGCCTCCTCGGCGGCGGCCCGCACCCGGCCGAACTGCCGCTCGGTGTCCTCGACGGAGGCGAACGGCATGTTGAACTCGTCGGCGTACTGGCCGGCCAGGCGCGGGGTGCGGGTGGCCCCGTGTCCGCCGATGAGCACGGGCACCTTCGGCTGCGCGGGCTTGGGCAGCGCGGGCGAGTCGGTGAGGTCGTAGAACGTGCCGTGGAAGTCGAAGGTCTTGCCGGTCTCGGTGGCCCACAGACCGGTGACGATGGCCAGTTGCTCCTCCAGGCGGCCGAGCTTCTCCTTCGGGAAGGGGATGCCGTACGCCTTGTGCTCCTCCTCGAACCAGCCGGCGCCCAGGCCCAGCTCGATCCGGCCGCCCGACATCTGGTCCACCTGCGCGACCTGGATGGCGAGGACGCCGGGCAGCCGGAAGGTGCCGGCGGTCATGAGGGTGCCGAGGCGGATGCGCTTCGTCTCCCGGGCGAGGCCCGCCAGGGTGATCCAGGCGTCGGTGGGGCCGGGCAGGCCGTCCGAGGAGCCCATGCGGAGATAGTGGTCCGAGCGGAAGAAGGCGTCGAAGCCGAGGTCCTCGGTGGCCTTGGCCACGGCGAGCAAGGTGTCGTAGGTGGCCCCCTGCTGGGGCTCGGTGAAGATACGGAGATCCATGCGTTCCATCCTGCCTGTTCGGCGCGGGTGCGCCGGACAGGCTCTCCCGGCGTCAGCCGGCCTCCCGCTCCGGTAGACCGGCGTCGCGGTCGGTGAGTTTGCGCAGCATCTCCAGGACCCGGTCGCGTGATTCGTCGGCCGCGTCGATCGCCTCCACGCAACTCCAGTAGGTGGCCTCGTCGTCGGCGGCGCAGGCGATGCCCACCAGGGCTATGCCGGTCTCGCCGAGCAGGGTGCCCAGGCGCATCAGGGCCTGGCGGGCGTCGCCCAGCTCGGTGAGCTGCGCGGCACGCAGTTCGCCCGGGGCCAGGTCCGGGGTGCGCAGGACTCCGCAGCCGCGGCCCGCCAGTTCGGTCAGGCCGATGGCCTCGCCGCGCAGTTCCGGTGGGCCGTGGACGGCCAGCCGGCTGCCGATCGCCTGGGCGAGGGCCTGCACCTGCCACACCTCGGTCAGGACGTCCGGCACCTCTCCGCCGGCGGCCAGGGCACGCCCACTGGTCACGATGAGCCGCACAGCGTCCATGCGCTGCCCCCGTCTGTTTCCGACGCGCGCGCGGCGCGTCCGCCCGAACTCCGTCACTCACTACCCAGAGTGAAGGCGTGTGGGGCGAAAAGCCAGAGGAAGGCGGAAATCTTCGGACAACATCTCGATAACTGGCCGGATTTTGACTGCGGAGAGTGATAACGGAGTGGTGGACTCCTCCGTACTCGGCCGTCCCGCCGTCAGTCGTCCTGCCGCTCAGTCGTCCTGCCGCTCAGCCGTCCTGCCGTTCAGTCGCTCCGCGGGTCCGGCGCGGGGAAGCGCGACTCGTTCCGCTCGATCTTCGCCTCCAGCGCGGCCAGCGGATCGACGCCCAGCACCTCGCAGAACTGGAGCAGATAGGCCAGGACGTCGGCGACCTCGTCCCGGACGCGGTGCGCGGTGTCCGGGTCGGCCATCACTCCGGCCGACTGCTCGGGCGTCAGCCACTGAAAGATCTCGACGAGTTCGCCGGCCTCCACGCTGAGCGCCGCGACGAGATTCTTGGGGGTGTGGTACGGCTGCCAGTGCCGGGCGGCGGCGAACTCGGCGAGTCTGCGCTGGAGTACGGCGAGGTCCTGGGGGTGATCGGTCACGGGTCCAGGTGTACCACCGTGACGCCGTCCGCCCCCGCCGCCGCCCACGAGGCGTCGGCGACCGCTCCGACGAGGCGGATGTGGCCGCGGTCGCACATCCGCGCCGCCAGCCGCAGGAGTTCGGCGCGCTGGCGCACGTCCAGGCCTCGGTCGAAGCCGTCGGCGAGGACGGTGAGCGTCTGCAGCGCGGCGGGGACCTCGCCGGCCGGGTCGACCTCCAGCACCCCGGGCCCGGTGAACAGCACCAGGGCGAGGGCGAGGTAGCGCAGTTCGCCGTAGCCGAGCCGGGCCAGGCCGGTGCGCACCCCGTCGCCCCGGTCGAGCAGGGCGCGGACCACGCCGCCGACGGCGGGTTCGGCCAGCACGTCCGCGACGGGGCCCGCGCAGCCGGTGCGGACCGCCGCGACGAACTGCGCGTGCCGCCGGGCGCATTCGGTGCGGGTGCGCCACAGCACGTCGGCGAGGTTGTCGCAGCCGCCCCGCAGGCGTCCGGAGCCGGTCGGCACGGGCTCCCGCATCCGGCCGGGCCGGGGGTCGCAGGCGAAGACGGAGCGCAGCGCGACCACCATCTGCTCGGCGGCCGCCAGCACCCTGCGCTGTCCCTCCGTCCTGCCGGCCACCCGCAGCGGCAGCAGCGGGGTGCCGAGCCGGTCGTCGGGCAGTGGCGCGCGGGTCACCGGCGCCGAACCGGCCGTGTGCCAGGCGGCCTGCACGGCACGCCGGCCGGGATCACGCAGGGCCGTCTCCAGCAGCACGACGCCGTCCGCCGACAGCCGCTCCCCCACGACGCGCAGTTCGGGCTCCGCCTGCACGGCGACGTCCAGGTGGACCGGGCCCTCGGCGCCGTCGGCCGTGCAGCCGATGCGGAAGCCCCGGCGCCGCTGGGCGTCGGGCCGGGCCCGTTCGGGCACGCAGGCGAGGGGGTCGGGGAACACGGCGCCGAGTTCCGCGCCGCCGCCGAGCCGGGCCAGGGCGTCGTAGGCCCTGAGCGCGGTGGTCTTGCCGCAGCCGCTGGGCCCGGCGAGCAGGGTGAGCGGCCCGAGCCGCAGCACCGCGCGCCGGTGCCCCGCGAAGGCGGACAGCCGCAGCTCCGTGACGCGGGGCCGGCCGGGGAGCGGTGCGACGGACGCCGCCGACGCGGATGACGCTGCCATATGCGGACCGTACGTACTCCGCCGTAGGGCGAACCGTTTTGCCCGGAAGGCGTTCCTACGATCGGGGGACGGCTCCGTCAGGACCGGGCGGGGCCGTCACACCCCGGGGACCCCGACGGCGTCCTCCATCAGTCCGTTGACCTCGGTGCCCGCCGGGCTCAGCAGGAAGACGTTGCGGTCGACCCGGTGCATCCCGCTGGCCAGTCCGAAGACGACGCCGGTGCTGAAGTCCAGGACCCGCTTGGCGACATCGCCCTCGGCTCCGGTCAGGTCCAGCAGGACCGGGATGCCCGCCATCAGGGTCTCGGCGACCTCGCGCGCGTCCGCGAACACGTTGACCCGCAGCACCACGAAGCGGCGGCGCCGCTCGGTCTCCGCCTCGGGCATCGCCCGGTGGCCGACCGCCGAGGGCCAGGCGTCGCGTCCGCGCAGCGGAACGACCTGGGCGAGCCCCTCCCACTGCTCATCGGTGACGTCGTGGCTGTTCACCGGCTCCCCCGCATTCCACTCGCCGTTATTGCCTGCACCAGCCAATTCTTACGTCAAGTCACCCGTTCGGCCCAACTGCGACACGGTCCGCGAGGCTCATACCCGGGAGGTGGCGTCCTGGCGGCTGGCCAGGGCCCAGATGACGAACACGTCGATCGCCATCATGATCACCGACCAGACGGGCGCGTACGGCAGGAACAGGAACTGCGCGATCAGGCTCAGCGAGGCGATGACGATGCCCGCGACCCGCGCCCAGGCCATGTCCTTGAGCAGGCCGTATCCCACGACGAGGACGAGGGCGCCGAGGACGACGTGGACGATGCCCCAGCCGGTGAGGCTCATCTCGTAGACGTACGTGCCGATGCGGGCGTACACGTCGTCCTCGGCGATGGCCGCGATGCCCTGGAGGACGGCGAGGGCTCCGTTCAGCATCAGCAGGACGCCCGCGAAGACGACACCGCCCGCGGCCCAGCCGCCGGGCCGGTCGGCCGGGCGCTGGGACCAGGTGCCGTCGCCGCCCTGGGAGGGGCGGCCGGGAGTGGGTTCGGCGTGCTGGCTCATGTGCGCGGTCCTTTCTGCGTGTCCCCCGTACGGGCCTGGGCCCGCCGGCACCGGCACGGCGCCGCCGGGTCGTTCCGAGCCTGCGGGGCGCCGGGCCCCCCGGCCACGCGGGTCCGCCGCACGGGTGAACGGTGCCCCGACGTGCGCATGCGGCCGTGCGCCCCCTCGCGTTAACTGAGCCGCACCCGCGGGAGCGGACGAAGGAGGGCACGTGACGAGTCGGCCGGCGCCGGCGAACGCCGCCCCGGGCCGGGCCGAGCAGTCGCTGCGGCAGATGCTGCTGAGCCCCGGCTACCGGCGGCTGTTGCTGCTGTGCGTGCTGCTGGGCGTGCCGATCGCGCTGGCCTGCTTCTTCTTCGTCGGTCTCCAGCACCAGTTGCAGCACTGGGTGTGGACCTCGCTGCCCGAAGCCGCCGGTTACGACACCCCGCCCTGGTGGTGGCCGCTGCCCGCGCTGGTACTGGCCGGGCTGATCCTCGCGCCGATCGTGACCCGGATGCCGGGCGCCGGCGGGCATCTGCCGGTGAACGGTCTGGGCGGGCCGCCCGTCGGCCCCAAGGCGCTGCCGGGCGCGGTCCTGGCCGCGCTGGCCACCCTGCCGCTCGGCGTGGTGCTGGGTCCCGAGGCCCCGCTCATGGCGGTCGGCAGCGGGCTCGCGCTGCTGGCGGTGCGGCGGGCGGGCGCGGGCGGCGACCAACGGGCCGGCGCGATCCTCGCGACGGCCGGCTCCACCGCCGCCATCTCCACCATCCTCGGCGGTCCGGTGGCCGCGGCCGTCCTGCTCATCGAGGGCGCGGGGCTGGCCGGGTCGCAGCTGGTGGTGCTGCTGCTGCCCTGTCTGCTGGCCAGCGCCACCGGCTCCCTGGTCTTCACCGGCTTCGGTCAGTGGACCGGCCTGAAGATCGGCGCGCTCGCCCTGCCCGACCTGCCGCCGGCCGCCAACCCGGACGCGGGCGACTTCCTGTGGGGCATCCCGACGGCGGCGCTGATCGCCGTAGTGATCACGCTGGCCCGCGAGCTGGGGCACCGCACCGTCTCGTGGACGCGCCGGCACACGGCCGTGCGCACGGTCGCCTGCGCCACCGCGGTCGGGGTGTGCGTCGCCGCGTACGCGCTGATCACCGGCCGCTCCCCGGCCGAGGCGGCGCTCTCCGGGCAGGCCGCGCTCGCCCAGCTCGCGGCCGACCCGCACGCCTGGCCGGTGGGCGCGCTGATCGCCCTGGTCGCGTGCAAGGGGCTGGCGTGGGGCATCGCGCTGGGCAGCCTGCGCGGCGGCCCGATCTTCCCGGCGGTACTGCTGGGCACGGCGACGGCGATGGCCTGTTCCGGGCTGCCCGGCTTCGGCGCGACCCCGGCGCTCGCCCTCGGCATCTCCGCCGCTGCGGCCGCCGTGACCGGGCTGCCGCTGTCCAGCGCGGTCCTCGCGGTGCTGCTGACGGGCGGAGACGCGTACGACCAGATGCCGCTGATCGTCACCGCGTCGGTGGTCTCCTTCGTCGTCTCCCAGGTGGTGCGGCGCACGGAGCCGGAGGCGGCCCACGCCCCGACGACGGGAACGACCGGGTGACGGAGCGCCGCACCGTACGGACCCGTTCCGCCTGGCACACCGCCCGGCCCTGGGTCGTACGCGGCTGCGTCGCGGTGGCCGTGGCCGTGGCCTACTTCCTGCTCCCCCTCGACCATCTGGGGCCGCACCGGCCCGTGCTGAGCTGGGTGCTGTGCGCCCTGCTGCTGGCCGCCGTGGCCGCGCTGCTGCTCCGGCAGATCCACCACGTCCTCGTGGACCGCCCCGAGACCAAGCCGGGCATGGTCATCACCCTGCTCATCGTCCTGTCCGTGCACATCTTCTCGGCCACCTACTACGCCCTCGCCAAGGAGCCGGGCGAGTTCACCGGCCTGCACACCCGCGTCGACGCGCTCTACTTCACGGTGGTCACGCTCGCCACGGTCGGGTACGGGGACATCACGCCGAGCGGGCAGTCCGCCCGGATCGTGGTTCTGATCCAGATCGCCTACAGCTTCATCTTCCTCACCGCCGCCGCGACGGCGCTCAGCACGCGGGCCCGCGCGATGGTGGTACGGCGCACGGAACGGGACCGGACCGGCTGACATTTCCGCAGCCCCGAGCCCTGTCCGCCGGGTCCGCGCGGCAGGAGGCCCGCTTGTCACCACCCCTGTGGGAGCACTACTGTCACCACGCCTTGGTGAACGGGAAATCCGGTGTGATGCCGGTGCGGCCCTCGCCACTGTGAATCGGGAAGTCCGGCTCCGGCCCTTCGTGGGCAGCCACTGGGTCCTCGTGACCCGGGAAGGCGTTGCCCGGACTGCGGTACCCGTCAGCCAGGAGACCGGCCAGGGCGCGTCGTCCATCCACGAGGTGCTGGAGAGGGTCTGCTGAGCCATGCACATAGCCGAGGGCTTTCTGCCACCGGCGCACGCGATCGCCTGGGGTGTCGCGTCCGCGCCGTTCGTCGTCCACGGAGTCCGGTCACTCACCCGTGAGGTCAGGGAGCACCCGGAGAGCACGCTGCTCCTCGGCGCCTCCGGTGCCTTCACGTTCGTCCTGTCGGCCCTGAAACTGCCCTCGGTCACCGGGAGCTGCTCCCATCCGACCGGCACCGGTCTGGGCGCCATCCTCTTCCGGCCGCCGATCATGGCGGTCCTGGGCACCATCACCCTGCTCTTCCAGGCCCTGCTGCTCGCCCACGGCGGGCTGACCACGCTGGGCGCCAACGTCTTCTCGATGGCGATCGTCGGTCCCTGGGCCGGGTACGGCATCTACCGGCTGCTGCGCCGCTACGACGTGCCGCTGATGGTCGCCGTGTTCTTCGCCGCGTTCGTCGCCGACCTGTCCACCTACTGCGTGACCAGCGTGCAGCTGGCGCTGGCCTTCCCGGACCCGAGCAGCGGATTCGCCGGCGCGCTCGGCAAGTTCGGATCCATCTTCGCCGTCACGCAGATCCCGCTCGCGGTCAGCGAGGGCCTGCTCACGGTCATCGTGATGCGGCTGCTGGTGCAGTCCAGCAAGGGCGAACTGACCCGGCTGGGCGTGCTGCTCACCCGGTCGGGCAAGACCACGACCGACGAGCAGGAGGCGGTGGCCCGATGACCCGCAACGCGAAGATCAACGCCCTGCTGCTGCTCGCCGTGGCCGCGCTCGCGGTGCTGCCGCTGGTGCTGGGGCTCGGCGACCACAAGGAGGAGCCGTTCGCCGGCGCGGACGCCGAGGCGGAGACGGCGATCACGGAGATCGAGCCGGACTACGAGCCGTGGTTCTCGCCGCTGTACGAACCGCCGTCCGGGGAGATCGAGTCGGCGCTGTTCGCGGTGCAGGCCGCGCTCGGCGCGGGTGTGCTGGCGTACTACTTCGGTGTGCGCCGGGGCCGGCGGCAGGGCGAGGAGCGGGCGGCGACGGCACTGCGGGACACTCCCGCAGGGGACTGAGTGCTGCCGATCGACGCGGCGGCCCACAGCAGTCGGTGGCGCCGCCGCCACCCCGTGGACAAGGCCGTGCTCGGTCTCGGTCTGACCGTGCTCGCGATCTCGCTGCCGCCCTGGCCGGGCGCGGCGCTGGTGCTGGTGACGGCGCTGGCGGTGCTGCTCGGCCCGGCGGGGGTGCCCGGACGGCGGCTGTGGCGGGCGTACCGGGTGCCGTTGGGCTTCTGTGTGACGGGCGCGCTGCCGCTGCTGTTCCAGGTCGGGGGCGCGGACGGGTTTCTGACGGTGGCGCAGGGCGGGCCGGTGCGCGCCGGTGAGCTGCTGCTGCGGACCTCGGCTGCCTCGCTCGGGGTGCTGCTGTTCGCGTTCACCACGCCGATGTCGGACCTGCTGCCCCGGCTGGTGCGGGCGGGGGTGCCCGCGCCGGTCGTGGACGTGGCGCTGGTGACGTACCGGATGAGTTTCCTGCTGCTGGACTCGGTGCGCCGGGTCCGGGAGGCGCAGGCGGCGCGGCTGGGGCACACCACCCGGGCCGCGGCCTGGCGTTCGCTGGGCGGGCTCGGCGCCACGGCGTTCGTGCGGGCCTTCGACCGGGCGGCGCGGCTCCAGTCGGGGCTGGCGGGCCGCGGCTACGACGGCACCCTGCGGGTCCTGGTGCCCGAGGCCCGCGTCTCCGTGGCCTTCACCGCGGCGAGCGGCGCGCTGCTCGCGGCGCTGGCCGCCCTCACCCTCGTACTGGAAGGGCCGTTGTCGTGAGTGGGACGAGCGAGGGGACGGCGGAGGCGCTGGTCGCCCTGCGGGGTGCGGCCTTCGCCTACGAGGAGGGCCCGGACGTGCTGGCCGGGCTGGACTTCTCGGTGCGCGAGGGTCGGGCGCTGGCGATCCTCGGCCGCAATGGCAGCGGCAAGACCACGCTGATGCGGCTGCTGAGCGGCGGACTGCGGCCGCGTGCCGGGACGTTGACGCTCGGTGGGGAGCCGGTGGCGTACGACCGCAAGGGGCTGACCCGGCTGCGGACCACGGTGCAGTTGGTGGTGCAGGATCCGGACGACCAGCTCTTCGCGGCCTCGGTGGGGCAGGACGTGTCCTTCGGACCGTTGAACCTGGGCCTGCCGGACGCGGAGGTCCGGTCCCGGGTCGACGAGGCGCTCGCCGCGCTGGACATCGGGGCGCTGGCCGACCGGCCGACCCATCTGCTGTCGTACGGGCAGCGCAAGCGGACGGCGATCGCGGGGGCGGTCGCGATGCGGCCCCGGGTGCTGATCCTGGACGAGCCGACCGCCGGACTCGATCCGGACGGCCAGGAGCGGCTGCTCGCCACCCTGGACCGGCTCCGCGCGGGCGGCACCACGGTGGTGATGGCCACTCACGACGTCGACCTCGCCCTGCGCTGGTCGGACGATGCCGCGCTGCTCACCCCGGACGGTGTGCGCACCGGTCCGACGGCCGCGACGCTGGCCCGCACGGATCTGCTGCGGCAGGCGGGGCTGCGGCTGCCCTGGGGCGTCGCGGCGGCCGGACTGCTGCGGGCGCGGGGCCTGTTGCCGGAGTCGGCGGCCGGACCGCGCACTCCGGAGGAGCTGGCCGCCCTGGCCGACTGACGCGTGCGCCGGCCGGGGCGGCCCGGGGTCAGCGCGCGGAGTCGCTGTGCTCCGGTCCGGGGATGGCCGCCGCCGGCTCGCCCTCGGGACGGTCCTCGGCGCCGCCGCGGCGGCGGCCCGGCAGGACGGCGAGGACGATCAGGGTGCCGGCGGCCATGATGATGCCGCCGACGAGGCTGGTCGTCGAGACGCCGTGGGCGAAGGCCCGGCCGACGGCGTCGGTGAGGGCCTGCGCCTGCTCGGGCCCGGCGGCCGGGTCGGTGGCGAGCCGCTGGGCGACGGCGAGTCCGCCGCCCACGGAGTCCTGGGCGGTGTCCAGCGCGGCGGCCGGGAGGCGGCCGCCCACCAGGCTGCCGAGTTCGTCGCGGTAGGCGGTGCCGAGCAGGGAGCCGAGGACGGCGATGCCCAGCGAGCCGCCGAGTTCGAGCGCGGTGTCGTTGGCGCCGCCGCCGACGCCCAGTTCGTCCTCCGGGAAGGTGCCCATGATGGTGTCGGTGGCCGGGGAGACGCTGAGGCCGATCGCGAGGCCGAGGAGCAGCATCGGGGCGAGGAAGTCGGCGTAGGTGGAGCCCTGGTCGATCAGGACCAGCAGGAAGACACCGGCCGTGCCGATCGCCATGCCGGAGCCGACCATGGCCTTCACGCCCAGCTTCGGGGTGAGCCGCCCGGTCACCGCGGCGCCGACGAACACGGCGCCCGCCAGCGGCAGCAGCCGTACACCCGTCTCCAGCGCGCCGTAGCCGAGCACGAACTGGAGGAACTGCGTGGCGTAGTAGATGGCGCCGTAGGTGCCGAAGAAGAAGAACAGCACGGCCAGCATCGAGCCGCTGAAGGGCCGCAGCAGGAACCGGCGCACGTCCAGCATGGGGTGCGGGTGGCGCAGCTCCCAGGCGACGAAGGCCACCAGGCCGACGCCGGCCACGACGGCGGCGGTGACCGGGCCGGCGCCCCAGCCGAAGTGCGGGCCCTCGATGGACGCGTAGACCAGGGAGCCGACGGAGACGATGGAGAGCAGACCGCCCACGTAGTCGATCCGGCCCATGCCGGCCGCCTTGGACGGCGGTACGAGGAGCAGCGCGCCGACGACCGCGAGGACCGCGATGGGGACGTTGACCAGGAAGGTCGAACCCCAGGCGTGGTCCTCCAGGAGCCAGCCGGCGACCAGCGGGCCGACCGCGATGGCGAGTCCGGAGGTGGCGGTCCACGCGGTGATGGCGCGGGCCCGCTCGCCCTTGGGGAAGACGGCGACCAGCAGGGAGAGGGTGGCCGGCATGACGACGGCGGCACCCACGCCCATGACCGCGCGGGCCGCGATGACCAGCCCCGTCTCCTCGACCAGGCTGCCCATCACCGAGCCGCCCGCGAAGATCACCAGTCCGGCGATCAGGGCGCCGCGGCGGCTGTACTTGTCGCCGATCGCGCCGAGCACCAGCATCAGCGCGGCGTACGGGACGGTGTAGCCGTCGATGACCCACTGCAGGTCGCTGCTGCTCAGGCCCAGGTCGGCGGTCATGTCCGGCGCGGCCACGATCAGGGACGTGTTGGCCATGACGACGATCAGCAGGCTCAGACACAGCACGAGGAGGGCCCACCAGCGCCGTGGGTAGGGCCCGTTCATCTTCTCGACGGGGGTGGTGGCCAGGAGGGGCATGGGGGGCTCCGGGAAAACGTGGGCAAGTTAATTGCCCATCGATGTGCAGACAAGCGCCAGCGTAGTTTGTTGCACAGTGGTGTGCAAATATGACTGTTCGAGGAGGCCGAGGAGGAGGGAGGCGGCATGCGAAGGGAACCCGGCGCGGGCAGCGGAGGCGGTGGGACGAGCACCCGTGCCCGGATCCTGTGTGCGGCCGAGCGGCTGCTGGTCCGCGATCCCGACAGCAGCCTCGCGGAGGTCGCGGCGGCGGCCGGCGTGGCGCGCCGCACGGTGTACGTCCACTTCGCAGGCCGGGACGCCCTGGTCGAGGGACTGGTCGAGGAGGCCGCGCGGGCGGTACGGCGCGCCCTGGCCGGACCCGACGCGCCCACCCCGGCGGACGACCCCACGACCGCGCTGGCCCGTTTCGTCCGCGCGCTGTGGCCGGTCGGCGACCGCTACGGCACGCTCATCGCACTCGCCCGCCGCCGGGGACTCGACCCCGATCCGGTGCGCGCCGTCCTCGGCCCCGCCCGTGACACGGTCGCCGCGATCATCGTCCGCGGACAGCGCTCGGGCGTCTTCCACACCGGCGTTCCGGCGGGGGTGCTCGGCGCTGCCCTGGAGGCACACCTGCTGGCGCTGCTGGGCTGCGCACGGTCGGGGACCTGGGAGGACGACGGCACGGGGGCGGCGGTGGCGGCGCTGGTGGTGGCGGGGGTGGAGAGCGGGACCGCGGCGGAGGTGGCGGGAGGCGCACGGCCCTCCGTGGGGACGAGGCCGGGGCACGACCGGTGACCCGATCGGCGCGGGCACGGGCGACGATCTCCCCGCCGGGGAGGATCCCGGCAGGCACGGCCGGTGGTCTACACACCGGATGCGGACTCGCCGGGCGGAGCCGGTTGCCTACCCGCCGGACGCGGACCCGCCGGGCACGGCCGGTGAGCTGCACGCCGGAGATGGACCCGCCGGCCGCAGCCGGTGAGCTGCACGCCGGACACGGACTCGGCAGGGCACGGCCGGTGGCCTACACGCCGGAGACGGACCCGCCGGCCGCAGCCGGTGAGCTACACGCCGGACACGGACCCGCCGGGCACGGCCGGTGGCCTACACGCCGGACGCGGACCCGCCGGGCACGGCCGGTGAGCTGCACGCCGGAGACGGACCCGCCGGCCGCAGCCGGTGAGCTACACGCCTGACGCGGACTCCTCCGCTACCGGTGCCGGGCCGGCCTCCGCGACCACCGTGTGTGCGCGGCGCTGGGGCACGCCCGCCGCGATGAGCGTGGCGACGGCGGCCCGGGTGCCGTCGTCCTCCAGGGCCCCGGTGTTGACCTGCTCCAGGAGGGCGACGGTCATCGCCTCCAGACCGGCGCTCAGCACGGCCGGCGGCAGGTGCGCGGGGAAGACGCCGTCCCGCTGGCCGCGCTCCAGGATGGCGGTGACCTCGGCACGGGCCGGGGACAGGATCTCGGCGACACGCTCCACGCCCAGGTCGTGCCGGGCCAGCGCGAGGAGCATCCGGTAGCGGTCGCCCACGGGCCACATCAGCAGCACGAAGTGCGCGAGCGCCCGGTCGGCCGGTTCGCCGGGCCCGACCCGCTCCGCCCCGGCGGCCATCGCTCCGCGCAGCACCTCGGACGCCTCCTCGGCGAGGGCCTCGAGGAGCGCCGCGCGTCCCGGGAAGTGGCCGAAGAGGGTACGCCGTACGACACCGGCGGCGCGGGCCAGCTCCTCCAGCGTGGTGTCCGGATTCCGCCCCAGCTCCCGGCGGGCCGTGGCCAGGATGCGCGCCCGGTTGGACCGGGCGTTGCGTCGCTGCGGCTCACGGGCGACGGACTTGGACACGGCGACCTCGGGCGGCTTTGCGGGGAGGGTGACGGGGCGGTGGGGTGGCGAGGATTCCATTCTGGCACGTGGCGTCCACGGGAGCGTGGCCGCCGATCAGCGACGCTCCCCGGTCGGCTCGGCGCGGTCGGCGGAGGGCGTCTCGGCCTTCACGCAGAGGACGTCGCGGGCCTGCTCGGCGGCGCGGGCGATGCCCTCGGAGACGAAGTCGAGGAACCGGGCGACGTTCTCCGGGCGGACCCCGGCGGGCGTGCCGGAGCCGAGGACGCCGGCGCACGTAGCCTGTGACGATGAGACTGCGCGCGATCAACCTGGACTGCCCCGATCCGCCGGCCCTGGCGGCCTTCTACCAGGAGGCCGCCGACCTCGAACCCCACCCGGCGTCCAACTCCGAGTTCGCCGGCGTCATCTGCGCGGACGGTCTCGTCATCGGCTTCCAGCGGGTCGACGGCCACCGGGCGCCGCGCTGGCCGGACCAGACCGCCCCCCAGCAACTCCACCTCGACTTCGCGGTCGATGACCTGGACGAGGCGGAGGCCAGGCTGCTGGGGCTCGGGGCGGGCCGGCCGGATCACCAGCCGAACGAGGAAAGGTGGCGGGTCCTCACCGATCCCGCCGGGCATCCGTTCTGCATTGTGAAGGGCTGACCCCGATCCCGAGGTCCTCCCCGAACACTCCGTTCCGGGGCGCGGGCGAGCCGTTCCACTCCATGCGCGGGCTGTTGGGGCTCGGGTGAGTGGTGAAGACGCGGGTCGGCGTGATGCCCTCGCGTTCCAGGTCCCGCGCGCAGCGGTGCAGCCGGGCTTTCAGGCCGCGGGTCCGGGGGTCGAAGAGGACGCCGGCCACGTTGCCGCTGTGGGCGATCTGCACGCCGACGGCGCCCACCCGGTCCGCGAGGCGGGTGAGGACCGGGAACTCCGGGTGCGCGAGGCGGCGTTGACCGAGTCGGGCGCTGGCGGTGCCGACCCGTCCCAGGAGGGTGGCATCGCCGTCGGACACCGCCCGGCGCAGCATCCGGCGCAGGTGCTCGTAGGTGTCGAGGTCGCGGGCGTCGTAGGAGGGGGCGGGCAGGGCGAGGGTGTCCACGGGGGCGCCGCCGCCGAGGGCGCAGCCCAGCACGACGGCGGGCGGAAGGGCGTGGCCCAGGGCTTCGAGGGTGCGGCCCTCGCGCTGGGCGAAGAGCAGCGGCGGGCCGGGGGCGAGCATCAGCGGATCGCTGGCGCCCTCGGCCCGGACCGCCAGCCCGGCGATGGTCCGGGGCGGCAGAGGTACGCCCCACGCGTCGGCGACCGCGCGCACGGCGGCGATGACGTCGCTCGTGGAGGAGCCCATGCCAAGACCCACGGGGATGTCGCCGGTCAACGTCAGTACGCCGCCGCAGGGTGTCGCGGACAGGCGTGCGGCGCACTCCCGGAGCGCGAGGACGGCCGCCGCCCGTGCCTTGGTGCGTCCGGCGGGCGTCACGCGCACGTCGTCGGGCGGGGTGCCGGGCCGGCGCGTGAACCGGGCGGTGCTGCCGGGCCCGTTCATCGGCAGGGTGACCAGCGCCTGGCAGGGGTGCCCGCGCTCGTCCAGGAAGACGCCTTGGAGGATCTCGCCGTGGTGGCAGGCGGCGTGTCCGGTGCCGGCGGCGTCGCCGGGGTTCGCGTCGGTCGTGGCGCTTCGGGTGGTGGCCCGCGGGGCGGTCGCCGTCATGCGCCGTCCGCCGCCCGGTAGCGGTACAGCGTCGTGGGTTCCGCGCTGAACTGGGAGAAGGGGAAGGGCTCCGCGGACAGCGCGGTCACCCCCGCGCCGAGGAACGCGCGCGCCACGGCGCTGCCGGTCTGCGCGTAGACCACCAGCGGCACCTCCCGTTCGCGGCAGCGCGCCAGGACGGTGTCGAAGGTGCCGTTGCTGAGGGTCATGCCGGTGGCGATCACGGCCTCGGCGGTGTCGAGGACCTCGTGCATGTCGTCGGTGACCCGGTCGCCCCACTGGGTGGTGCGGAGGTTGAAGTCGCAGAGCAGGGGGGTGCCGCCGCGCTCGCGGATGGCGGCGACGAGCGGGTTGACGACGCCTATCAGCCCGACCCGCGCGCCGGGTCCGGTGTCCAGCAGTCCGGCGATGGCCGCGTCCCGGGCCCGCGCCCGGACCTCGGGCGTCCCGGCGGGCAGGACGACCGGTTCGGCCCCGGCCTCGCGGTGCGGGCCGGCTTCGGAGAGGTAGGCGTCGAGTGCGGCGATCCGCAGCGGGCGGGGCGCCGCGCGCAGCAGGGAGTCGAGGGAGGCGCCGGAGGCCTCACGGCACAGGGACGGATCGACCTCACCCGCCTCGAACGCACAGCCCCCGAAGGAGCCGCCCAGCCGGACGAGGACGTACTGGTTGAGGTACGTGGTGTCGCCGCCGGCCAGCCGTGTGCCGTGGTGGATCCAGAACACGCTGGTGGCCACGAGCCCGGCGGGACGCGGACCGAGTTCGCCCGCCAGGACGGCGGTCAGCAGCTCATCGGTGTTCTTCATGCCTGCCCTCCGGCGCCGGGGATGTCACGGGTGGTGCCGAACAGGAACGTCCAGCCGTTCCTCTCGGAGGCACGGGTGGTGCGCGGGTCGTCCTTCGGCTGGTTGAGGGCGGGTCCGGTCGCGGTCAGGTCCACGTGGGCTCCTCGGGCTCGTGGGGGGTGGCAGGGTGCCGGCAGGAACACTAACGGAAATGATTGTCATTACGATAGCCTGCCCGGACGGCGTCCCGGCCGACCGCTCTCCTGCCTCGGCCCCACCGCCCAACTCCGCCCCACAACCCGCACCTTCACCCCACCAGGACTGGAGCGCTCCATCGTGCCGGCCTCACCCGCACCGACCACGTCCGCCGAGGCTGGGGCCGGGGCCGGGGCCGAAGGGCAACGGCCCGTCCTGCTCGACGTCGCGTTCCTCCGCCTCTGAACCGACGTCTACGGCAACCTGCCCGCGGACACCTACCCGCACATCCGCGCCGTCCGCGAGCACCTACTCGGGGGCGCGCACTCGGCGTTCCCCGACCCCCTCGACCTCCTGCTGGCCCAGTTCGAGGCGCGGTTGGGCCGAGCCGGGGGCGGCCCGTGCGTGGAAGTCGTGAAGAAATGACGCACGCTTCCCGGGATCCGGTCACATCGACGGAACACTCGGAGGCTCACTCGGCGCCTTTGAACCCGTCGGGCGCCGCCACGCGATGGGAGACCGACAACGATGTCCAATCCGATACGGCGCAGAGTACGCACTGCCGCCCTCGCACTCTCGGCCGCCGTGACCCTCACTCTCGGCACCACCGCCATGACCGGTGCGGCGGCGGCTCCCGCGCCTGATCCCGCTCCCTCGCCCGCGTCCGCTTCCGCCAAGCAGGGACCGACCTCGGTGGCCTACATCGAGGTGAACAACAACAGCATGCTCAACGCCGGCAAGTACACACTCGCCGACGGCGGCGGCAACGCCTTCGACGTCGCCGTGATCTTCGCGGCGAACATCAACTACGACACCGGCTCCAAGAAGGCGTACCTGCACTTCAACGAGAACGTGCGGCGCGTCCTCGACAACGCCGCCACGGAGATACGGCCGCTGCAGCAGAAGGGCATCAAGGTCGTCCTCTCGGTGCTGGGCAACCACCAGGGCGCGGGGTTCGCCAACTTCACGTCCCAGCAGACGGCTTCGGCGTTCGCGAAGGAGATGTCGGACACCGTGGCCGAGTACGGCCTCGACGGAATCGACTTCGACGACGAGTACGCCGAGTACGGCAAGAACGGCACCGCCCAGCCCAACGACAGCTCGTTCGTGCACCTGGTGACGGCACTGCGCGCCGACATGCCGGACAAGATCATCAGCCTCTACAACATCGGCCCGGCCGCGTCACGCCTGTCCTACGGCGGGGTCGACATCTCCTCGAAGTTCGACTACGCCTGGAATCCGTACTACGGCACCTGGCAGGTCCCCGGCATCGGCCTGCCCAAGTCGCAGCTGTCCCCGGCGGCCGTCGAGATCGGCCGGACCTCGCAGAGCACGGTCACGAGCCTCGCCCGCCGCACGGTCGGCGAAGGCTACGGCGTCTACCTGACGTACAACCTCGACGGCTCCGACCGCAGCGCGGACGTCTCGGCGTTCACGAGGGAGCTGTACGGGAGCGACGCCGTGTACACGCCGTAGGGCGCCAGCCGGTGGGCCGCCTTGTCGACAACGATGTCAGCCGTCGGCGGGGCGGCAGCGGCCGCGCCTGAGGGCCACCGGCGTCCGCGTCCCGGAACGGGGGGTCGGGTCTCTCTGTTTACCCCGCGACGTCTGCCTGCGACGTTTGCCTGCGACGCGTCGGGCATGCTCCAAGTGACAGGAGTCGCGGGAGCGCTCTGACCGCCGGCGCCCTCTTGGATCCGTTCCTGGATCCGTTCCTGGATCCGTTCCGCGCAGGGTCCGTCACCGGGTCCTCGCCGTGTCCCCGTCCCCGCCGCCCGGCGCGCCGCCCATCATGCGGAGCATGCCCATGCCCCCGGTGCGCAGGAAGCGGAAGACGAGTACGAGGGCCAGGGCGATAAACGCGATGTTGAGCCAGGTCGTGTAGTTCCAGGTGACGCCTCCGTCGGGCAGCGTCGCCTCCGAGCGGTCCGGTACCGCCCCGAGACCACCGAAGACGAGCTGCACCACGTATCCGGCAGCGACCATGGCCACGTAGAAGGTGACGAGCAGGAACCCGGCCGTCCGGCGACCGTAGTACTTCCGGTAGATGTTGAGGATCGGCAGGATCAGAAGGTCGGCGAAGAGGAAAGCCGTCACGCCGCCGAAGCTGATACCGCCCTGCCAGAGCACCACGGCCAGCGGGACGTTCCCGACGGAGCACACGAACGAGGCGATGGCCACGGCGGGGCCGATCACCGGCCCCCACAGGTCGGCGGCGAGCGGATGGCCTTCGAAGAAGAGCGCCTGCCAGAACGGTTCGGGCACCCATGCCGCGACCGCGCCGGCGATGAGGAGCCCGACGACGAGGTCGCGCAGGATCGCGGCCCACTCCATGACGAAGACGTGGGCGACGGCGGTGAACCCCTCGGCGGACACCAGACGCCGGAGGAACGAGCCCTCCGCGCGTACCGACATGTCCATCGCGGCATGCCCCTCCATGGCGCCGGACACCCCGCGATCGGCCTGCTCCCGTGCCTCGCGGAGCAACCGCTCACGCAGGAAGAGGCGGAACAGCACGGCCAGGAACACGATCATGAGCGGGCCGCCGACGAACTGGGCCGCGGTGAACTGCCACCCCAGCAGCAGAGCCAGGATGACACCGAGTTCCAGGACGAGATTGGTCGAGGCGATCTCGAACGCCATCGCGGCGGTGAAGTGCGCGCCCTTGCGGAACAGCGAGCGTGCGAGCGCCACCGCGGCGTACGAGCACGACGAGGAGGCCGCGCCCATACCGGTGGCACGCAGGAGGGTGCCGGGCCGGTCGTCGCCGAGGAGACGGGCGACCGACGAGCGCCGGACCACCGCCTGGACAACGGCCGACAGGGTGAAACCCAGCACCAGCGCCCAGGTGATCTCCCAGGCCATGGAGCCGGTGCGGGACAGAGCATGGAGCACGGCGTCCACGGGCGCACCTTTCCGGTGAGGCATCGGCCCCGCCTGACACGGGGTGAACCATCGGCCCGCGTACCCGGGGAGCGGGTGGGACACCGCTCCATTTCCTGCAATTTTGCACGATGCAATCGTGTGCGGCGCGATCCCGCCCCGGCACGCGACCGTCGGAGGGCCGCGAGATTCACCCACCCGTGCGTCCGCACCCCCTTGACGCTGTTTGCATAATGCAAAAGTAAGGAAGGGGAAACAGTGAGCGTCATACACGGTGAGGGACGGGCCGGACGCCCGGTCCCGGGCGGCCGGGGTTCGATGATGGGCCTGGCCGTGCTGGTCGGTGCGGGGGCCGGGCTGGGATCGATCGTCTTCCGCTGGTGCATCCAGACCTTCACCCGGCTCTTCTCGGGCCACGCCGACTACGCGGCCGCCCCGGGAAGCGGCCATCCGCACCTGCCCTGGCTGGGCGCGTTCTTCGTGCTCGCCGCGCCGGTCGTCGGCGGGCTGCTGTACGGGCCGCTGGTGAACCGGTTCGCCAAGGAGGCGAGGGGTCACGGTGTCCCGGAGGTGATGCTCGCCGTCGCCCAACGCGGCGGGCGGATCAGCCCGAAGGTCGCCGTGGTCAAGACCCTCGCCTCGGCCCTGACCATCGGCTCGGGTGGCTCGGTGGGCCGCGAGGGGCCGATCGTGCAGGTGGGAGCCGCGCTCGGGTCGACGCTGGGCCGCCTCACCAGGCTCACCGAGGACCGGATGAAGCTCCTGGTCGCGTGTGGTGCGGCGGGCGGCATCGCGGCCACCTTCAACGCCCCGCTGGCCGGCGTCATCTTCGCGATGGAACTGATCCTGGCCGCCTTCAGCATCGAGGCGTTCGGTGCGACCGTCCTCGCCAGCGTCACGGCCGGCATCATCGGCCGCGCCGCCTTCGGCGACGTGGCCTTCCTCCACCTGCCGGCGTTCCACGTCCAGCATCTCGCCCAGTACGGCCTGTTCGCCGCCCTGGGGGTTCTCGCGGGCGCGGTCGGTGTCGCCTTCTCACGTGTCCTGTACGCGATCGAGGACGCGTGCGACTGGGCCTGGCGCGGGCCGGAGTGGCTGCGACCCGCGGCGGGCGGCCTGGCCCTCGGCCTGGTCCTGCTGGCCCTGCCGGAGATGTACGGGGTGGGGTATCCGGTGCTGGAGGGCGCCACCGAGGGCAAGTACGCGATCGGTTTTCTCCTGGTGCTGCTCGTCGGCAAGATGATCGCCACCAGCCTGACCATCGGCATCGGCGGGTCCGGCGGGGTGTTCGCGCCGAGCCTGTTCATCGGGGCGATGCTGGGGGCCGCGTTCGGTGCGGGCGCGCACCACGTGCTGCCCGTGACGGCGGGAGCGGTCGGCGCGTACGCGCTGGTCGGCATGGGGGCGGTCTTCGCGGGCGCTTCACGGGCCCCGATCACGGCCGTGGTGATCCTCTTCGAGCTGACCGGCGAGTACTCGATCATCCTGCCGCTGATGCTGGCGATCGTGCTGTCCACCGCCACCAGCCGGGCCCTGACCCGCGACACCATCTACACCCTCAAGCTGCGCCGTCGCGGCATCGACCTGGAAGGCCCGGCACCGGGCGCCGCCATCGGCGCGGAGACGGTCGCCCGCGTCATGGAACCGCTGCCCGCGCCGGTCGGCGGCGCTGTGGAGCTGGCCGATGCCGCCGTCCTGTTGAGCCGTTCCGAACACGGGGCACTGCCGGTCCACGATCCCGCGCGCGCGTACCTGGGCATCGTCACGGCGCGTGCGGTGACGGAGGCCCTCGCGGAACAGCCCGACGGCGCGCCGTCGGTGACGGGCGACCTCGTCGAGACACCGCCCCGCGTCACCGCCGACCAGCAACTCGCGAACGCACTGCACTCGTTGCTGTCCGCATCCGGCACGGGACTCCCGGTCCTGGACGCCGGCACGGGGGAACCGGTCGGCTGGCTGAGCCATCAAGGCGTCCTGCGGGCACTGCACGCCCCGCGGAACGGCGAAACGGCCGAACGGCTTCCGTAGGACCGTCGCAGGGTCCGGCAGCGGGCCGCCTTCGTCCCCTGCGCCGCGGATCGCTGACGTACGACGTGCCCAGGCCGGTACCGCCTCCTCGCCACAGTCCGGCCGCGCTCGGACATGTGTCCGGCGAACGGCGGGAGTTGTACGCTCCCAAGGTGGAGGGGGACAAGTATCGCTTCGGGGAGTACGAACTCGACACGGCTCAGCACCAGCTGCGGCGGGCCGGTCGTCCGGTTCACGTCGAGCCCCGGGCCCTGGGGCTGCTGTGCCACCTGGTTGAGCACCGGGAGCGCGTCGTTCCGAAGGGCGAGTTGCTCGACGAGGTGTGGGGTGACCGCTTCGTCAGCGAGGCCGCGCTCACCACGGCGCTGCGGACCGCGCGTCTGGCCGTGGGGGACACGGGCAGCCGTCAGCAGGTGATCCGCACCGTGCACCGGCGCGGTTGTCAGTTCGTGGCTCCGGTGACGGCAGCCGGGGACTCGGCATCCGCGTTCACCGGCCAGGGAGCCCGCGGCGACGTGCCGGCGTCCGGCGGACCGCGCGGCGCCGACCGGCAGACCATCCGGTTCTGCCGCGCCGGCGACGGTACGCGCATCGCCTACGCCTCCGTCGGCTCGGGGCCGCCTCTGCTCAAGGCCGCCAACTGGCTGTCGCACCTGGATCTGGAGTGGACGACCCCGGTGTGGTCGCACTGGTTGAACGGGCTCGCCCGCAACCGCCGGCTGATCCGCTACGACGAGCGCGGATGCGGACTCTCCGACCAGATGGTGCCCCGTTCCACGTTCGAGGACTGGGTCGACGACCTGGAGACGGTGGTCGACGCCGTGGGACTCGACAGGTTTCCCCTGCTCGGGGTGTCGCAGGGGGGTGCCGTGGCGGTGGCCTACGCCGCACGCCACCCGGAGAGGGTCAGCCGGCTCGTCCTCGCCGGAGCCTACGCCCGAGGACGGCAGGTCCGCGCCCGGAACGAGACCGAGAGCACCGAGGCCGCCCTCGACCTCGACGTGGCCCGGGTGGGGTGGGCCCATCAGGACCCCCGGTTCCTGCGCGTCTTCGCCTCCCAGTTCCTGCCCGAGGGCACGCCCGCGGACTGGGACGAGTTCACCGACTTCCAGCGCAGAACGACCTCGCCGTCCAACGGCGTCCGCTTCCTGGAGGAGTTCGCCCGCATCGACGTGTCCGAGACGGCGCACGGAGTGTCGTGCCCGACGTTGATCCTGCACTCCCGCGACGACGAGCGGGTACCCGTCTCGCAGGCCCATGAGCTGGCCTCTCTCATACCCGACAGCCGGCTGGTCCTGCTCAAGAGCCGCAATCACCTGCTCACCGCCCACGAGCCGGCCTGGGACGAGTTCCTGGCGCACGTCGACGCCTTCCTGGCCGAGTGAGCCCGCGCCGCGCCGGCGGCCGCCAAGCCGGTGCCGGGCGCCACGTCCCTGTCGCCGTGCTCGCGTTCTCAGGCCCGACGACGGCCGAGACGCCGGCGGGCCGTACCCGCCGCGGTCCTCACCGGCGGCATCCGTGGTGACCGGCACCGCCGAACCCGGCTCCGGCGGTGCCGGCGGCGTCGCCGAGTGACGCGCAGCGAGCATCTCGCGACCCGTCGGGCAAACCGGCTCGCCGCACGGCGAGCGTCCTCAGCACCTCCTCAGTCCGCCCTCAGGGAAGCCTCAGACGGCCACCATGCCTTGCCCCTCCCGTCGGCCCGATGCTTGAGCGGTGCCGAGCCAGGGCTCTTGGGGTGACCCCGCCCGGCCGGCGCTCAGCGACATCGAGAGACTCCCAGAGAGAAGGACACGATGAGGTTCAACGACACCAGGACGCCCGGCCGGACCCGGACTCACCGGGGGGCGGCGCTGCTGATGGCGGCGGGAGCCGGAGTGGGTTCCCTGCTGCTCGCAACGGTTCCCGCGCACGCGAACGACACCACCAAGACGGTCGCGGCGGACGGCCAGTCGATCACGTTCGCCACGAACGACAGCAGCCGGGGCGTCAGCGGCAACGTGACGTTCGTGGTGAAGTCCGACGGCAACTGGTCGATCACCGGCAGCGGGAAGAACTCGCACCTGCTCGTCCGCACGTTCCACTGGACCTGCGACCTGACCTGGGACGCGGCCGGCGTCAACCACTCCACCGGCAAGAAGGCCGTGCCCGGCAAGAAGACCCGCACCAAGAGCGCGGCGGCGTACGACCCGGCCGTCCAGGCGGACTTCGCGGACATCGCGGCCCGCGGCAGGGCCGACTGCGACATCGTCATCGGCTGACCTCCATGGCCCAGCGCCATGGCGACCCGGGGCCTGACCGGGCCCGGATCACCGAGATCGATCAGTAGCCCACGGGCGGGCTCCGCCCGTCGTTCGAGGCGCCGCGGGGAGCGAGGTCTCCCCGCGGCGGCAGCACCGTGTTCCGGACTCTGGCCCCGGCCTCTCCCGCAGAGGGCCGCGACGCCCACGGTCCGGACGGCGTCACACCTGCTCGGACAGAAAGGTGTCGAGGTGTGCCAGGAAGGCCGGCCAGGCCGGGTCGGCCGCGGTGAACAGGTGGTTGCGGCTGTCCAGCAGGACCAGGCGGCTGTCGGGGATGAGGGTGGCCAGTTCCAGGGCCTGGGCGACCGGGACCCGCGGATCGTCCCGGGCGTGGATGATCAGAGTGGGACAGGTCACCTCACCGGCTATGCGCGAGACGTCGATGCGCGTGAACTCCTCCAGGAAGCGCAGGCCGTTGGCGACCGAGGTCGTCTGCCGCTGGTAGGCGGCGAAGGCGTCCCATTCCGCGGGGGTGGCATCGCCCAGGAACTGGGAGGCGAAATAGCGCAGGAAGCTGCTCCCCTGCGTGCGCCAGCCGGCGCGGGCGAGGTTGAGGTCGACCTCGGCGGCGTCCCGTTCGCTGTCACTGGCCGCGCGGATCTGCTGTCCCCGGGCGTAGGCGGAGGTGAGGACCAGTCGGCTGACCCTCTCGGGATGGCGGGCGGCGTAGGCGACGGCCACCGCACCGCCCTGGGAGACGCCGAGCAGAGGAAAGCGGTCGAGGCCGACGGCGTCGACCACACAGTGGAGGTCGGTGACCAAGTCGTCGAGGGCGAACCCGGGCACCGACCACTCGGACAAACCGCAGCCCCGTTCGTCGTAGCGGATGAGCTGACGGCCGCGGGTGAGGCCGTCGAACCAGTGCGCCCACATCGGGGTGGTCCGGTCGAGGTCCAGGTGGGTCAGCCAGTTGGCCGTCTTGACCAGGGGCGGGCCCTCGCCGGTGAGAGCGTAGGCGATGCGGGTGCCGTCGACGGACCGGCAGAAGCGGATGACCTCGTCGTCGGCCGGCGCCGAGGCGGTGAGCGGGGTGGCCAGGGTGGGAACCGACGTCACTGGCGCGACGAAGCGATGACAGCGCGGGCTGACCGTGCGGATGAGCCGTTGCCGTGTGTCACTGTCACCGACCGCCAGGCGAGCGGCGCGCAGCCGGCCGGCGAACGCGCCGTCACCGGCCGCACCGGCGGACCCCATGGAGTGGCGCAGCTCTTCCTCGGACACGCCGCGGTCCCGGTGTTCGACCAGGTGGCACAGGACTGCCATGGCCCCGGGCTCGACGTCGATCACGTCTCCGTCATGGCTGAGCACGCGGCGGTCCGCGTCCAACACGTACTGTCCGAACCGGTACTTCACGGAGCCCACACGATTACCCTACAACACCTGCACTGGAGCACGGAGTTGAGAGGCGACCGGAGCCCCGCGCCCGTCTGCCCCCGGGCCCGGACCCCGTTCAGGGCCTCTCCGACTCGCGCTCCCGAAGCTCACGCCGGAGGATCTTGCCGGAGGCGGCCTTCGGCACCGCCTCGATGAACTCGACCCGGCGGATCTTCTTGTAGGGCGCGACCCGGCCCTCGACGTGAGCCATCACGTCGGCGGCGGATATCGGAACTCCCGTCACGGGCACTACGAACGCCTTGGGAATCTCGTTGCCCTCGTCGTCGCGAACGCCGATCACCGCAGCGTCGGCGACCCCTGGATGCCGTACCAGGACCGCTTCCAGCTCGGCCGGTGCCACCTGATAGCCCTTGTATTTGATCAGTTCCTTGACCCGGTCGACGATGAACCAGTTGCCGTTCTCGTCGACCCGGCCGATGTCCCCGGTGTGCAGCCAGCCCTCGGCGTCGACCGTCGCGTCGGTGTCCTGCTGCCGTCCGAGGTAGCCCTTCATCACCTGCGGTCCGCGGATCCACACCTCGCCGGACCCGCCCGGCACCACGTCCAGCCCCGTGACCGGATCGACCAGGCGTGCCTGCGTGGACGGGAGCAGGTGCCCCACGCACGCGACGGGTTCGTCCCGGTTGCCGTCGGCGTGGATGTGCGATGCGGGTGACAGTTCGGTCATGCCGTACGCCTGCCCGACCTCCACCCCGAGCCGGTCGGCCACCGCCGCTTGCAGACCCGCGTCGAGGGGTGCCGCCGCGCATATGACGCGCCGCAGACCGGACAGGTCCAGGCTCGCGACCGCCGGATGCTTCGCCAGCGCCAGCATCACGGGTGGGGCGACGTAGGCGTGGGTGATGCGGTCGCGCTCCAGGCTGGTCAGGAACGAGGTGACGTCGAACCGCGTGTGCACGTACACCGTCGCACCGCGCCGCAGCGCGCTGTTCACCAGCGCGGTCAGGCCGAAGATGTGGAAGAACGGCAGGATCGCGATGACGCGGTCGTCCTCGCCGACCCGGTGCAGGGCACTCAGCTGTTCCAGGTTGGTGCAGAGGTTGCGATGGGTCAGCATCACCCCCTTGGGCACACCCGTCGTACCGCTCGAGTAGGGCAGTACCGCCACGTCCTCGGCGGGATCGACCTCGACGTGCGCCACCGCGCCGTTGCGGCTCAGTTCCAGCACCGTGCGATGCCCCTCGGCCCGGTCGCAGACCAGGATCTCGATGTCCCGGCCGGTCAGCCGCGCGACCGTTTCCACCGCGGCCCGAGCGGTCTCGATCAGCGCCGAGACGCTCACCATGAGCCGCGCCCCGGAGTCGATCAGTTGTCGGGCGATCTCGGACGGTGTGGCCATCGGCGACAGCGTGGTCACGGTCCCGCCCGCGGTGGTGGTCGCGTAGAGGACCACCGGGAAAAGGACCGTGTTGGGCGAGTGCAGCGCGACCACGCCGCCCTTGCCGATTCCCTCTGCGGCAAGACCCGCCGCGAGGCCGCGGACCAGCTCCGCCAACTCGCCGTAGGTGAGCGTGCGTCCGCCGACCACGTCCACCATGGCCGGCTTCCGGCCACGCCGCGCCGCATCACCGAGCACCCATGCGTGCACCGGACGGTCGACCACGGCGACGTCCGGGTACCTGCTCCTGTAGATCATTGCTGCTTCCTCTCCCAGCGTGCTTCGGAGACGAGGGCCGCCGGCCCCCTCCGTGCCGGTGGCATCGGAGAGGGCTCGTGTGGCTCGAAGCCGAGGACACCGCGTGCGCGTCCACGCCCCGGCGGCGCGGACCGGTCTCCGGTCGGCCTTCCGGTCTCCGGGACCACCCGATCGTCGGGCCGCTCACCGCTCCGACGCTTGGTGGAACCCTGAGCCTTGTCTGAGGGCGACCTGAGGACGGAACCCGCGGAGCCACCGCGCGCCCGCAGGCCGACGGTCCGGGACGGCCCGCAGCGCACGGAATCGACGCGCGGCACCTTCCCCGCGCAACGGTCAGCAGTCCGCCCGGCAAGAACACCTGGGGCCCCGGACCGGCACACGCCGGCACACGCCGGCCCCCAGGCATGTGGCCGCCCCCCTCCGTGACGTGCCGACCAACTCACGGAGGGCACCCCGTACCCTTCCGGCCGGTGCACCGGCATCGTCGAGCACACCTGGCCGACCGGGCTCGCGCCTCCCCCTGCGTCACGTACCCCGCTGACCCACCCTGCGCCTCCCCGCCCTCGTGTCCGGCCCTCATCGGGGTGACCTCGTCGGGTCGCCGTTCGCCTTCGCCGACGACACCTGCCGCTTCTGCCGGCCCGGCCCGCACACCTCCTGCCCCGCCGGGGGCTTCTTCGCCGCCGACGTGGGCGGCGCCCAGGCCGAGCCATTCGCGTCCCACCGGCCCGGGGCACGCTCGTCATGGCCCCGGACGCCGTCAACGAGAAGCCGCTGCCCCGACAGGCTCCGCGAGCACGCGACCCGTGAGGTCGGGCACGGCCGGCCGGAGCCGGTTCGGCACTCAGTCGCCGACCACCCCGGCATCGATCCGCCGGCCGCGCGACGCGTCCACCACGACGGGGATGCCGTCCGGGATCCGGCCCTCCAGCCGTTCGAGCAGAGCGCTCACCGGTGGGAGGTCCCCGGGGACGCGGACGTGGACGTACATGGTCCGGGAGGTCGCGTCGACACCTGTGACGGACGCGCCCGACTCGTCGGCGAGCCACTGCTCAGCCGCGTCCTTGGTGCGCCCGGTCCAGACGTCGAGCAGCAACGTGACCACGGTGTTGGCCGTCAGCGGAACGAACACGACGGCGAACAGCAGGGCCATGGCGGCGTAAGCCCTGCGGGCGGGCCGTCCGGCTGCCGTGTCGGCCTCCGCGCCGTAGCCGAGCGAGGCGAAGACCACCATGCCCCCGAAGACGAGGGCGAAGAGGTTCGACACGAAGAGCACCAGCGCGCCCAGCGCCAGCCAACCCGAGAGCCGTCCCAGGCACACCCCGGCCACCACCAGGGGCGGGACGAGGGAGATGGCGATCGCGACCCCCGGCAGCACAGCGGCGACGTCCCGTCGGGCGAGCGCCACCGCGCCGGCGAAGCCGGTCGCCAGGGCGGCGATCAGATCCATCAGGCCGGGCGACGTCCGCGACGAGATCTGGCTGTTGGACAGCAGGTCGTAGTCACCGGGGAGGGACACCGACATCACCATCCCGACGGCGATCACCACCAGGCAGGCGAGGAGGACGGTCCTGGCCGATCCGGTGCGGCGGCGCTGCACCGAACCCAGGGCGATGCCCATGATCGGCGTGGACAGCGGGGCGATGATCATGGCCCCGATCACGGTGGCGGTCGAGTCCGTGAGCACTCCCCCGGCCGCGATGACCGACGACAGCGTCAGCATGGTCCAGAAGGCGGACCGCTTGGACGTCGTGTCCCCGGTCGACAGGTCGAGGTCCTGCGTCAGTTCGTCCAGCGAGCGGCGCTGAGAGGCCGGCAGGACGCGGTCGCGAACTCCACTGATCACGTACCCAAGCAATCACGCTCTGCACGGTTTCGGCGGGCAGGACACGAGTACTCCCGCTCGCCGGGCCGTGAACGGGTTACCGCGAGACGGTCCTCGTGGACCGAGGGAGCCGGAGAGCCGGAGAGCCGGGAAACCGCGGCCGATGCCGAGCCCGTCACTTCGTGTCGACGGTCACCGGGCCCGTGGGGCCCCGCGGGCGGTGAGGATCTCCTGGTCGGCCAGGTGCGGCAGGTCATCGACGGGGTGCCGGACCGCGGCGTTTCCCGGGCACTCCAGGTGACCGCGCTGCGGGCGGCGCCCTGGCCGAGGCCGTGCTCCAGCCGACGGTGCCCCGGGAGGGCCGTCGGCCACGCTCAGCCCCGCGTCATGCCGCGTACCGCGGCGGAGGCCCGGCCCACGTCCGCGCCCCCGCCGCGCACCTCAGTCCAGGTCTGCCTTCGAGTACAGCGCGTCGCGCAGATTGGCGCGTGCGTCGGCCGGCAGCAGATGGCCGTGCCGTACGGCGCGGACGTCGGCGTCGACGACCCGGGCGACGTAGCCCGCGTGGGTGGGGTACAGGCGGTCCAGTCGCGCGGCGGTGAACGGCACATGCGTTCCGAACAGCACGCAGAAGGTCTCCCCCGTGTTGTCCCCGGTGTTCAGCGCCCTCGGGACCGCCACCTGGGACAGCCGGATTCCGCCGAGGGCGAGTCCGTGGGCGTCGCGGGCCTTGGTGCCGTCCGCGGAGAACCGCAGCCCGGGCGCCGACGGCGGGAGCACACCCCGCTCCGCCCATCGCTCGAGGTGACTGTAGGCGGCGGCGATCACATGGTGCAGGGGCACCTCGCTGAACGGCGGACGGTCGCAGGCGAACTCCGGTGCGGCACCGAGGTCGCGGATGAGCAGCGGTTCTCGGTATGCCTGTCCGAAGCGGCCGGAGTGCGCGGCGCCGGCCACCTCCCAGCGCCGGTAGTGGTCGTCGTCGGGGCGCCGGACCGGCGTGCGCACATCGGTCTCCGAGAGCACGTGGAAGACGGGTTCGTCGCCCTTGCGAGCGGGAGCCTGGCCCACGATGAAGCCGTAGCCGTCGAAGACCGGCTCCGTCTGCGGCAGCACGTGGTCGTAGTACACCGTCATCCGGCCCGCCGACTGCGAGGCGCCGATCCCGAGGATCGTCTTCGCGCGGAGGGGGCCCAGCAGCCCTCCGGTCCCCGTGCGCAGGGCCCGGGCGGCCTGCGCGTACACGTCGTAGGAGAGTTCGTCGGCCGTGAACCGCCCGCCTCCGGTCACGTCGAGACCGCCGTAGCGGGCAGGGCTCCAGGACCGGAGCTGGTCCACGCCGACGCGCTGCGCGGACACCCCCACCCAGACCTGCCCGGCACGCGTGATCTGGTCGGGCGCCCACAGGGCGTCCAGGTCATAGCCGCCGCTGACGTTCTGCCACTCCGTCAGGACCGTGCCGTCGAACCGCGCCGGGTGGGCGGGCCTCCGGACCACGACGCGCGTGGTGTACGGCACGTCCTCGGCGAGCCGTGCACCGGCCGGACTGTAGGCGTCCGCCCGGCCGGAGAGGAAGAACTCCCGCTCGACGTAGCCTGCTTCGGCCAGCCCGGGCGCGGACAGCCAGGGATAGGTGTCCGCCGCGTCCGGCGCTTTCGGATCACCCGGCACGGTCCCGGGCACCGGCCCCTCCACAGTCGGTGTCCCGGCCTCGGCCTGCGGAGCCTTCGGCGTGGCCGCCGCGTTCGCGCCGGTGCTCGCGACGACGACGGCCAGTGTTGCCGCGGCCAGTTTCAAGGTGGTGCGCCACGTTCTCAAGGGTCTGCCCCTTTCCACGTTCTTCCACCGGCGGGCGGACCCCGCCATCCCGGGCCACGGTGCCCCTGAGCCCCCCGGCACGCATCGGTGGGATCACCAGCCTTCACGGTGTCCGGGCCCTCAAGGCAGGGAGTGGCCGGCTGGTCGATGGGGGGCGGCGGTCCCGATCGCTCCCTGGAACGGTGACAAGTCCTGGCCCGAGGTCAGCGAGCCGGTGGCGGTAGTCGGCGGCCAGTCCGACTCCGTGGCACCGGTGGGATCACATCCGCTCCCGTTCTCAGCGGTGCCGACCACTTCTTCGTCAACCGGGACAACGCCCACCTGTCCTGGATGCTCGTGTCGTGGTTCAAGCGGTACCTCAACGACGATCCTCGCTTCACCCCGTACACCTGCGGCTTCGACGACGCAGGCGTCCCCGGCGTGTCCAGTTTCCGCACCAACGCCTGCTGACGGAGCGCTTTTCGCTCCCTCCGCGGAGACGGGGCGCAGGACCGCACCGGCCTGGCCCGGCTGCGGGCGCGCGAGTCACGGGCGGTCCAAGCGCGCGCCGAAGCGGCCCCAGGCGACCCGACATCGGCACGAGAGGGTGCGACGAACACCGTTCGTAATGACATCCATTTTCATGTATCGTCTCTCCCGCTCACCGATCGCACCCGGAGGTCCCCATGGCCGTACCCAAACGCAAGATGTCCCGCAGCAACACCCGGCATCGCCGCGCGCAGTGGAAGGCCACGACGCCCCAGCTGGTCACGGTCACGGTGGACGGCGTGCCGTACCTCGTTCCGCAGCGGCTGGCGAAGGCGTACGAGCGCGGTCTGCTCCGTCCGGAAGGCTGACCCCGGCATGGTCCACGCCCCCTCGCCGCGCCTTCCCGTCACCGTCCTGTCGGGTTTCCTCGGAGCCGGCAAGACCACCCTGCTCAACCACGTCCTCAGCAACCGCGAGGGCCTGCGCGTCGCCGTCATCGTCAACGACATGAGCGAGGTCAACATCGACGCCGCTCTCGTGCGCGGCGGCGAGGCAGCGCTGTCGCGCACCGAGGAGCGCCTGGTCGAGATGACCAACGGGTGCATCTGCTGCACCCTGCGCGACGACCTGCTGGAGGAAGTGGACCGGTTGGCGCGCGAGGGGCGCTTCGACTACCTGCTCATCGAGTCCTCGGGCATCTCCGAACCCATGCCGGTGGCCGCCACCTTCGCCTTCGCCCGCGACGACGGCGCCACCCTCGGCGACCTGGCCCGCCTCGACACGATGGTCACCGTCGTCGACGCCGCCAACTTCCTCCCCGAACTGGCCGGCGGCGACGAACTGACCGAGCGGGGCCTGGACCAGTACGAGGACGACGAACGCACCGTCAGCGACCTGCTGATGGACCAGGTCGAGTTCGCCGACGTCATCGTCCTCAACAAGCTCGACCTCGTGGACTCGGCGTCGGCGGACCGGCTCCGGGCCACCCTGGCCCGCTTCAATCCGGCCGCCCACGTCGTGCCGGCGGTGCGGGGCCGCGTACCGGTCCGTGAAGTCCTGGGCACCAGCCGCTTCGACCTGGAACGCGCGCAGCAGGCTCCCGGGTGGGTCAGGGAACTCAACGGCGACCACGTCCCCGAGACGGAGGAGTACGGCATCTCCTCCACCGTCTTCCGCTCCTCCACGCCCTTCCATCCCGGCCGGCTGTGGACGTTCGTGACGGAGGCGCTGGACAGCGGGACCTACGGTCAGGTCCTCCGGTCCAAGGGCTTCTTCACCCTCGCCAGCCGGCCCCACGTGACGGGACTGTGGTCGCAGGCCGGTTCGGTGGCGCGCTTCGAACCCTCCTCCGCGCGTGACACCGACAGTCCCCACGCCCAGGAAATCGTCTTCATCGGAACCCAACTGGACAAGGAACTGCTGAGCGCGGCCCTGACCGGCTGTCTCCTGCGGCAGGGCGAGGCGCGGCCCGCATCCGATCCGTTCCCCGCCTGGGACACCTACGGTTTCGACGAGACCTGCGCACACGAGCACGACCCCCTCACCACCGTGACGGGGCACTGAGACTCCGGGCCGGACGGTGGTCGCAGCCACGGCACCGTCCGGCCCGGTACACATCCGTGTCAGGGAGGCCGCTCATGGACTCCCACGGGCCGAGGAGATCGTGGCCTCGATCGACTACGACTTCGGACGCTTCGACGGCCTTCCGAGCCTCGCCGGCGCGCTGCTGCGCACCCTCCCGTTCGACCGGTGGGTGGCGGAATTCCTGTCCGCCCACCCCCAGGCCACCGTGGTCGAGATCGGCACCGGGCTCAACACGCGTTACGAACGCGTCGACAACGGCCGCGCCCGCTGGTTCGAACTCGACCTGCCCGACGTGATCGCCCTGCGCCGCAGATTCTTCACGGACACCCCGCAGCGGACCATGATCGCGTCATCCGTGACGGACGAGGCCTGGGCCGCCGAGGTGGCCTCGGGCGCGGGCGGGCCGTACCTCTTCCTTGCCGAGGCCGTACTCCCCTACCTGGACGAGGCCGATGTCCACCAGGTCGTGGATCTGCTCGCCGACCGCTTCCCCGGCGCCCTGCTCGCCCTCGACACCGCGGGTCCGGGCTTCTTCGACACCCAGGAGGAGCACGACGCGCTCAGCCGGGTCGAGGCCCGTATGCACTGGTTCTGCCCCGACCTGCCGGCCCAACTGGCCGACTGGCGCCCAGGGTCCGACATGATGGCTTCGCACACCCTCACCAGCCTGCCCGCCGCTCTGCTCGCCCAGCTGCCGCTCCCCTACCGGCAGATGGTGGCCGCACTCGCCGCGCAGAAGCTCCCCCAGGCCGAGGGCTACCGGCTCAACCTCGTGCGCCTGCCCTGAGATCCGCGCACCCCGACTTCCGTGCCGTAGGCGCCGACCGTGACCCCGCCGAGTCACGGTCGGCGCCTACGCCCCTGTCGCGGACGGCGACGTCACCAGGAGGACTTGGTGACTCCCGGCAGGAAGCCGGCGTGCGCCTGCTCTCGCAGGTTGACCCGTGACAGGCCGAACTTCCGCAGGTGTCCGCGGGGCCTGCCGTCCACGCTGTCGCGGTTGCGCACGCGCGTCGCGCTCGCGTCGCGGGGCTGGCGCCGGAGTTCGGCCACGGCCGCCTCGCGTTCGGCGTCGGTGGAGGACGGCCGGCGGATGATGTCCTTCAGCTCCGCACGGCGGGCCGCGTACCGCTCGACGACCGCCTTGCGCTTCTCGTTCTGCGCGATCTTGCTCTTCTTGGCCATCAGACCTTCCCCCCTCGGGCGCGGATACGGGCCACGGCGGCCTCGATGCCGATGCTGTCGACGGTCTTGACCGCCTTGGCGCTGAGCGTCAGCCGGACGTGCCGTCCCTCGCTGGGCAGCCAGTAGCGCTTGCGCTGGATGTTCGGGTCGAAACGGCGCGAGGTGCGCCGGTGCGAGTGGGAGATGGTGTTGCCGAAGCCCGGCTTGGCGCCGGTCAGTTGGCAGTGGGCGGACAAGGTTCTGCTTCCTCTCGTCGGACGGCTACTTTTTGGTAATGGAAACCATTCCCATATACTACCTCCATGGCGCGGGCCGAGTCACACCCGTCCGCCATCCCCCCCCTCCGACCCAGACACCGAGGAAGCCCCATGAAGCCCGGAATCCACCCCTCGTACGGCCCCGTCGTCTTCCGCGACCGCGCCGCGAACTACGCGTTCCTCACCCGCTCCACCATGACCAGCGAGAAGACCATCGACTGGGAGGACGGCAACACCTACCCGGTCGTCGACGTCGAGATCTCGAACGTCAGCCACCCCTTCTACACGGGTACCGCCCGCGTACTGGACACCGCCGGGCGGGTCGAGCGCTTCGAGCGCCGCTTCGGCCGACGCGGAGCCAAGTGATGCGGGACGAGGCCCGACTGCCCGTCGTCATGGTCGGCGGGCTCCACTCCGAGGCGCGCCGGCAGGTCGTCGACCACCTCCTGCGCACCGTCCCCGGCAGTGTCGCCCTGCACCACGACCTGTCCACGGCCGCGGAGCACGGCACCGTCCTGCGCCGGGTGCGGGACGCCTCGGGCGAGGTGTCCCGCGGCGAGGCCAAGTTGGCGAACGACTGCGCGTGCTGCGCGCTGCGCGAAGATCTGGTTCCCGAACTGGAACGGCTCGCCGACGCCGGTCTGACCCGCCTGGCCGTCGTCGAGTTGTGGGACTCCGTCGAGCCCAGGGGGATGGCCGAGGTCGTCGTCCACCACGGCGGCGACGCGATGCGGCTCACCAACGTGATCACGGCGGTGGACCCGGCGCTCGTTCTCCCCTGCCTCGGCAACGGCGACGACCTGGCCGAGGCGGGTCTCGCGGCCGCCGCCGGCGACCGGCGCACCGTCGGTGACACCTGGGCCAGACAACTGGAGTACGCCCCCGTGCTCGCCGTCGTGGACAGCTCTGACGCCGACGACGAGGATCGCGCCCTCCTCGCCCAGCTCCACCCCACCGCACACCAGGTCCGTGCGGACTCCCCGGAACTCGCGGAGCTGGCCTTCGCACGTTTCGACGTCGAGGCGGCCGCGGCAGCCCAGCACCCGGCCTGCGCCCTCCTTCCCCAGGAGGCAGAGGAAGCGGGCGTGACCACCTTCGTGTGGCGGCGCCACCGGCCGTTCCACCCCGAGCGCCTTTTCGATGCGCTGGAGGATCTCTGCTGCGCCGCCGCCCGCAGCCGCGGACGGTTCTGGCTCGCCGACCGCCCCGACACCCTGCGGGCCTGGGACGCCGCCGGCGGGGCCCTGTGTGTCGAGAGCGCCGGACCGTGGCTCGCCTCCCTACCCGACGCCGCCTGGGAGATGGAGCCGCCCGTCCGCCGGGCAGCCGCCGCTCTCGACTGGCACCCCGAACACGGTGACCGCTGCCAGCACCTGGTCTTCACCTCACCCGGGCTCGACCACGACGGACTCGAGCGCGTCCTCGAGTCCTGCCTGCTCACCGATGCCGAGTACGCAGCGGGACGTGAGGCGTGGAGGCGCCTCCCGGCATCGTTCGACGCCCTCCTCGACCCCGTCGCGTGACGCGGCCCGTCCACCCCGTACAGAAGGAGCCCACATGCCCTCTCGCCAAGGCCCCCGCAAGCCCCTGAAGTCCCGCCCCAACCCGCTCGACGCGGCCGGGATCACCTACATCGACTACAAGGACACCGATCTGCTGCGGAAGTTCATCTCCGACCGCGGCAAGATCCGCAGCCGCCGCGTCACCCGCGTCACGGCCCAGCAGCAGCGGCAGATCGCGACGGCAATCAAGAACGCCCGGGAGATGGCGCTGCTGCCGTATTCAAGCCGGTGAGAAGGTAAGCAGGTCCAGGAGAGTAAAGAAAGCGGAAATGCACCCCCGTTTCGGGGGTGCATTTGTATCATCGCACGGATTCGGACGCACCAAGAGTTCAGTGATCGTCCCAGTGGCCGCTGTGCGCCGCGTGACGGTGACCGTCGTGGACGTAGTCCATGTGGTCGCCGTGCGGGATGGCTACGTGCCCACAGCCCGCACCGTGCTCGTGGTCGTGACCGGCGTGCTCCTGATGCCCGCGGACCTCGCACTCGTCCACGTGATCCTCGTGCGCACGGTGCAGATGACCGTCGTGCACGTAGTCGACATGACCGTTGTGCGGGACCGCCACGTGTCCGCAGCCCTCGCCGTGCGCATGTTCGTGTCCGGGATGCTGCTCGTGCTGCACAGATGTCGCCACGCCACTCATCTCCAGGATCAGCCGCCGGCCATCGAGGACGGCGGTACGGAATTTACTTCCGTTTTCTATCCCACGGGAAAAGACTGCCACGGAAGGACACGCGGCGACAAACGGGCCACCCTGATATCGTAAATTCGATAACGATTTTCACTGCACCCTCGGGCGATAATCCCTGGATTTCCACGCCAACGGGCAGGGGCATTGGCGTCAGGAAAGGAAGTCCGTACAGGCCCCTGGGTCCGTCCTCGGGGTCGCTGAGCAGTCCGTGGAATCCGTGCAACGGGACCGGTCAGTGACCGGCCACCGTCCCGGACAGTTCGTTGGTGCCCTTCGGCAGCGTCACGGACGTCACCTTCTCGCCCGAGTCCAGGTCGAAGGCGTGCAGTTGGCGCTTGCCCGGGTCGGAGACGTACGCCGTGTGGTCGCGGACGAACAGGGTGGGCCTGGGCTGCTGCCAGTCCAGGGGTTCCGTCCAGTCGCCGACAGCGTCGATCTTCTTCTCGACCTTGCCGGTCTCCGGGTCGATGACGTGCAGGACGCCGTTGGTGCCGAGCACGAGGGCCTCTCCGTGCGGGCCGCGGGCGAGGGAGCGGAAGGAGTAGCTGGTGCCGAGGTCGACCAGCTTCATCTTCGCGGTGCGGGTGTCGATCAGGGATATGCGGGTCGGCCGCTCCAGCTCCGCCTCGGGATCGGTCTTGTAGTCACCCAGGAGGATCGGGGAGGCGTCGCTGCCCGCCTGGTTGCCGGTCCGGGCGTAGTCACCGGGAGCGTCGACCTTGGTGAACTCGCCGTCCTTGTAGAGCAGTACGCCGTCCTCGCAGCCGAGACCGACCACCTCGCCCTGGGCCGCGGCCTCGCCGTGCACGCCGGGGCAGTCCTCGGAGCGCGCGATCTCCTTGTCGTCCTTGTCCAGGACGAGGGCGCCGGTGCGCTTCTCCTCGGTGCCGAGGGTGGTGACGAGTTCACCGCCGGCCAGTTCGATGGCCACGCCGTGGTGGGGCTCGGCGGAGGTGTAGCTCCGGGTCTTCGGCTGCTTGCCGCCGGCCAGGTCGGCGGGGTCGAGGACGTGCACCTCGCCCGTGCCGTCGGTGAACAGGACCGTCCTGCCGCCGTGCCGCACGACGTGGCCCGGCTTGGCACCCTTGAACTCGGCGCCGGTGAACTCCTGCCGGGCGGCGTCGAACACGCGGAAGCCGGTGTCGGTGGAGATGACGACGTGGTCCTCGTCGCCCGCCGGGTTGACCCGGTTGAAGCCGGGCAGCTCGATCGTCTTCGCCAGCTTCAGGGTCTCGCCGTCGACGACGTAGAGACCCCCGTCGTAGGAGGCGACGACCGGGTTCTTGACGGCAGCGGCCTCGCTGCTCTTCGTCTGCTTCTTCGGCTCGGCGTCGGACGAGGCGTCGTCGCCTCCGCCGCAGGCGGTCAGTGCCATGGCCGTCGCCAGAGCGAGTGCGGTGCCAGTGAACGTTCTGGCGCGTGTCGACCTGTTCATCGCGTGTCTTTCCTCTCCGGCCCTCGGGGCGCGGGGTCGTGTGGTGGAACGGCCGGCGTGTTCGGTTCGCCGGGCCGCGGGGAGGCTTGGTCAGGCGCCGGTGAGGCCCTCGGCCATGGCCGAGGTGTTGGCGCGCATCATCTCCAGATAGGTGCCGGCGCCCTTGCCCTTCTCGGTCAGCGACTCGGAGTAGAGGGAGACGACGTCGACGTCACCGCCCATCTCCTGGCGCAGTACCTCCGCGAGCTTGGTGGGCTGGGAGGAGTCGGCGAAGACGGTGCGCACCCCGGCCTGCTCCATGGCCCGGGTGAGGGAGCGCAGGTCGGAGGAGCTGGGTGAGGCGAGGGTGGTACCGCTGGGGATGACGGCACCGATCACGCGGAGGCCGAAGCGGTCGGCGAGGTAGCCGAAGACGTGGTGGTTGGTGACCAGGGCGCGCCGGTCCTCGGGTACGGCGGCGAAGGACTTCTCCATCCAGGTGGTGAGGTCGGCCAGTTGTCCGTCGTAACGTGCGGCGTTGTTCCGGACGGCCTTGCCGTCCACGCCGTCGACGTGTTCGGTGACCTGGTCGGCGATCAGTCCGGCGGCCTTGCGCACCCGGTCGGGGTCGGTCCAGAAGTGCGGGTCGGGTTCGCCGGCCTCGTCCTCGGGGCCGCCGTCCTGCCCGGTGTGGAAGGTGAGGGGATCCGCCGCCTCGCCCGCCGCGAAGGTGGCCACGCCGGACTCGCGGGCCGCCTCCACGTGCCGCAGTACGTTCTCCTCCAGGCCGAGCCCGTTGTAGACGACCAGGTCCGCGTTCTCCAGCTCGGCGGCCTGCACGGCCGACAGGCCGAAGGAGTGCGGGTCGGCGTTGGGCTTCATCAGGACGCTGACGTCCGCCTCGTCCCCGACGATCTCCCGGGTGATGTCGCCGAGGATGTTGGTGGTCACCACGACCGCGGGCCGTTCGTCGCCGCCGCCCGCGCAGCCGGTGGCCGTGCCGGCGACGACGAAGAAGCTGATCAGGGTCACCAGAGCGGCACGGATCCGTGCCGCGCCCACGCGCACGCTCATCGGCCCGTCTCCGCCATCAGGGACGGCCGGACGTCCAGGTCGAACGTGCGGGCCACCCGGAGGTCGTCGTTGTAGTCGATCTCGTACACGCGCCTGCCCTCGGGGTCGTTGAGGTAGGCGCGGCTGCGGTCCACCTCGATCACCGGGGTCGCGGTGCCGCCGGACCCGGCTTCGGGGATGTCCTTCAGCAGGGGTTCGGTGACCGTCGTCTCCTTGCCGGCGGATATGTCGTAGCCGTGCAGGGCGCCGTCGGTCTCCAGGACCATCAGGGGCGCGCCTTCGCCGGCCGTGTTGGCGGCGACCACGGGGCCGGTCTCCACCCGGGTCCAGGCGCCCTCGGTGACGTCCAGGACCCAGACGGCGTCCTTGCCCGCGGGTGCCGTGAGGGTGCTGCTGCCCGGACGGTGCCGGAACTCGGCGGCACGCTCCTCCTTCGGCACCTCCTCGCCGTAGGGGATCTTCTCGGCGGTGAAGGCGCCGTCGTCCTCATGGACGAGCAGGGCGCCGTCGGCGCAGCCGAGGACGATCCCGCGCCGGGTGACCGCGTCGCCGTGCGGCTCCTCGCACTCCGCCTCCGGGCCGGCGACGCGCTTGCCGGACCGGTCGAGCACGGCGACCTCGGCGGGGCCGTCGCTCCCGCCGGTGAGGGCGATGAGGTGTCCGGCGTACGGCACGACCGGGCCCGCGTAGGTACCCGGGAGCCGGGTGGGGGTGCCGAGGGCGCCCTTCTCCAGTTCGGCGCGCGGGTACAGGCTCGCCTTCCCGTCGGCCGACGTGACCACGGTGACGCCCGCGTCGCTGCGGACGCCCGTGCCGGTGCCGCCCGGGAACTCGCCGACGTCCTGGATCTTCGCGCTGTAGTAGTGCACGTGGTCTCCGTGGTCGACCATCCACGCGCCGCTGTCGAGGACTTGGGTGCCGTTCGTGCCGTGGAAGTAGCCGAAGCGGCCGTCCGTGGTGAGGGAGGTGAGACCGGCTCTGCGGGCGGTGTCGTGGACCTTGCCGGTGATCAGGTCCAGCACCCGGGTGTCGCCGCTGCCGGGGTCGCCGAGCAGGAGCCGGGACTGCTGCTCGGCCGCCTCGGTGGCGCCTTCCACGTAGCCGTGCGGGGTGGCGGAGGAAGCGGGTTTCCCGGAGCCGGACTTGGCATCGTCCTGGCCCCCGTCCTGGCCTCCGCATCCGGCGGTCAGGAGGGCCACGGCCGCCAGCGCCGGAGCCAGCGATGTGACGTTTCTTCGGACGAACAACGAGATCGCCTCAGGTTTCGTTCGGTCGGGACGTGATGGCGCTCGGGGCCGAGGTGACCGCCAGGGCGGGGACGCCGGCACGGCGCGCACGGCGGCGGTGCCGGAGGCCGGACGCCAGGTGGGACAGGAAGAAGAGGCCGACCGCGAGGGCCGAGACGGTCGCCCCGGCCGCGGTGCTCAGGTGCCAGGAGAGGAGCAGGCCGCCGAAGGTGGCGGCGGCGCCGAGGACCGCGGCCAGGACCATGACGCCGCTCACGCTGCGCGCCCAGGGCAGGGCCGCCGCCGGCGGGGCGATGAGCAGGCCCAGGACGAGCAGCGTCCCCACGATGTGGAACGAGGCGACGATGGCCAGGGCCAGCAGCCCCAGCAGCACGGCGTGCGCGAGCCGGGGGCGCAGACCCAGCGTCCTGGCCTTGCGCTCGTCGAACGCCAGCGCCAGGAAGGCCCGGTGCCCGAACGCCGAGACGGCCAGCGCCAGCAGCAGGGCCACACCGAGAAGGGTCAGGTCGCTCTCGCGCACGGCCAGGACGTCACCGAAGAGGAAACCGGTGAGGTCCACCGCGAAGGACTGCGAGCGGGACACGATGATGACGCCGAGCGACAGCATGCCGACGAACAGCAGGCCGATGCCGGTGTCCTGGGACAGCCTCGGGGTGCGGCCGAGCGCGGTGACGCCCGCGGTCATCACGGCCGCGCTCACCACCGCCCCCACCAGCAGGTTGCCCCCGAGCAGCGAGGCGACCGCGACGCCGGGCAGCAGTCCGTGGGACATGGCGTCGCCGAGGAAGGCCATCCCCCTCAGCACCACCCACGTCCCGGCGAGGGCGCAGATCGCCGACACCAGGATCCCGGCCCACAGGGCCCGCTGCACAAAGGCCACCTCGAAAGGGGCCGTCAACCACTCCATACAAGGACACTACAATGACAACCATGTTCAATAACAACCCCCCGTCGCCACGCGCCGGTGATCCGAGGAACGAGCGCGTCCGGTTCCACGAGCTGAACGCCGGCTATCCGGGCCGCCCCGTACTCCACCAACTCAGCGCGGGCATACCGGCTTTGGCCATGACCGCCCTCGTCGGACCGAACGGAAGCGGGAAGTCCACGCTGCTGGGCGTGCTGGCCGGAGTGATCACCGCCACATCGGGACAGCTCCAGTACACGGAGGGCTCCCCACCGGCCTTCGTCCCGCAGCGCGGCGCCGTCGGCGACACGCTCCCCCTCACGGCACGGCAGACCGTGGAGATGGGCCGCTGGGGCGAGCGGGGACTGTGGCGGCGGCTGACCCGGCAGGACCGGGCCGCGGTCGACCACGCCATGGAACGGCTCGGCGTCACCGGCCTCGGCGCCCGCCAGCTCGGTGAGCTGTCGGGCGGCCAGCGCCAGCGCGTCCTGATCGCACAGGGCCTCGCCCAGCAGTCCGACCTGCTGCTCCTGGACGAGCCGACCACAGGACTCGACCCCGAGGCACGGGAGCGGATCACCACCCTGCTGACCGACCTGGTGGACGACGGCACGACCGTCGTCCAGGCCACGCACGATCTCGAGGCCGCCCGCTCGGCCGGCACCTGCCTGCTCCTCAGCGACGGACGGCTGGTCGGGCACGGCCCGCCCGAGCACGTACTCACCCCTCAGGCCCTGACCCGGATCTGGCAGCCGGCGTGAAGCCGTGGCCGGAGGCGGGGCGCTCGGCGTGGCCTCACTAAGCTGGGCGGGCCGCCACCGCGCGGAGGGTGCCGAACGGTGAAGCGAGTGACGTGAGCGATCCGAAGTACGCGGGAGGCCGGGGCGGGCTCGCCGACGCCGTACGCCTCACCGTGCGGGCGGGGCTGAACCTCCTGCTGGGCGGGTTCGCGCTCCTCACGATCGTCACGGTCGCCGGCGTGCTCGGCCCGATGCTCGCCCTCGATCTCTACACACCTCCCGTAGCGGCCTGGTGGACGGTCTTCACCGCCGTCGTCGTCCAGGGGGTGCCGTTCCTCCTGCTCGGTGCGCTGGTCTCCGCGGCCGTCGGCACGCTGGTCCCCGAACGGGTCTTCACCCGCCTGCTGCCGCGCAGTCCCGCTCTCTCGGTACCCGTGGCGGGCGCGGCCGGGGTGGTGCTGCCCGGGTGCGAGTGCGCGTCCGTGCCGGTGGCCGGCAGTCTGATGCGGCGCGGGGTGGCACCGGCGGCCGCCCTCGCCTTCCTGTTGTCTGCACCCGCGGTCAATCCCGTGGTGCTCGTCGCCACGTCCCTCGCCTTCCCCGGTGAACCGATGATGGTGGTGGCCCGGTTCACCGCCTCGCTGGCCACCGCCGTGACCATGGGCTGGCTGTGGGCACGCTTCGGGCGCCCGGAGTGGCTGCGGCTGCCGACGCGGCCCGCCACCGAGGCCGCGGGCTCGCGCGCGTGCGCCTTCGCGTCCGGTCTGCGGCACGACTTCCTGCACGCAGGGGGCTTTCTGGTGGTCGGGGCCGGCGCGGCGGCAACTTTCAACATCGCCGTGCCGCGGTCGCTCCTCGACCTCTTCACGGCATCCGCCTGGGTGTCGGTGCTGATCCTGGCGCTGCTCGCCGTGGTGCTGTGCGTGTGCAGCGAGGCGGACGCCTTCGTGGCGGCGTCGCTGAGCGGGTTCGGGCCGGTGGCCCAGCTGGCGTTCATGGTGGTGGGGCCGATGGTCGACCTGAAGCTCTTCGCCCTCCAGGCGGGCACGTTCGGGCGGGGCTTCGCCCTCCGGTTCTCGTCCGTCACCTGGGTGACCGCGGTGACGGGCAGTGTCCTGGTGGGGTGGTGGCTGCTGTGAGGAAGTACGGTTCCGCCGTGCTGTTGCTGCTGGTCGGCGCCGCCGTGCTGCGCATATCGCTCCTCGGCGACCTCTACCTCCGCTACGTACAGACGGGGCTGCGGCCCTACCTGATCGCCTCGGGTGCGCTGCTGGCGCTGCTCGGTCTGGTACACGGCGCGCTGACCGCGCGAGCGGCGCGGGAGGACTCCGCCGACGCCGTCGTGGACGGTCGACGGGACCACGTGCACTCCCACACAGGCGCTCCCCGCGTCGCCTGGCTGCTCGCCCTGCCCGCCGTCGCCCTGCTCTGCTTCCCGCCTCCGGCGCTGGGCTCCTACAGTGCGGCGCGCGAAGAGGCCGGGCGTGCCGAGGAGTTCGTCGGCACGTTCCCCGCACTGCCCGCCGGTGACCCGGTGGAGCTGAGCCTGGCCGAGTTCGGTTCCCGGGCCGCGTACGACAGCGGCTACTCGCTGCGCGACCGCACGGTGCGGCTCACCGGCTTCGTCACCCGCGAGGACGACGGCACCTGGTACGTGACCCGGCTGCGGGTGGCGTGCTGCGCGGCCGACGCGACGGCGGTCAAGGCGGAGATCCGTGGCGTACGGGCACCGGAGGCCGACACCTGGGTGGCGGCGACCGGCACCTGGCACCCCAGGGGCCGGCTCGGTTCGGCGGACGCCTGGCCCCCGGTGCTGGACGCCACGGACGTCCGGCCGATCGCCGAGCCGGCGGACCCCTACGAGGAGCGTTAGGGGGTCCGCCGCCGGGGTGGGCCGTCCGGCCCTACCCTCGCGCCGCCCCGGCCGGTGCGGACGACCCGTTCCAGTCCATGCGTGACCACGGGAGCGACAGGTCGTCCGTGCCGCGGACCTGCCGTGGGGCCAGGTCCTCGATCCGGTGCGCCTCCCCGTGTCTGGCGAACACGGTGTCGACGTAGCGGTGTCCGGTGTCGGCGGCGATGAACAGTGCGGTGCGGCGGGGCTCTTCGCGCCGCTCCCACCGGGCGGCGAGGTAGGCGGCTCCGGTGGACAGGCCCGCGAAGACGGCGTGCCGGCGCAGCAGGTCGACGCTGCCGGTGAGAGCGGCGTCGAAGGCGAGCCAGTGGAGGGTGTCGTAGAGGTCGTGGCGGACGTTGCCGAAGGGGATGGAACTGCCGATGCCGGCGATGATGATCTCCGGGTCGGCGACGTGCTCGCTGCCGAAGGTGACGCTGCCGTACGGCTGGACGCCGACGAGCCGTACGTCCACGGAACGCTTGGCCAGGTAGTGGGCGAGGGCGCCGGTGGAGGCGCCCGAGCCCACGCCGCCGACCAGCGCGAGCGAGTCCCCGCCGGTCTGGGCGTGTATCCGGTCGGCGACGGCTTCGTAGCCGAGGTAGTGGATGTCGTCGTGGTACTGGCGCATCCAGTGGTAGTCCGGATGGGAGCGGAGGATCTCCTCGACGCGGGCGACCCGGCGGCTCTGGTCGAGCTTGAGGTCGCTGCTGGGCGGCATCTGCTCCAGGTGGGCGCCGAGTACGTCGAGCTGGGTGCGCAGGGTGTGGTCGACGGTGGTGGAGCCGACGATGTGGCAGCGCATGCCGTAGCGGTGGCAGGCGAGGGCGAGGGCGTAGGCGTAGATGCCGCTGGAGCTGTCGATGAGGGTGTCGCCTCGGCGTACGGCTCCGGTGTCGAGCAGATGGCGTACGGCGGCCAGCGCGGAGACGATCTTCATCGTCTCGAACCGCAGGCAGACGAGTCCGTCGTCGAGGCGGATCAGGTCCGGGCGGCCGACGGCTTCGGATATGTGGTCGTCCACGGGGGTCCTCCAAGTCGGTGGGGGGACGCGAAGTTGGTGAAGGTGCGGGTCTGCGTGATGCCTTCGCGGGCCAGGGCGCGGCGGCAGCGCCGCAGCCCGCCGTCGAGCCCGGGTGCGCGGGGGTCGAAGAGGATGCCGGCGACGTTGCCGCTGTGGGCGATCTGCACGCCGACGGCGCCCACGCTGTCGGCGATGCCCTTCAGCGCCGGAAACTCCCGGTGGCGGAGCACACGTTGACGCAGACGGGCGCTGGCCGTGCTCACCCGGCCGAGCAGAGTGGTGTCGGCGTCGGCCACCGCCCGGCGCAGCATGCGGCGCAGGTGCGCGTAGGCGGCGAGGTCCCCGTCCTCGACGAGCACCGTCAGGGCCAGCGTGTCGACGGGTTCGCTCCCGCCCAGCGCGCATCCGACGACCACCGCGGGCGGGAGGGCGGAGCCGAGGACCTCCAGGACCCGTCCCTCCCGCTGGGCGAAGAGCAGCGGACGAGGGCCGTACATCAGCGGGTCGCCGGCGCCCTCGGCACGCACCGCGAGCCGGGCGACGGTCTCCGGGGGCAGCCGCAGCCCCCAGGAGTCCGCGACCGCCCGCACCGTGGCGACGACGTCGCTGGTGGACGAGCCCATGCCGAGCCCGACCGGCAGGTCGCCGCTGAGCGTCAGTTCTCCGCCGCACGGGTCCTGACCGCGTAGGACGGCGCACTCGCGCAGCGCGAGGACGGCGGCCTCCCGCGCCTTCGTACGGCCTGCCGGTGTCACCGTCACCTCGTCGGGCTTGCTGCCGGGCCTGCGGGCGAAGCGGGCGACGCTGCCCGGTCGGTCCATCGGGAGGGTGACGAGCCCGTGGCAGAGGCGGCGGTTCTCGTCGTGGAAGTAGCCCTGGAGGATCTCACCGTGGTGGCAGGGGGCCCGCCCGTCACCGGTGGTGCGGTGCGGGTCCCCGCCGGGTGCCGTCGGACGGGGGGCCTCCGTCACGCGTCGGCCGCCGCCCGGTAGCGGTACAGGGTCGTGGGCTCCGCGCTGAACTGGGAGAAGGGGAAGGGCTCCGCGCACAGGGCGGTCACCCCCGCCCCGAGGAAGGCGCGCGCGACGGCACTGCCCGTCTGGGCGTAGATCACGAGGGGCACCCCGCGCTCGCGGCAGCGCGACAGGACGGTGTCGAAGCTGCCGTTGCTCAGGGTCATGCCGGTGGCCACCACGGCGTCGGCGGTGTCGAGCACGACGTGCATGTCGTCGGTCACCGGATCGCCCCACTGGGTGGTGCGGAGGTTGAAGTCGCAGAGCAGGGGGTCCCCGCCACGCTCGCGGATGGCCGCCACGAGCGGGTTGACCACCCCGATCAGGCCGACCTTCGCACCGGCCTCGATGTCCAGGAGCCCGGCGATCGCCGCGTCCCGGGCGAGCGCGCGGGTCTCGGGCGTTCCGGCGGGCAGGGCGACCGGCTCGGCCTCCGTGGCCTCCCGGTGCGGCCGGGCGGCGCTGAGGCAGGCGTCCAGCGCGGCGATCCGCAGCGGCCTCGGGGCCTCGCGCAGCAGCGTGTCGACCGGGGCCCCGGAGGCGTCCCGGCATATGGACGCGTCCAGCTCGCCGGCCTCGAAGGCGCAGGCGCCGAAGGAGCCGCCCAGGCGGACGAGGACGTACTGGTTGAGGTAGGTGGTGTTCCCGCCGGCCAGCCGCGTCCCGTGGTGCGCCCAGAAGACGCTGGTGGCCACCAGGTCGGCGGGGCGGGGGCCGTGGTCGCCCGCCAGTACGCCGGCCAGGAGTTCGTCGGTGTTCTTCATCGCGGACCTCCGGTGCGGGGCGTCTCGTGGGTGATGCGGAAGAGGAAGGTGAGCACGCCGTCCTGCCAGTCGTGGAGGTGGGCGATCCGGGGGCTGAGTCCGTGGTCCAGGGCGTGCTGGACGAGTGCGCGCAGATCGGCGGTGTTGGAGGCGATGACGTAGATCTCTCCGCCGGGGGCGAGCAGGTCCTTCTCCGCGATCTGCGCGAAGAACTTCGCCAGCAGCGGCGCGCCGACGCAGACGTTGCGCACGACGTCCGGGTCGTCGCTGACGGTCTGGCTGACCGCCGGTGGGTTGAAGGTGACGACGTCCAGGCGCACGCCTTCCGGGAGCGCGTCGAAGACGTCGCTCACGGCGGGGAGGAACGAGGTGTCCGCACGTTCGCCGACCAGGCGCCGGTAGTGGCGGGCGGTGGCTGCCACGCTCTCCGGATGGACGTCGAGTGCGTGGATCTCCCTGGCGCCCCGCAACCCGGCCGCCACGGCCTCGACGCCGAGACCGGCGCCCATGGCGGCGTAGGTGAGTCCACGGGTCTCGATACGGCCGTCGAGCAGCCGTTCGTGGATCAGCCGGCTGGTCCAGCCCGGGATGAAGACGCCGGGCGGAACGTCGAACGTCCAGTCGTTCCACTCGTAGGAACGGGTGGTGTGCAGGTCGGCCTTGGGCTGGTTGAGCGTGATGATCTGGTCGGCGGGCAGCGGCGGGGGCAACAGCTCGAGCAGAGCGGAGCCGGTCGCGTCACGGTCCATGGGGGTCCTTCCTTGGGGACTGAGGGCTGGGGGCTGGACTGGGGGCTGGGGGTTGGACTGGGGACTGCGGATGCGCGGGTCGGATGTGGCCTGGTTCCTCCCGGGGGATCGGGCATCGGGGGACGGGCGGTGCGGGCTCAGCCCGGCTCGTCGGCGATGACGCGCCGTTCTCCGGTGAAGGTGTGCGGTGAGGTACCTCGGCAGCACTGGGCAACGGCTCACGTCATGTGACGACGGGCCGAAACAGCACCCTAATGGGAATGATTGTCATTGCGATAGTGTGGGGCCGAAGCGACGGCACCAGGGCCGCCCGCCGTGCGCCGCTCGCGCACACCATGCTTCAACTCACCTCCCTGGCAGCGATGTTGCGGCCACCCAGCATCCAGACCGCCCACCCCCACACGACAGGAGCGCTCCCTCGTGCCGAGCCCTTCCGCTCTTTCCACGTCCTCTGAACCACCTCCGGACAAGCAGCGCACCGTCCTGCTCGACGTCGCGTTCCTCCGCCTCTGGACGGGCGCCACGGCGTCGGGCCTGGCCACCTGGGCCCTGCCGTTCGTCCTCGGCCTCGCCGTGCTCGACCGGACGCTGACCGCCACGGATCTCGGCCTGCTGCTCGCGGCGCGCACCGTGGGGTTCCTCGCCGCGGTGCCCGTGGCCGGAGTGCTGGCCGACCGGCATTCCCGCCGTGGCGTGGTCCTGTGGGCGGGGCTCGCCTCCGGAGCCGCGGCCCCGGTACTGGCGGCCGGGCTGGACCGCTCGGTGCTGCTGATGGCCACGGCGGCGGCGGTCGCCGGCGCCGGTCAGGGGGCGTGCAGGCCCGCGTACCAGGCCCTGACCGCCGAAGTGGTCGACGCCGACCGCAGGCAGCAGGCCAACGCCGCCATGACCCTCGCGGTCCGGGTCACGACGCTCGTGGGCCCCTCCCTGGCCGCGCTGCTCGCCGTCTTCCTCGACACGGGGGCGCTGCTGGTGGGTATCGGGCTGCTCTGGCTCGTCGCCGCGTGCGTCCCGGGCCGCGGTGCGCGCCCGGCTGCCGCGGACGACTCGTCGCAGCCCTCGGCCAGGTCGGGAGGAACATCCTTCGTGGCGGAATTCACCGAGGGCCTGCGCGAAGCGCGCAGGCACCCGTGGTTCCTCGCCGGCCTGGGCGCGCTGACGGCCGTCATAGCCACCGGCTACTCGGCCACCGGTGTGGCGCTGCCCCTGGTCAGCAGGGACCAGTACGGCACCGAGGTCGTCCTCGCGGGCGCGATGACCGCCTACACCGCCGGAGCCCTCGCCGGCGCGCTGATCATCTCCCGCTGGCGCCCCCGCTCCCCCGGCCGGGCCGCACTCGCCGGCCTCGCCACCTACGGACTCGCACCCCTCAGCCTCGTCGTCCCCGCCCACCCCGCCGTAGTGATGGCCGCCTACGCCGTCGCGGGCGTCGGCATCGAACTCTTCAACGTGCCCTGGTTCACCGCCGCACAACGCGAGGTCGCCCCCGACAAGCTCGCCCGCGTCTCCTCCCTGGACTTCCTCCTCTCGTACGGCCTGGCCCCACTCGGACTCGCCCTCATCGCCCCCGCCATCGACGCCTTCGGCGCCAGGCCGGTCCTGGTCGTCTGCGCGACCGTGTGCTTCGCCGCCCCGGCCGCCGCCGCCCTGGTCCCGTCCTCCCGGACCTTCTCCCAACCGCCCACGCGTGACGACACCCCCTGACGACCCCGACGAACGGCCCCCGTTGGGGCAGCCTGGAGCCATGCACGCACCCGCTCAGACCCACCGCCCGCACCCCACCTCCGGTCCGGGCATCACCCCCGGCCGCGTCCCGCACGGGAACCCCGGCACGGCACGCGAACTGCTCGCCCGCGACGGGGCCGTGATCCTCACCGGCCACGGGAACACACCCGACGCCCTGGTGATCGCCGCGGCCCAGGTCGTCGGCGACCGACTCCGCGAGCTGTACCCGCAACGGGTCCGCACCTCGCACCCGGGCAACCCCGTCCACCTGCACGCCGACAGCTTCGACATCGTCGTCGACATCGGCGGAGTCCCCCACCGCAGGCGCCACCCCGACGAGGACCACGTCCTCGTCCAGTGCGCCCGCCCGGCACCCGAGGGCGGCGATTCCTTCGCACTGGACGCGTACGCGTTCGTCAACGACCTCGCCACCACCGACCCCACGCTGCACACCTTCCTCACCACCACCGACGTCGACCTGTACGGCGCCTGGGCGGACCTGCGCGGACTGCCCGCCGTCCCCAGGATCGGACGCCACGTCGAGTTCACCCGTACCGGACGCCGCATCGTTCGCCGCACCGACGGAGCGGTGCCGATCCACCGCGACCCCGACGGCGACCACATCTCCCGCCAACTCGCCCGCCTGACCGAAGCCGTGCACGCCATCGAACCGTCCCTCCCCCGCTTCCGGCTCGACGAGGGCGACATCCTGGTCCTCGACAACTACCGCTGTTGGCACGGCCGCGACGGACACACCGGTCAACGCACCGTCCGCATCCTCACCGCGCGCAGCTCCGACGCCACTTGACGGCCGCAGGTCGAGCAACCCACCCGAACGCCGAAGCCGCAGTTCAGCGTGTGTCTGCGGCCGCTCCGAACGGGCGACGCCTCTGCTGAGCCGTACCTGCGAGGTCTTTGAGCAGCACGTCCGCCACCAGTTCCTCGACCACGGCGATGCCGTGCTCTGCCATGGCCTCGGCCAGGTCGGGATCCCAGGGCGCTTCGGTGATGCGCCCCGGCTGCGGACCGCGTGGGTTGAGGGCGACCGCGGCACGGTAGTCCGCTGCCGTCATGCGCCAGGGACGCGCCGACGTCTTGTCCAGGACGTAGGCGGCGATGCGGACGCCTTCTCCGTCGAAGTCGCCGTGGTAGCGAAGAACCGCGCCGTGGTCCGCGAGCATGCGCAGGAACTGGACGGCGGCGCTGTTGGGCCAGCCGGACGTACAGACGAGCGGCGGGCAGCAGGGCCCGAAGCGGCGTAGGGCCAGTGCCAGGACGCTGGGGTTCTCCACGACGTGGACGACGGGTGCGGGGGCCTCGGAAAGGATGAACTCGCCCGGGTCCCGGACGTGGGCGAGGGTCAGGCAGGCGGCCTGGCCGGCCTCCGCGCACGCCGTGGCCATCCGGGCGAGCAGACCGTCGCCGGCCGGGCGAAGACCGCCGACGAGAACGGTGGCGGACAGCTGGTCGTCGGCGACTCCCGCGCGGGTCCACAGGGCGCGCCGCTGCGCGGCGGACTGCGCAGGGGCGGTGCCGTACAGGGTCGCCAAAGCGCGCAGGACGAGAGCGGACAGGGGTGTGCCGTCGTCGAGTGCGTGCGCCCGGCCGCTCAGGACCCGGGCGGCGAAGACGGGCAGGGGTTCTGCCCGGCCGGGCAGTTCGGCGAGCACCTTGAGGGCGTCCGTGAGCAGCGTACGGGTGTGTTCCGCCGAGCCGGCGATAACGCCGGCTGCCCGGCAGGAGGCTGCCCAGTCGGAGAGCACCGGCTGGGCCCTCACCGTCTCGTGCTCGGCCAGCCAGGTCCACAGCTGGGCCCGCTCGTCCTTCTGGCGGCGCCGCTCGCCGGCTCTGTCGCCGAGAGGGCCGACCAGCTCGGTGACGATTTCTCGTACGGTGCGGCCGGAGAGTTCGGTGACGGCCTCCTCCAGGCGGGCCAGGGGGACGGAGGGACGTGCGTCCGGCAGACGGTCGAGGCCCAGGAGGTCGGCGAGCGCCTCGCGCTGGGTGTCGTCGAGCGGTCCGAGGCGCACCCGTGTGACGGGGCGGCCGGAGGAGAGGCGGCTGTGGAGCGTGTCCCAGAGGGGGCGGAGTTCGGGGCGGCGCAGGGTGGCCTCGCCCGGGGCCGGTCCCGTGGGGACCGTCGCTTCGGTGCTGGTCATTCCACCTCCAGGTCGACGCCGTTCCAGACGAAGCGGGCGCTGGTGACCGCGTCGTCGTCCCCGCCGGTGAGGAGTTGGTGGACCGCGATGCCGGGCAGTTCGCCGTAGGTGCACCATTCGTGGTCGGAGGTGACCATGAGGTCCAGGTCGAGGGCGGTGAGCAGCGCGAAGACCTGTCCGCGGTTGACCGTGTCGACTCCGACGAAGACCTCGTCCAGCAGGATCGGCCGGGGCGCCAGGGGCACGGCCTCGTAGTGGGCGGCGACGGCGGCGAAGAGGGGCAGGTGCAGGGCGATGGCCTTCTCCCCGCCGGAGAGCGCGCCGTGCAGCTTCTTGGTCAGCGGCTGCCAACCGGTCCCGTTCGCCCGGTCGAGGCGGACGGTGAAGCGGTGCCAGGCGGTGTAGTCGAGCACCTCACCGAGCTGTTCCTCCCAGCTCGCGGCCGTCTCACTGCCCTTGGCCTCCTCGATGCGGGCGCGGAAGAAGACGTGCAGCGCCTCCCGGTCGCTCTCGGTGACCCGGCCGGGGTCCTTGAGCAGCAGCTGACGGGCGGTGCGGGTGCTGTCCGGTAGGTCCGGGCGGACGTCCCAGACGAGTTGGACGGCGACGTTGGAGGCGGTGCGGACCCGCTCCAGGTGCCCGTTCATGCGGTCGACGAGTTCGCCGGCCTGGCGGATGCGGGCCGCGAGGTGGCGGCGGATGTCGCCGGTGAGGATCTGGTCGAACAGGTGCCGTTCGGCGGTCGTGATGTCGTCCCGGCTGCGGTCGCGCTCCTGGGTGAGCGTGCTGAGCAGGCCCGTCGCCCCCACGCGTACGCCGTCCAGGGTGGCGGTGAACAGCTGGATGTCGTCGTCCGGTTCCAGGTCCAGGTCGGCACGGGTGCCGAGGCGCTGGCGGGCCTCGTGGACCGCTTCGGACAGGCGGGTCGCGGCGTCGCCCAGGTTGCGTGGGGCGTGCGGGAGGTCCGGCCACTTCGCCGCTGTGGCGCGGGCGGCCTCCAGGGTGGCCTTGGTGCCGTCCGCGGCGTCGAGTTCCGGTGTGATGCCGGCGTCCTCGGCCAGCCCGGCCAGACACAGGTGCCGGAACCGGTGCGCCGCCGCGTCCCTGGTCGCGACGGCCTGTTCCCGTCGTGCGGCGTCCTGGCCGCTGGTGGCCCGCACTGCTCCGACCTGTCCTTCCAGGCGCAGCAGGAGTTCGGCGGTCCGGCCGGCCTCCTCTCGGCAGCGGCGCAGCTCGGCGCGCGCCTCGGCGAGGCGTGCGACGATCTGCCGGTAGTCCGCGCCGACGGTGGCTTCCACTGCCTCCAGGCGCGCTGTCAGGCCCGTTGCCTCCGCTTCGGCGGCGGCCGCTTCCTCGGTGCGTTCCTCTGCGGTCCGGCGCGATCGGTCGGCCTGGACGGCCCGCTGGCGGGCCCGGTCGGTGGCGGCGGTCGCGGCGAGCCGGGCGTCCACCCAGCTGTCGGCGGTGTCCCGGAACCTGTCGATGGCGTCGGAGAGCGTACGCAACCGGGCGCGGTCGGTGGGCAGTCCGTGTTCGGCGGCTCGTCGGTCGAGCGTGCGCAGAGCGACCGCCACCTCCCTCTCGCACCGCGCCAGTCGTCCGGCGACGTCACGCACGGCGTCGTCCCGAGCCGCCACGGTGTCCTCCGCGCGGTCCCGGTCACGCCGCCGGGCGTCGAGTTCCCGGTGGTCGGGTCGGGCGGCGCGGTCGGCGTCCAGCCGGGCGCGGCGAGCGGCGAGGCCGCGCAGCCGGTCGTCGAGTGCGGCGAGGGAGGCGTTCGTCTCGCCGATACGGTCGTTCAGTTCGCCGATCAGGCGCTGCCGGGCGCGCTGACGCGCCAGGGCGCCGATGTGGGCCGGCTCCGGTTTGCTCCAGGTGCCGGTGGCGAGCGCGAGACGCCAGGCGCCGTCGGCGGAGACGGCCGCGGGGTGCCCGCCCGGCAGAGTGGGTCCGTAGGCGATGCCTGCGAGGATGCGGGTCACGGTGCCGGCCGGGACGGGGATGTCTTCCTCGGGCCTCAACACCTCCAGCAGGCTGGGCTCCGGGGCTGTCGCGGCCAGGGCTGCCTCGGCGCGCGTGTCGTGACCCGGCAGCGCGATTCCGTCGTAGGGACTGACCCAGGCGTCCAGCAGACCCGACGCCTCCAGTGCGGCCTCCACCGCGGACTGAACGAGGAGCGGGACGCCTTCCCGGAAGGCGACCAATCGCCACAGGGGCGCTCCCGCCGTCGCCGTACGGACGGCGGTGCGGGTGGGCGGGGGCGCAGGCGGCAGGTCGGTTTCACCGCTCAGCCGTCGTAGCCGCTCCTCCACTTGGCTCCGCTCGTCCAGCAGACCCTGGCGTGCGGCCCGGGTGGTGGCCTCCGCCGTGGCGATCTCCTGTTCCAGCGGGCGGGCGGCGGCTTCGGTCAGGGCCGTCACCTCGGCCTCGGCCGCTGCTGCGGCAGCGAGTCGGTCGAGGTCGGTGACGCGCAGTTCCGTGCAGTCCTCGACCCAGGCGAGCAGGCGTTCCACCTGTGCGGCGAGGGTGTCGTCCCAGGCGGCGGACGCCTCGTCCCGCCGGGCGATCGCCTCCGCGAGGCGGGTGCGGGCCTGGTCCAGCAGTTCCTCGGCGGCGCCCCGGTCGCCTACGGCGCGATCGTGGTCGTCGATCGCCTCGGTGACGAGGGTGACCTGCTGCCGTCGGGCGGTGTCCGCGCCGCGCACCAGTCGACGGGCCTGTCGTGCTCCGTTCCCGGCCGTCGTGCGCGGGACTCCGCCCTGGTCGCGTCCCGGGGTGCGGAGGAGGGCCACCGCGGGTTCCGCCGCGTCGAGGACCGTCCTCACCTCGTGGTGGATGGACTCCAGCCCTGCTGCCCGAGCCGCCCGGTGTGCCTCCCCGGCGGTTTCGCGCGCGTGCTCGCCCAGTGTGCGGGCGTGGTCCGCCGCCTCCTCGGCGTGCCGCTGGTCCTCCTCCGACCGGACCTGAGCGGCCTGAGCGGCGGATCGCTGCCTCTCGGCGGCTGTTGCCACCTCTTCGGCGCGTCGGCGGAGCCGGTCGAGTTCCTCGCCCTGCCGGTACGCGTCACTCTCGCGCAGGCCCTCGACGGTCTCGTCCAGCGCGTGCGCGCGCAACTCCAGTTCCTCGCGCCGGGCCTGGGTCGACCGGCGTTCCGCCAGCGCCTGTTCGAGTTCCTCGGCGCTCCGGCGGGCGACGCGGGTGAGGTTGTCCAGCTCGGTCGTGGCTGAGACGAGCGCGGCGGAACCCGCGCGCAGGACCCGCCGCGCGTAGGCACGCTGCCGGGACGCGACGGTCTCGGCGGCCGTCACCTCGTCGTCCAGCCGCTTGAGGTGTTCGCGCTGCCGGTCGAGCCGCTCGAAGCCCTCGGCGAGTTCGGCGATCTCGGCCTCGCCCAGCGGGGGCAGAGCACGGGAGAGCAGAGTGGAGAGCAGTGACGGGTCGAGCCGCTCCGACAGTTTGGGCTGACGCAGCTGGAGCAGCGCGGACAGCAGCGACTCGTAGCGTTGCTCCCCCATCCCCGCGAAGAGTTCACGCCGTACGACCGTGCGATAGTCGGTGGCCGAGGCATGGACGTCGCCTCGGTCGCGCAGGGCTTCGGCGAGGGCGGCCCGGGTCAGTGGCTGTCCCGCGTCGTTGACGAGGAGCACACCGCCGGGGTGGGCGATTCTGGAGCCGGTGGTGAAGTAGTCGGCGTGCACCGTGCTGGTGTGCACGCTGGCCTGCAGGCGCGCCCCGCATCCGAACCACCGCTCGGTGCCGTCGTCGCCGACGCGGCGGAACTCCATCCACACATATCCGACGCGGGTCTTGCCTGAGGCTCCCTCGCCCAGCAGGTTCCAGTGCATGGTGCGTTCGGAACCGCCGAAGGTCGAGAGGCGGTTGGGGCGGAGGCTGGCATCGAAGAGGAACGGCAGCAGCAGTTCCAGGGCCTTGGACTTGCCGGAGCCGTTCTGCCCGCGCAGCAGCAGGCGGCCTTGGTGGAAGGTGAACGTCTCGTCGTAGTAGCGCCAGACGTTGAGGATGCCGGCACGGTGGGGCCGCCAACGGCTGCCGGTGGCGTCCACCGCCCGGGCGGACCCTGCCGCGGCCGGTTCGGTGGGCTCCGGCCGCCGGGGGAAGGGGAGCTCTGTCACGCTCACTGCTCGTCTCCTTCTGCCACGTCGCCCTCGGCAGCCGTATCGCCTGCCGCCCGGGGAGCGTCCCCATCCGGTCCGGGCTTGTCGTCCCGGTCCGGAGTCGTCGTCCGTGTCAGGCGGTAGCGGTATGCGGCCGGGCGCGCGACGACACGGCCCCCGGTCCGGCGGGCCAGGCCGACGTCCCGCAGGACGCGTACGGCGTCGTCGGAGAGCCGGGCCGCGCCGTCTTCGGACTGGTACGCCCTGGCCCACCGCGGAAAGCGCCGCAGCAGGTCCGCTCCGGCCTCGGCGAGCTGCTCGGGCAGCAGCCCGCTGGGCGCGGCGCACAGCGGCTCCAGGAGGAGCAGAGCTGCGACCCGGGCGGTGGACGTGTCGTCGGGGAAGCGGACGTCGGTGGCGAGCCCGTCCGGGTCCACGAGCAGGAACCCCTCGGCTCGTTCCTCCAGCAGGAAACCGGCCTGCTCGACCGAGCGGCGCAGGATCTGACGTCCGGTCAGGGAGGTGACGTAGGCCAGCTCGTCGTCGGTGAGGTCCGTCCGGTACAGCACGGGGTCGTCGAAGAGGCGGCGCAGCACCGAGTGGCGCAGCATCAGGTTGCGTTGCGCGTCCGTGGCGGCCCGCTCGCCGTACGCCTCGTCCGCCGTGCCGTCGGGGACCGCGCCGCCGTAGCGGCGCTCGCGCACCAGACCGGTGAGGAGTTCCCCGAACCGCGCGGGCACCTCGCCCGGGCGTACGGCGAGCCGGGAGGCGCCGACGGGCGCTGCGGGCAGCCGCATCAGCAGCGTGGTGTCCACCCGGTAGAGCACCTTCGCCTCCGCCGACTCGACGTACGCCTCGGTGGTCCCGTCGACCGCGCTCAGCACGTCGTACGACTCCAGCAGTTTCAGGACGTCGACGAACGCCATGCGCTCCGGCTTGTGCACCGGGTCGAACGCGGTCAGCGCCCGGTCGGCCGCCGTGGCCTGCACGACACGGTCGGCGAGCATGCCGATGGTCGTCATGGGCATGGACAGCAGCTCGGCGGCGGTCACGCACAGCAGCACGTATCGCCGTCGGTCGAACGGGGCCCGGCCGGAACGGGCCCTGCGGGCCGGCCGGGTGCCGTCCGGGTCGGCGCGGACCTTGGTGAGGCGGGCGTAGCCGCGGCGCGGTTCCACCACCAGGCTCCAGCCGCAGGTGTAGTCGAACCACTGGGCCAGCGGCTCGCGACGGCGGCGTACCAGTTCGAAGCCGGCCGGGTCGGTGTCCTCGGTCAGCAGGGGCCGGACCAGCAGGAGACGGATGGCGCGGGCGACCTGTTCCCGCTCCGCTGCCGCGAGTTGGTTGGCGAGGGTGCTCATCCGGCTGCCTCCCGCCGTGCGGTGCCCGGCTGTGGGAGGGGACTCACTGCGCCGGCCGCTGTGATGAGTACGACGTAGTCCGGTCCGGCGAGTGTGCCCTTCGTCGTGCGCAGTACGGCGGTGCGCTCGTCGGGAGGTGGGGACAGTGCGATCTCCACCCGGCCGTCCCCTGTAGTCGCGCGCCGCGAGCCGGACGTGTCCGGCCGGGCGGCCAGGGCCCGGCCCACCAGGTCGAGCAGCCGCTCGAAAACGGCGGGATCCAGGGTGCCGAAGGAGGACAGGCGCACGGGGCCGTCCGTCTGCAACGCCTGCCAGGCCCGCGCGAGTTCCGCCCGCTCCGCGCGGGCCCGCCCCGCGCGCTCGGCCCTGACCGCTGCGACGTCCCGCACCCTGGCCGTGCGGGTGAAGCGCTCGGTCCGTCCGCTGGTCCGCAGCAGCGCCGACACCTCCACGGGCGGGGCCTCGGACCAGGAACGGGACGACGGGATCAACTCGGGGTCGGGGTGGGCGAGGTGGGCGTGGCGCGCCGGGCCGAGTCCGAAGGCTGCCGACCACAGCCGGTGCAGGTCCTCCTCCGCCGGGGCGGCGGCGAACCAGCGCGCCAGTTCGCGGAGGTCCTGTACGGCGCTGGAGGAGCGGCGCCGTGACTCGTTGATCCGCTCCAGTACCTGCAGCAGCGAGACGATGGCGCGCCGGGCGATGTCGTGCAGCTGCTCGATCCGGGGGCGTGCCCCGTCGTCCGGCAGGAACCACGCCCGCAGGCCCGCCCAGCGCGCCCGCCTGCTCTCCAGCCAGCCGGCCGCGGGGTCCTCACCGGCGACCGGGGGCAGTTCGGCCCCGCGCAGGGCCCGCTCGCGCAGCACGGCGGTCCCCCGCTCCTCCACCCGGGCCACGGCGGCGGCGACCGCCTGCCCGCGCCGGTCGAGGTTGACCAGGAACTCCTGGAGATACGCGACGGTGGCGGCCTTGACCTCGCGGAACACCTCCAGGTCCGCCCCCTCGGCGCGCAGGAGGCGCTGCAGTTCGCCGTTGAACGCCTTGGTGTTCTCCACCAGGGCCTCCAGATGCCCCTCCAGCTCGCGCAGCGTGCTGAAGATCCGCCGGTCGGCCGAGGCGGGTTCGCCGGACAGCAGGCTCAGCTCGTCCAGCCGGTCGGCGATGGCCTCCAGTACCGCGGTCTGCAGCGCCCCCGTGGAAGCCAGCACCTCGAGCGCGTGCCGCACTCCGGCGAGGGCCGCCTCACCCCGGCGGGTCAGCGAGTACTGGAGGTTGCGCCGCTCGTACTCCTCGGCCGTACGGTAGTTCTCCGCGTGGTTGTGCACGACGTCGAGGAGCTCCCACTTCACGAGCCGGGCGAGCACGTCGTGCAGTTCCCCGTCGTCGACGTCCGCCATCCAGCCCACCAGACGCAGTCGCTCGCGCACCGCGTCGGCCCCCAGCGTGGTTTCGAGGTGCTCGCCGGCCACGCCGAAGGCGTCCAGCACCGCCCCGTACAGGTCGGCCTTCTCCCCCGTCGTGAACCGGAACATCTCCGGTGGCACCCTGCGCACGCCTGTCGTCCCTCCCCACCGCCCTGGCGGCATCGGCGATCTCCACCGTAGAGGGCGGCACCGACATCACGGGCCGCGTCCCGGAAGAGGGGTGGGCGCCCCGGTCTGCCGGGGAATGGGCGGTGACCGGCCTCCCGCGGGCCCGGGTGGCGGACCAGCGTGGCCGTGGACACCGGTTCCGCCCGATGGTGAGGCCCGCCGTGGGTCGGCCACAGGGACGTCGAAGGAATGCGCAGGGGGCGGGCGCAGGGGCGTCAACGCGCCATTCCCAGCCGTCCGGTGTGACTGAAACGGATCGGTGTCTCAACAATTTCGACCGGTTGGCCTACGCTTCGCGTGATCCCGGCCCTCAAACCGAGGGTTCGACGTGTCGTGAAAGGTTCACTTCTCGTGGCTGGTACCGGTGTTCGCAGGGTCGTCGCTTCAGGACCACTGCGGTGAGCCGGCCGTTACGGAACCCGGAGCGCGCCAGCGGTGCCGACGCCGCCGTCGCCGTCGCCGGATGGGCCGTCGCCCTGACGGTCGCCGCCGGTGCGGGGTGGGCCGCCGTCGCCGCGGACGCCGAGCGGCACCGCACCCTCGCGGGAGCCTGTGCCGCGGCCGTCGTCCTGCTGATCGCCCTCGTGGTGATCCTCACCCGGCGGCTGTCCACCGAACGCGCCCACCGGGCCCGGGAGGCGGCGGTGTCCACCGCTCGGGGCTCCGAGGTGGCGCACCTGGCCGCGGTACGCGTGCCGGCCATCACCGAACGGCTGCGTACCGGGCAGCAACTGGAGGACGTACCGGGGCCGTTGGCATCGGCGGCGGAGACCGGCGAGGAGTTCGCCCGGGCACTGGACTCGGTCGTCGTCGCGCTCGGCTCGGACGCGGCCGTGCACCGCGAACGCGCCCTGCGCGACTCGGTGCAGACCGCCTTCGAATCCGTGGCGCGCACCATGCATGTGATGGCGACCGTGCAACAGCAGGTCCTGGACGAGGTCGAGCGCTCCATCGAGGACCCGCGTCTGATGGCGGACGTGATGAAGGCCGACCACGCCGCCTCGCAGATGACCCGCAAGGCGCAGACCCTGCTGGTGATGTGCGGCATCTGGCCCGCCCGCCGGGAGACCCGGCCGGTCTCGCTCTACGACTGCGTGCGGGGCGCCCAGTCCCGGATCGTGGAATTCGGCCGGATCGAGGTGCACGGGGGACAGACCCTGTACGCGATACCCCCGGTGGTGGAGGGGCTGATGCACTCCATCGCCGAACTCCTGGAGAACGCCACGGTGTTCTCGCCGTCCAGCTCGCCCGTCGTCGTCAGCGTGCGGGAGGTCGGCGCCGGTGCGGTCGTCGAGATCGACGACGCCGGGCTCGGGATGCCGCCGGACGTCCTGGAACAGGCCCTCGGCCAGCTGCGCGACGACCTGGACCTGACCCGCCTGGGTGCGGTGCCCCGGCTCGGCCTGGCCTGTGTCGGGCGCTGGAGCCGGGAGCTGGGCTTCAACGTGGAGCTGAGCGGGTCTTCGGCGTACGGCGGCACCCGGGCCGTGATGTTCGTACCGTTCCAGTTGCTGACCGACCCGCTGCCGAGGCCCGCGGCACACCGCCGCCCGGCGGCGGAACCGGCCGTACCGGCCGAACCGATCGGCCCGGCCGAACCGGCCGAGCGCGTCGGTCCCGCCGTGCCCGTCGTGCCCGTGGCGGGCGGACGCGAGGACGCCGCGCGGGAGCCGGCCGCCGCACCCGCCCCGGTGACGGCCGGCCTGCCCCGACGGCGCAGCCGGCGCGGTGCGGGCCGGGCCGCGACCGCCCCACGGCACTCGGCGCCCGACCGGCTGCCCGAGGCCGCCCCCGAGCCCTGGACGCCGGAGGCCGCCCGCGCCTCCATCACCAGCGTGGTCTCCGGGACGCGGCGCGGCCGCGCGGCCGTCGACGCGGACGCCGGCACCGAGGAGGCCTCGCCCCCGCACGGCGGACCGTCCCTGCCCAGTAAGCCGCACGAGAAAGCCGGAGGCAGACCGTGACCGGAATCATCACCCGACTCCCCGACCTGGGGTGGATGCTGCGCCCGCTCACCGAGATCCCCGGCGTCCGGCACGCCGTGGTGGTGTCCGAGGACGGGTTGCGTCTCGGGCACGCCTCGGCCGAGGACCTCTCGGGGCCGGTGGCCAGCCTGAGCGTCGCCGACGCGGAGTCGCTCTCGGCGGCCTGCGCGGCGATGACCATGACGGGCCGGTCCACCAGCGCGCTGTTGTTCGGGCGGGGCGCGGCGACCCGCCAGTTGATGCTGGAGACCGACCAGGGGTTCGTGCTGTTCACTCACGCCGGGGTGGGCGCGCACCTGGGGGTCGCCACCGATCCGGACGCCGACATGGGCCTGGTGGCCCATCAGATGCAGTTGCTGGTGGCGAAGATCGGCGCGCACCTGAGCAGCCTGCCCAGGGACGAGGCCGCCGCGACGTCATGACGGAGCGGCCTGAGGTACCGAGGGCCTCGGCGATCCGCCCGTACGTCATCACACGCGGTCGGACGGAGTCCGAGGGCGAGCCGCTGTCCTGGGAGTCCCTGGTGATGGCGGCGGACTCGGCGTTCCCCGCCACCCTCCAGCCCGAGCACCTCGCCATTCTGGCGCACTGCGAGGGGCTCATCTCGGTCGCCGAGGTGGCGGCTCACCTCGGCCAGCCGCCGTCGGTCGCACAGGTGCTGCTCTCCGATCTCCTCCGGTGGGGGCTGATCGTGACCCGCCCACCCATCCCGCCGGCCGAACGCGCCGATGTGACCATGCTCAGAAAGGTCCTCCATGGTCTCGAAAGCTGCCTCTGAAACCCTGTCCGAGGCCGGGGCGCCGCCCGCGGCGGGCGGCGGGAAGTACCTCGACTCGACCGTGTCGGGCGCGGCGAAGATCCTGGTCGTCGGCCCCCTGGGAGTGGGCAAGACGACGCTGATCGGTACGGTGTCGGAGATCGAACCGCTCTCCACGGAGGCGTCGATGACCCAGGCGGGCGTCCGGGTCGACCCGTACACCGGGGACGGTGGCAAGAAGACCACCACGGTCGCCCTCGACTTCGGCCGGCGCACCATCGACGGCGACCTGGTCCTGTACCTGTTCGGCACGCCGGGCCAGCAGCGGTTCCTGCCGGCCTGGCAGGACCTGGCCAAGGGGGCGCTCGGCGCGCTGGCCCTGGTGGACACCCGGGACCTGGCTGCCTCCTTCGACGCACTGGGCAACCTGGAGGACCTGGACCTGCCCTTCGCGGTCGCCGTCAACGTCTTCCCGAACGGCCCCGGGTACGCCGCCGACGACATCCGTACGGCGCTCGACCTGCTGCCCGGTACCCCGTTGGTGACCTGCGACGCACGGGACCGGGCCTCGTCGGTCCGGGCACTGATCGCTTTGGTCCGTCACCTCATCCACGTCGCCACGGAGTCCTCATGAGCATGCCGCACCCCACGGCCGGGCCTGCCGCCCGCTGCCCCGTGTCCGGCACCCCCGGCACGCCGGCCGCACTGTACGGGCCCGGCCTCGACGGCAACACGATGCCGGCCCTGTACGAGCGACTGCGCGCCGCCCACGGCCCGGTGGCGCCGGTGACCCTCGCTCCCGGCGTCGACGCCTGGCTGGTCCTGGGCCACCGCGAACTGCTCCGGCTCACCCGCGAGGAACAGGACTTCTCGCACGATCCGCGCCGGTGGAGCCTGCTGCGCGAAGGCCGGGTGCCGCCCGACTCGCCGATCCTGCCGATGGTCGGCTGGCGCCCCGCGCTGCTCTTCGCCGACGGGCAGCAGCACCGCAGGATGCGGGGTGCCGTCTCCGACGCGCTGGCCGGGATCAACGGGCACGAGCTGCGCCGCGGCGTCCGGGCCGCCGCCGAGGGCCTGATCGCCGGGTTCGCGGCGCACGGCGAGGCCGACCTCGTCGCCGCGTACGCGCGTACGCTGCCGATGCGGGTGATCGCCGGGCTGCTCGGGGTGGACGACCGGACCGGCCGTGAGCTGGTGGAGGCGGTGGCCGGGCTGGTGTCCGCCACCAGCGGGGCGCGGGACGCCAGCCGCCGGATGGGCGCCGTCCTGCAGGGGCTGATCGAGAAGAAGCGACGGGTGCGCGGCGACGACATCGTCTCCGCGCTGCTGCACCATCCGGCGCGGCTCACCGACGAGGAGGTCCTGCACAACCTGGTGGTCATGTTCGTCGCGGGCAACCAGACCACGGTGAACTGGATCGCCACCACGCTGCGCATCCTGCTCTGCGACCCCGCGCTGCGCTCCTCGCTCAGCGGCGGCCACCTCGGTGTGGACGACGCGCTCGACCTGGTCCTGTGGCGCTTCCCGCCCACCCAGAACTTCCCGGCCCGCTACGCCACCCGTGACATGAGGCTCGGCGGCCAGGACGTCCGGGCGGGCGACATGCTGATCCTGGGCCTGGCGGCGGCCAACGCGGACCCGGAGGTCCTGCCGGCCGGCGGCGCCCCCGTCGTCGGCAACCGCTCGCATCTGGCGTTCGGCGCGGGCCCGCACACCTGCCCCGCCCAGGACCCGGCCCGGCTGATCACCCGGACCGCGGTCGACACCATCCGGCACCGCCTGCCCGATCTGGAACTGGCGGTCCCGGAGCACGAGTTGAAGTGGATCAACTCGCCCTGGAGCAAGGGCCTCGGCACGCTGCCCGTGCGCTTCACCTCCCCACAGTTGCCGCGGGGCCCGGTGCCCCCTCAGCCGACCGGAGCTGTCACCCCCGCATGGCAGCCCCTCCCCCACTGACCCGACCAGGGCTCGTCCCTCGTCTGTCCGCCCCGTCCCTCCGAAGACCTGGAGCCCTGTTGAACACGTCACCGGTGAACCCCGAGGCCGACCGTCCGCACCGGCTGGACCCTGCGGGGGGCTGCCCGCACGCAGCCAACGCCCGACTGCTGGCCCGGGGCGCGGTGGCCCCGGTGGTGCTGCCCGGCGAGGTGCGGGGGATGGCGGTGCTGGGCCACGACGCGCTGAAGGAGTTCCTCGCGCACCCCGACGTCGCCAAGAACGCACAGCACTTCACCGCGCTCCAGGCCGGTGAGATCCCCGACGGCTGGCCGCTCAAGACGTTCGCCACGGTGCAGGGGATGACGACCGCGGACGGCGCCGACCACCGGCGGCTGCGGTCGCTGACGAGCAAGGCGTTCACGACCCGCCGGGTCGAGGAACTCCGTCCCCGCATAGTGGAGTTGACTTCTGACCTGCTCGACGGCCTGGACACGGCCGCCGACGAGGACGGCGTCGTCGACCTGCGCGCCCACTTCGCGCTGCCGCTGCCTATGGGCGTCATCTGCGAACTGCTGGGCGTGGACGAGGCCCACCACGACCGGCTGCACGAGCTCTCCAACCAGATCGTGGCCACGGACATAGGTCCGGCCGAGGCGATGGCGGCCAACCGGGAGATGGTGGAGGTGCTCAGCGCGGTCGCGGCCGCCCGGACGGCCGCCCCGGGGGACGACCTGACCAGCGCGTTGATCGCTGCCCGCGAGGAGAGCGGCGACCGGTTCAGCCCGCACGAACTGATCGGCACGCTGATGCTGACCATCATCGCGGGGCACGAGACGACCCTGAATCTGATCACGAACGCGGTACGCGCCCTGTGCGCCCACCGGGACCAGCTCGACCTGGTCCGCTCCGGTGAGGCGAGCTGGTCGGACGTCGTGGAGGAGACCCTGCGCTGGGACAGCCCGGTCAGCTACTTCCCGTTCCGCTACCCGACCCGCGACCTGACCCTGGACGGCACGGTGATCCCTCGCGGCACCCCGGTCCTCGCCGGTTACTCGGCGGCCGGCCGCGACACGCGGGTCCACGGCCCGGACGCGGCGCGCTTCGACATCACCCGCACCGGCGGGTCCCGCCACCTCTCCCTGGGCCACGGCACCCACTACTGCATGGGCGCACCCCTGGCCCGCCTGGAAAGCACCACGGCCCTGGAGCTGCTCTTCGCCCGCTTCCCCACCCTCGACCTCGCGGTCCCGGAGCCGGAACTGCCGCGCCACGCCTCGTTCGTGGGCAACAGCGTGCAGAGGCTTCCGGTACGACTGAGGGGGTGAGGGGCGGGTGGGAGGCGGACGGCGTTTGACGTCCCCGCTGCCGGGAGCGTTATGAACGTACGTCAGGGACGTCGTGCCGTGATGTCGACGCCGATGCCGGATGGCCGTTGTCAGGTCTTCGTACGGGAAAATTCTTCCTCCTGTGCGACCCAGCAGGCCACAAGTACCGAAGAAGCGTCACCGGAGGCGCCCGGCGCTTCCAGCAAGGCCGGGTCGTCGGTGCGGCAGCGGTCTACGGCGAGGGGGCAGCGCGGATGGAAGCGGCACCCCGGGGGCGGGCTGCCGGGGTCGGGGATCTCGCCGGTCAGGGCCTCGGGCCGGGAACCGGTGCCGTCGGGCACGGGGACGGCGGCCAGCAGCGCCCGCGTGTAGGGGTGCCGGGGGGTGTTGAAGATCTGCTCCACCGTTCCGGTCTCCACGATCCGGCCCAGGTACATGACGACCACCCGGTCGGCGAGCGCCCCGACGACGGCGAGGTCGTGGGAGATGAAGACGAGTGCGATGCCGTCCTGCCGGGACAGGTCGTGCAGCAGGTTCGCCACGGCGGCCTGGGCGGAGGCGTCCAGGGCCGACACCGGCTCGTCCGCGATGATCATCTCGGGTCGTGAGGCGAGGGCGCGGGCGATCGCCGCGCGTTGCCGCTGGCCGCCGGAGAACTCGTGCGGGTACTTCTCCGCCGCCCCCTGCGGCAGGCCGACCCGCAGCAGTGCCTCCTCGGCCTCGCGCGCCACCTCGGGGTCACGGCGACTGCGCCGCAGGCCGCGGGCCCGGTCCCGGGCGACCACCACCTCTTCGATCTGGGCGCCGACGGTGCGCCGGGGGTTGAGCGAGGCGTTGGGGTCCTGGAAGACCCATCTGGAGGGGCAGCAGTCCGGCGGCGCGGCGACGCCGGAGTCCCGTGAGCGCGGTGGGGCCGGTCCCGTCCGCCACGGCGTGGCCGGCGTGCGCTACGTCGCCCGGCCGGGCGGCGTGCCAGGACGACGCGACGGCCTCCTCGCAGCGCAGCGGCTCACCTCACCGGGCCGGCTCCGGACGGTGGACCGGCGGCCGCTCCGCCGTTCACGTGCGCCGAGCGCCGTACGGCGAGGGTGAGGCCGGTCGTGTCCCTCGTCGGTCTCGCGCGCCACGTCGGCGTCACGGCGATTGCGCCGCAGGCCGCGGGCTCGGTCCCGCACCGGACGAGCGCCCCGGCGAGGGCCGCGTGGGGCAGGTGCGGGCCGGACGAGGGCGGCCGCCGCCATCGCCAGGATGATCACCGGGAAGGCGAAGACGACGTCGGTGAAGCGCATCAGGACCTCGGCCATCCAGCCGCCGAAGAAGCCCGCCACGAGACCGATTCCGGCAGTCAGCCGCCCGAGACGGCGCACCCCGGGTCGCTCATCCCCCGATGACGGACGAAGGCGGCCGCAGCGGCCCCTCCGCTTCCTCGACGAGCCGGGCCGCCGCCAGCAGCCGGTCCTCCCGGTGGTGCGGGGCGACGAGCTGGACGGAACAGGGCAGGCCGTCGGGTGCGAGGCCCGCGGGGACGGTCATGGCCGGGTGGCCGGTGTCGTTGAAGACCGAGGTGAAGGCGATCGGGAGCGTGCCCTCCCGCACCGCCTTCAGGGTGTCGGCGCCTTCGGCGGGCCAGGCGGTGGTCGGCACGGTCGGCAGGAGCAGCAGGTCGTGGCGGTCGAAGAGGTCCGCCGTCCACTGGTCGAGCCGGGAGCGGTGCGCCCAGTGCCCGGCGGCCTCCTCGGGCGTGAGCCCGCTGCCGTCGTCCAGCAGCTTCGCGAACCACGGCTCGAAGTCGTGGCGCCGGGCGGCGAGTTCGTCGGCCAGGCCCAGGTACCGGTTGTAGGCGAGGAGCTTCTGCCGCAGCTGGAACGGACGGGGGTAGGTCTCGGCGTCCGGGAGGACGGCGCCCTCCTCACGCACCGTGTGGCCCTCGGCGCGCAGCAGCGCCGCCACCCGCTCAAGGGCTGCGACCATCTCGGGACGCGGCCTGGCCACGCCCAGTGTGGTAAGGACGCCGACGCGCAGGGCGGGCAGCGGTGTGTCGAGCGCGGCCAGGTACGAGCCGGTCGGCGCGGGCAGCGAGAACGGGTCGCAAGGGTGGTGTCCGGCCGCGACGTCCAGGTGCAGGGCGGTGTCGCGGACCGTGCGGGCCATGCCGGAGGGACACGAGTTCTGCGGCCAGTTCGGCATGCGGAGCGGGCCCTGCGGGATGCGCCCGCGGCTCGGCTTCAGTCCCGGAAGGCCGCAGAGTGCCGCGGGGATACGGGTCGAGCCGCCGCCGTCGCTCGCCGTACCGAGGGCCACGAGTCCGGCCGCGACGGCCGCCGCGGCACCACCGCTGGATCCGCCCGGTGAGCGTTCGGGATTCCACGGGTTGCGGGTGGTGCCGAAGGCGTCGTTGGCCGTGTGGATGGCGGCACCTACCGGCGGGGTGTTCGTCTTGCCGATGATCAGGGCGCCGGCGGCACGCAGCCGGGCGACGTGCACGGAGTCGCCTGCGGCGGGCGGGGCGTCACGGAAGCCGCTGGTGCCGCGGCTGGTGGGGAATCCGGCGGCGTCCTCCAGGTCCTTGACGAGGACGGGCAGTCCGGCGAGCGGGCCGGTCCCCTCCCCGCGGGCGAGCCGTTCGGTGAGTGCGTCGGCCTCGGCGCGGGCGCGTTCGGGGTCGAGGGCCACGACGGAGTTGAGCGCCGGGTCGACGGCGGCGATGCGCCCCAGGGTGTGGTCGGTCAGTTCGCGCGGGGAGAGCGCGCCGGCTTTGACGAGCGCCACGAGTTCGGTGGCGCTCGCATGGGTCAGGTCTGTCACGGTAGGGCGTCTTCCTTGAGGTTCTGCTCTGCGGGGTTCGGGGTGGTGGCGGCCTCGGCCGCGGCCTCCAGGCTGACACCGGTGGTGCGGGGGCCGAAGAGGACGGCCACGCAGCCGCCGACGAGGCCGAGGACAGCCAGCATGGCGAAGACCGCGGCATAGCCGATTCCGCTGTAGACCGCCGCGACCAGTGTCGGAGCACCGAAGTTGACGATGCGCGACAGCGCGTTGGAGGTGCCCGCCCCCAGCGCGCGCACCCGGGTGGGGAAGACCTCGGCGGAGTACACCTGGAGGAAGGGAACCGACGTCTGGAACAACAGGCTGGTCAGGGCGCCGAGCACCAGGACGGCGACCGGTGAGTGGACCAGGCCGAACAGGAGCAGGGTCACCGCGGTCGTGCAGCCTAGGACGAGTTGGGTGCGACGCCGGTCCCAGCGGTCGATGAGGGGCACGGCGAGGACGGCCCCGAGGGGCGCGGCGCTGGCAACGCAGGCGGACAGCAGCAGTGTGTCGTCGAGGTCGAGGCCGGATTCCGCGAGGAAGGTCGGGGTCCAGGTGTTGAAGGCGGAGTAGGCGAACAGCCCGGCGACCCACATCGTGGCGACCACGGCGAACCGGCGACGGTTCGGCGGTGCCAGCAACTCCGCGAGGCGGACGCGGGAGGCGGGAGAGGGGTTCCGGGGCCCGCCTCCGTCGGCGCGGGCCGCGAGGCCGGGCTCGGCCTGCACGTCGGCCCTCGCGTCCGGCGCAGGGGCCTGGACCCCGCAGCTTCGTTCGATGGAGCGCACGATCGCCTCCGCCCGCTCCCTCTCGCCCCGGCTCAGCAGCCAGCGCGGGCTCTCCGGCACCCAGCGGTGCACGAGACAGGCGAAGACCACCCCGAGCAGGCCGAGTCCGAGGACGAGCCGCCAGCCCCACGTCCAGTGCGGGACGACGAGGTAGCCGGTCCACGCGGCGATCGGGATGCCCAGCGCGCCGACGGCGACCTTCCACGTCTGCAGCCGACCGCGCGCCGCCGCGGGGACGAACTCACTGAGCGTGACGATCGCGATGACGGCCATGGCCTGGGCGCCCAGATGTGCGACGAAGCGGGCTGCCATCAGCTGCCATGGACCCTGCACGATCACGCACAGGGCACTGCCCCCGCAGTACACGGCGACGCTGACGAGCATCGTGCGCCGACGTCCGAGCCGGTCGGCGAGATACCCGCCCAGCACGCCGCCGCCGAACGCCCCGAGCTGGCTGACGCCGGCGATCAGAGCCACCGTGGACAGCGGTATGCCCCACTGCTCACGCAAGGTGGGCGCGACGAACGCGAAGGCGTTGATCTCCACCCACTCGAACAGGATCATCCCGGCGAGCGCGAAGACCAGCCTGCGGTGGAACGAACTGAGCGGGAGCCGGTCGAGCCGGTCTCCCAGTGCGAAGGGATCGCGTGGTGCGGCCATGGATGGCGACCTCCCGGAAGCGGTGACGGGACGCTGCGCGCGGCCGGGTCTGCGGGACCGGCCGCTCACGGCGGGGAAGAGGAGCGCGTGGAGCCAGGGGTCAGATGACCCCGTCGGCCTCCAGAACGGCGAGCCGGTCCTCGCTCAGGCCGAGGACACCGGAGTAGACCTCGGCGTTGTGCTCGCCGAGCGCGGGTCCGGTCGAGCGGACCATGCCGGGCGTCTTCGACAGGCGGGGCAGCGGTGCGGGCATGGGCAGCGCGCCGAACTCCGGGTCCTCGACGTCGATCAGCGTCCCGCGCTCGCGGTAGTGCGGGTCCGCGGCGATGTCGGCGATGCTCATCAGCGGTGAGGAGGGGATGTCCGCCTCGTTGAGGATCTTGCTGAGGTCGTCGGCGGTGTACCCGGCGGCCCACTCGCCGACGATCCGGTACAGGTCCTCGGCGTGCCCGGCCCGCGCGGCGCGGGTCGCGTACGCCTCGCTGTCGGCCAGCTCGGGCCGGCCCATGAGGGTGCTGAGGCGGCGGAACAGGGCGTCGGTGCCGGCGTGGATGGAGATCCGGCGGCCGTCGGAGGTGGTGAAGTCGCTGGCGGGGACGATGTTGGCATTGCGGTTGCCGGCGCGCTCGCGGACCCGCCCGGTGGTGGCGTACGCGGCGAGCGCGTCCTCGGAGGCGCGGAACCCGGCCTCGTACAGCGCGAGGTCGACGACCTGCCCGCCGCCGCCCGCGGTGTCGCGGTGGTAGAGGGCGGTGACCACGGCGAACGCACCGAGATAGGCGGCCATGTAGTCGATCGTCGAGTAGCCGCTGCGGACGGGGTCCCGGTCCGCGTCACCGGTCACGTAGGTCAGTCCGGCGAAGGCGCTGGCGATCCGGTCGAAGGAACCGCGGTCGCTGTACGGCCCGGTGAGGCCGTAGCCCGTCACGTACACGAGGACGGTATCCGGGGCCAGCTCGCTGAGCCGGTCCGGGTCGAGCCCCCAGGAACGCAGGGTCGGCGGGCGGTAGTTGGTGACGACGACGTCGAAGTGCGGGATCAGGTCACGCACCATCCGCTGTCCCTGCTCCGTGCGCAGATTCAGGGTGACGGACTTCTTGTTCCGGGCTTCCTGCGCCCAGTAGGGGGAGCGGGCGCCGGCGGTGGTGCCTCGGGTGAAGTCGCCGCGGCCGGGCTCCTCCACCTTGACCACCTCGGCACCGAAGTCACCGAGGAAGGTGGCCGTCACCGGGGCGGCCAGGACAGTGGAGAGGTCGAGTACGCGGATACCCGCGAGGGGGAGTGTCGCCATGGGTACACACTCAATTCACGATCTGTTATTAACGAAACGTTACTAGCGGGAACTCTAAGCTGGTCTCCCCGGCACGGCAAGGGTCGGAACCGAGAAGAAACGCAACCGACGGTGACCGGTCCGGACTGCGCCGGGCGGTCGAACCGCCCTCGGGCGCTACGGTTCGAGGGCAGTGGTGCCCTGCGGCGCCGCCGGACATCACGGAACGACGAACGAGGGGCAGCAGGGCATGAGCCAACCGGGCAAGGTGCGCAGGAGCAGGCGCAGCCGCCAGGAGACAGAAGCCGATCTGCTGGCCGCCGCGCGTCGACTGCTCGACCGCGACGGAGTCCTCGCCGGCATCAGCCTCCGCGAGGTCGCCGCCGAGGCGGGCGTCAACCACGGCCAGATCTACCAGTACTTCGGCACCAGGCAGGCCCTGCTGCGGGCCGCCGCCTCCGACTTGGTGGAGCGCCGTGTCGCGGAGGGCGACGGCCACTGGGAGCTGCCGTTCGCCGAACGCCGTCAGGCGATGTTCCACTACCGCGTCGAGGAGCCCGAAGTGGTGCGCCTCGAAACGTTGTTGGCCCTCGACGGCGACACCGACTTCAGCCCGCTCCCCCGATTCGGGCAGACACGCAAGAGCCTGGACAGAGACCTGCACACCGGTGCGCTCCCGCCGGACGCCGACGCGGTCGCGGCCCACGTGATGACGGCGGCGGCACAGATGGGCTACGCGATCTTCCGCGAGGCGTACGCCCGGGACACGGGGATCCCACTGGCGGAACTCGACGCGCGGGCGGGAGAGGTGTATGCCCGGATGGTCGCGGGACTCACAGCCACCACGCCGGCCCCCGCACAGCCGGCGGCCGACGCCGCCCGGAAGCGCGGGACCCGCGCCGCGGAGCCTGCCTCGGAGGAGTGACCATCGCAGGCGCCGTCATTGAGCCGTCTCGCTCCGGCCAGGCCCCGGACCCGAGGGCAGCCACCGACCCCTCGCCCACCTGGACCTCTGTTGCACCGCCCTCATCGAGCCGTTCGTCGAGCCGTTCGTCGAGAACGCCGCAGATCCGGGAGACCTCACTCTTCGACAGGCCGGTGCCCGAGCCGAGAGCCTTGACCAGGTCGTCGACGTCACGGGCAGAGACTCGTCGCGGTCGCCGGTCCGAGTCGGTGCGCAACTCCCGACAGCTCCAGCCAAGAGAGTTCCGGGGGCAGGACTTCCTGTTCGAGCGTCGTATGCGCGTCAAGGGTCTCCGATCGAGACCTTGAGGGCGTCACCGACGCAAGCGCCTCACCGGTGAAACGAGCGTCACGGCGGACGGCGCGAGGGGGGTGCGGCCAGTCGGTCTCGCGAGCGATGGATGCTCTGCCTGCGGCTGATCGGCACCTCAATCGGCTGGTCGCGCCGTGATCTGGTGGTGGCCGGCGGCCCATGACGCAAGGATGCGCAGGCCATCGTGGGTGGGGGAGCCGACCTCGGCCGTCCAGACCACCAGTTGCTGGTCCGGGTCGGTGCTCGCGGTCAGGGTGTCCCAGTCCAGCGACAGCTCCCCGGCGACGGGATGCTGCAACACCTTGGTGCCCACGCTGAGCGTGGCGACGTGGTGTGTGGCCCACCAGGTGCGGAAGTCGGCGTCCTGTACGGACAGCTCTCCGACCAGTGCGGCAAGCCGCGGGTCGTCCGGGTACTTCGCCGCCTCCATCCGCAGTTGTGCGACCGCGGTCCGCGCAACGCTTCTCCAGTCGGCATAGAGGCTGCGCATCATCGGGTCGGTGAAAAGAATCCGCACGTAATTGCGATGCTTCTCAGGAACCTTTCCGAAGTCCGTGATCAGAGTGGCCGCCAGGGGATTCCATGCGATGACGTCCATGCGGCGGCCCATCACGATCGCCGGGGTGGAGGTGAGATCGTCCAGCACCCTGCGCAGTTGCGGCTGCACCTTCTGCACAGCGCGGCGACGCGGTTTGGCTGTCTCCTTGCCGGCCAGGCCGAACAGGTAGCGCCGCTGGTCCTCATCGAGGTGCAGCGCCTCGGCCAGGGTCTCCAGTACTGGCGCCGAGGCCGGCAGGCGGCCTTGCTCCAGGCGGGTGTAGTAGTCGGTGGAGATCGCCGCGAGCCGCGCCACCTCCTCGCGGCGCAGTCCGGCCACCCGGCGCGGACCCGCGCTGTCGGGCAGGCCCACGGCGCGCGGGGTCAGCTCGGCGCGTCGCGCCTTGAGGAAGGATCCCAGCTCGTTGCGCTTGCTGCTCATGCCTTCACTGTCGCACTCGGAGTCTGCCGCTGGGAGGGAAGGATCCTTCCCCGGAAGAATCTCTCCTCTTTTCGCACGCGTGAGGCGGCGCCAAGCTGGACGACGTGGCGATGAGGAAGAGGTCGCAAATCCGGGAAATTGATTCTCGGAAAGGCGAGCTCGACCCTCGGCCCAAGAGAACTTTGCACATCATCCGGCGTGCGGCGCCGGAGACGCTTTTCCGGGCTGGTCCGGAGAACGGAGAAGAAGCCGCGATGCAGCACATCGAACTGGGGAGCTTGGACGTCTCCCGTATCGGTCTCGGTGCCATGGGGATGTCCGACTTCTACACCGGAGCCAACACGGACGACGCCGAGTCGATCCGCACCATCCACCGTGCCCTCGGCCTCGGCGTGACCTTCCTGGACACCGCAGAGGTCTACGGACCGTTCCTCAACGAGGAACTGGTCGGCCGGGCACTCAAGGGACGCCGCGACCAGGTGGTCTGGCCACGAAGTTCGGTCTGGTCTCCCACACCGGTGCAACGGCGACGCCGAACGAGGTCGACTCCTCCCCGGGGAGCGTCCGTGCCGCGGTCGAGGGCTCTCTGCGACGGCTGGGCACCGACCGCATCGACCTCTACTACCAGCACCGCGTCGACCCCGGCACGCCGATCGAGGAGACCGTGGGCGCACTGGCCGAGCTGATCGGCGAAGGCAAGATCCGGCATATCGGCCTGTCCGAGGCCAAGCCCGCAACCATCCGCCGCGCCCACGCCGTCCACCCGGTCACCGCGCTGCAGACGGAGTACTCGCTGTGGGAGCGGGAGGTCGAGCAGGAGATCCTTCCGGTGGCGCGGGAGCTGGGCATCGGCTTCGTCCCGTACTCGCCGCTCGGCCACGGCTTCCTGACCGGCTCCGTCCGCTCCATCGCCCACCTGGACGAGAGTGACTTCCGCGTCGGCAACCCCCGCTTCGAGGGCGAGAACTTCCGGCGCAACCTGGCCATCGCCGACGAGGTCCAGGCCGTGGCCGCCGAGGTGGAGGCGACACCGGCCCAGGTGGCGCTGGCCTGGCTGCTGGCCAAGGGTGAAGACATCGCTCCGATCCCCGGCACCAAGCGGGTCTCTCGCGTCGAGGAGAACACTGCCGCCGATGCCCTCGTCCTGACCGCCGACCAGCTCGCCCGCCTCGACAACCTCCCGCCCGCCGCTGGAGACCGCTTCCAGGAGGAGTACGGGCAGCTCATCGAGAAGTGACCGCCCCTCTCACCTCCAGCCGTCCGGAACAGAGATCAAGTGGACGCCGCAAGCCGAGGAGCCGGCAGGGCCCACGAGCTCTGAACGGCGCAGCCGGCAACCTCAAATGATCAAGGAGACACCCCCACATGTCCGACCACGGATTCCAGCAGATCTTCCCGCTCGGTGATACGAACGACGCCTACGCCGAGAACTTCATCGGGCAGAGCTACCTCGCTCCTTTGACCGGCGGGAGCGTCCCGGTCAGCAACGTGTCCTTCGAGCCGGGCTGCCGCAACAACTGGCACATCCACCACGGCACCGATGGCGGGGGCGATCAGATCCTGCTGTGTACGGCGGGCAGCGGCTGGTACCAGGCCGAGGGCCAGGAACCGATCAGCATGACCCCGGGCACCACCATCCGCGTCCCGGCGGGGACGAAGCACTGGCACGGCGCGAAGGCCGACTCGTGGTTCTCCCACCTCGCCTTCATCACGCCGGGAGAAGACGTCAGCAACGAGTGGCTGGAGCCGGTCACCGACGAGGTGTACGGCCGACTGCCGAAGAACGGAGAGAACGCATGAGCATCCTGAACGAGACCTACACCCTGGCAGGCGGCGTCGAGATCCCGAAGCTCGGCCTGGGCACCTGGTTCATCGAGGACGACAAGGCAGCCGACGCCGTCCGCTCGGCGATCGAGACCGACTACCGCAACATCGACACCGCACAGGCGTACGGCAACGAGCGCGGAGTCGGAGAAGGCGTCCGCACCTCCGGTGTGGCACGCGAGGACCTGTTCGTGTCCACGAAGCTGGCCGCGGAGATCAAGGAGTACGACGCGGCGACCGCGGCGATCGACGAATCGCTGGCGAAGCTGGACATCGGCTACATCGACCTGATGCTGATCCACGCCCCCCAGCCGTGGGACGACTTCCGCGGCGGTGACCACGCCGAGGGCAACCGCCAGGCGTGGCGCGCACTGGAGGACGCCCACAAGGCCGGCAAGATCCGCGCCATCGGCGTGTCGAACTTCCTCCAGTCCGACCTGGAGAACATCCTCACCCACGGGACGGTGGCACCGCACGTGAACCAGGTGCTCCTCCACGCCGGGAACACCCCGGAGGAGCTGCTGAGCTTCTGCGAAGAACGAAACATCCTCGTGCAGGCGTACTCGCCGATCGCCCACGGCCAGCTCCTCCACAGCCCCCAGATCAAGGAAATCGCCGAGAGCTACGCGGTGAGCGTCCCGCAGCTCTGCATCCGCTACACCCTGCAACTGGGCACCCAGCCGCTGCCGAAGACCGCGAACCCCGAGCACATGCGCTCCAACGCCGACGTCGACTTCGAGATCTCCGAGGCGGACATGGCCACCCTGCGCACTCTCGACGAGCGTGACTACGGCGAGCACGCCGCCTTCCCCGTCTACAGCGGCAAGTAGGTCAGCCCGCGCCCGGGCCGGCCGCAAGGCACAACATACTTGCGGCCGGCCCGGCACCATGCCCTGACACCGCCGTCACCACGGCGGTCCAGCCCACACCCACGGAGCACCACATGACGGACACGATGGAGGCATTGCTGCTCGGCCGCGGGCCCGAGTGGGTCCTGGACGACGTGCCGATCCCCACCCCCGGAGCAGGGGAAGTCCTCATCCGCAACCACGCCTCGGCGACCAACAACGCCGACCTGCCCATGCTCGCCGAAGCCGACCCCACCCACGGCGGAACCGGCAACCAGTCCATCGCCGGGTTCGAGTACGCCGGCGAGATCGCCGCAGTCGGCCCGGGCGCGGGCCGCTGGAAGGCCGGGGACCCGGTCATGGGAACCTTCCCCTCCGCGTTCGCCCAGTACCTGGTGGCCGATCACCGGTTCGTGCTGCCCCGCCCGACGACCCTGGCCCCGGATGTGGCGTGCGCGCTGCCGACCGCACTGCTCACCGAGTTCGGCGCCCTCTCCATCGCGGGCTTCCGGGCGGGACAGAGCGTCCTGAGCACGGGAGCGTCCACGAGTATCGGCATGATCGGCATCCAGATCGCCAAGACGCTCGGCGCATCGAAGATCATCGCCACCACCCGCAGTAAGGACAAGAAGGACCTGCTCACCAGCCTGGGAGCGGACACCGTGATCGTCACCGGCAGCGGCGAGGACTTGGCGGAGTCCGTGCTCGATGCGACCGACGGCAAGGGGGTGAACGTGGTGCTCGACCACGTCGCCGGCGATACCTTCGCCGCCTGCTTGCCCGCGACCGCCCTCGACGGACAGGTGGTGAACATCGGCCGCCTCGCCGGCCCCGCCACGACGATCGACCTCGACGCCCTGTCCTTCCGGCATCTCACCGTGCACGGCGTCTCCTTCGGGTTCTCCCGGGACTGGGAGACCGTCCCGATCCTGGAGGCGCTCAGCACCGAAGTGCTGCCGGCTGTCCAACGCGGTGACGTCACACCCGTCATCGATTCCACCCTCAGCGCCGAGCGATGCCGAGAAGCCGCCGCCCGGCTCCGCTCGGGAAACACGGTCGGCAAGGCGGTCTTCACCTTCGCGTGAGGTCCTGTGCCGGCCTGAACGGATGCCCTGACCCGACTGGAGCATTCACATTCCTTGGATCTGAGCTGCTACGCCGCCGCACCCGCGTCAACAGCCCGATGGCCTTGGCCGACGGAGGCGTCATTGCCAGGGCGCATGGTTTGTTCGAGAAAGCGGCTGTCTCTGGCGACGGTTTCAGAACAGCCGGCCGGGTCACGACACTGGCGCTTCTTCGGAGGGAACCTGGGCCTGGGAGGTAGACCGACTGGTGTCGGCCCGGTCTCCTCGTGGTCAGCGCCGCCGTTGGTCCGCTCGCAGCTCGAAGTCGCCGTAGCTGTTGTCGACCGGGTTGACGGTGACACCGGGGGCGACGATCTCGTCGATGGCGTCCAGCACGTCGGCGGACAGGGCGATGTCGGCCGCGGGCAGGAACGCCTCCAGCTGCTCCATGGTGCGCGGACCGATGATCGCCGAGGTGACGCCGGGGTGGTTGATGACGAAGGCGACGGCCAGCTCGATCAGGGTGAGGCCGGCCTTCTCCGCCAGGACCGCGAGCTGTTCTACGGCCTCCAACTTGCGCTGGTTGGAGGGGGTGTTCATGTCGAAGCGGGCCTGGGGACGGGCGGCCGAGGCCGGGCCCTCTGTGGCGTGCTTGCGGTAGCGGCCCGACAGCCAGCCGCCCGAGAGCGGGCTGTAGGTGAGCGTGCCCATGCCGTGCCGCCGAACCGTGGGCAGCACGTCCTCCTCGATGCCGCGGACCAGGAGGGAGTACGGCGGCTGCTCGGTGACGAACCGCTCCAGGTTCCGGTCACGCGAGGTCCACTGGGCCTCGACGATCTGCGAGCCGGAGTAGGAGGACGAACCGATGTAGCGGACCTTGCCCTGGCGTACGAGGTCGGTGAGGGCGCCGAGGGTCTCGGCGACGTCGGTGTCGGGGCTGGGCCGGTGGACCTGGTAGAGGTCGATGTGGTCGGTGGCCAGACGGCGCAGGGAGTTCTCGACCTCCCGGATGATCCAACGGCGGGAGCCACCCCGCTGGTTGGGGTCGTCCTGGTCCATCGGCATGAAGAACTTCGTCGCCAGGAACACGTCCTCGCGGCGGCCCTCGAGGGCCTTGCCGACGATCTCCTCCGAAACGCCGGCGGAGTACACGTCGGCGGTGTCGACGAAGTTGATGCCCGCGTCGAGGGCGCGGTGGATGATGCGGATCGAGTCGGCTTCGTCCTCGTTGCCCCAGGGGCCGAACATCATCGCGCCGAGGCAGAGCGGGCTGACGTGGACGCCGGTGCGGCCGAGCGGTCGGTACTGCATGAGGTGGGTTCTCCTTGATCGTGTGAGGTCACTCGGTGTCGGCGGGGACGACCGTGCCGGTGGTCGTCCAGCTGGCGAGCAGGTCCAGGGCCTGGCGTTCAGGGGAATCCGGCTCGGGTGTGTAGATGTTGAGGCGCAGGCCCGGGTCGGAGGGGAGGTCCAGCGCCTCGTAGGGCAGCGCGAGGTCACCGACGAGCGGGTGGTGGAAGTTCTTCACGCCCGAGCGGTGGAATTTGACGTCGTGCCGGGCCCACCTGCGGGCGAACTCGTTGCTGCGGGTCGTCAGCTCCCCGACCAGATCGGTGAGCGCTTTGTCATGCGGCGCCCGGCCGGTCTCGGTGCGCAGGAAGGCGACGGCGTCGTCGGCGCCCTTGTCCCAGTCGGCCCAGAAGTCCTGGGCCGCGGGATCCAGGAACAGGAAGCGGGCGCTGTTGACCGGACCGCGCTGCGCGAACAGCGGGGAGTCGAAGAGCGGCGCGTACAGCGCACGGCCGAGCGCGTTGGCGGCCACGACGTCGAAGCGGGCGTTGCGGACGAACGCCGGGACGTCGGTCATCGAGTCGAGCATGCGCAGGATCGTGGGCCGTACCCGCGAGGAGGTCACCGCCGGCCTCCTGCCGGCCGGGGTGGAGGCGCGGGCGAGGTCGTACAGGTGAGTACGTTCGGCCTCGTTCAGCTGCAGGGCGTGCGCGAGGGCCACCAGGACCGAGTCGGAGGCCCCGCTGAGGTTTCCGCGCTCCAGCCGGACGTAGTAGTCCACGCTCAAGCCCGCGAGCAGGGCGACCTCCTCGCGGCGCAGCCCCGCGACCCGGCGGTTGCCGCCGTAGACGGGCAGCCCCGCCTGCTCAGGGGTGATCCGGGCCCGCCGGGTGCTCAGGAACTCGCGCACCTCCCCGGCCACGCTCTTCTTGTCAGCCATGGTCGCTCTCCAGGCGGAGCGCCGTACGGCACGGAGCGGGACGGACAGTGGTCGCGGCGGACGGCAGTGGCACGGGGAAGCTCCTCGGATCGGCGTGAATCTTGTGCCGGCCTCTCCACCGTAGGACGGCCCTGGAGGGCCTGCGAGGTACTGCCAGTACCTGGAAGAGCAGTGACTCCCACCCGAGGGCCCACGCGATGTTCCCTGGAACAGGACCGAGGACCGGACACCGCGGGAGGGTCCCGACCTCGGCCTTTACCGATCCGAGGGAGCACCGTGCGCGCAGCACCCATGTACGAAGCAGGTGACGTCCGTGTCGAGGACATGGCCGATCCCACCCTGGAGGAGCCCACCGACGCCCTCGTCCGCATCACCACCGCCTGCGTGTGCGGCAGCGACCTGCACGGCTTCTGGGCCGTGAACGGTGTCGACGGCGGCCAGGGCGGGACAGCCCGTGTGCCGCTCGCCGGCGGAACCCGGGCCGAGCTGCCAGCCGGCGCCGACGACGCGCTGAAGGTGCTGGTCAGGCCGTGAACAGGCAGTCTGCGAGAAAGGTGAAGGCTGCCGCGGCCAGCGGAAGCGCGGCTGCCGCGGCGGCCGGCCGGCAGGTGATCGCTGCGGCGGATGACGAGGAGCTGACGATGGGGCCGGTGACGCCATGACCACCACCACCGCTCAGCGCAGGTCGGCGCCTGCGGCAAGGCGGCCGGGCATGCCCCCGGCCCACCCGACACTGATCCTCGCGATCATCTGCGTCAGCTTTTCTGAACGTGCCCGTCGGCGCCGTGATGATGGTCCTGGCCGTACGGTTCCTGCCCGAGACGGAACGGCGGGGCGGCCGTTTCGACGTGGCCGGGGCGCTGCTGGCGACCCTGGGTTCCACCGCCCTGGTCCTGGGCATCGTGGACGCGGCCGACTTCGGCTGGACGGCGCCGGCCGCCCTGCTGCCGCTGGCGGCGGGCGTGGTGGTGCTGGGCTCGTTCGTGGCGGTGGAGCGGCGGGCCGCCCAGCCGATCGTGCCGCTGCGGCTGTTCACCAGCCGGGAGCGTGGTGGTGCCGACGTCACCCGGATGCTGTACATGGGCGCGATGATGGGGTTCTTCTTCACTGCGCAGTTCGTGCAGAGCGTCTACCACTGGACGCCGTTGCAGGCGGGAATGGCGTTCCTGCCGATGACGCTGGTCAACTTCGCCCTTGCCGTCCAGGTGCCCCGCCTCCTGGAGCGGGCCGCACGGCCACTGGTCCTGGTGACGGGAGTCGCCCTGACCACCGTGGGCATGGCGTGGCTGAGCCGTCTCGGCCTGCACACCCCCTACCTGACCGGTATCGCTCTGCCGATGGTGCTCATCGGCGCCGGGCAGGGCCTGACGCTGGCGCCTCTGACCTCCAGCGGCGTCGACGGCGTCGCCGCCTTGGACGCGGGGGCCGCCTCCGGCCTGGTCAACACCGTGCACCAGATCGGCAGCGCGCTGGCCCTGAGCCTGCTGACGGCCGTCGCCGCCACCGTCTCCACCGGCCACACACCGGCCGACATCGCCGGCCGCTCCGCAGCGGCCCTGACCGGCTCGGCCGTCCTCCTGGCGCTGGCCGTCGCCACCGTCCTGACCCTCATCGCGCCCGCACGGGCACCCCACACCGAAAGGTCCCTGTGATGCAGACCCTCACCCTCAACAACGGCGTCGAGATGCCCGCCCTCGGACTCGGCGTCTTCCAGACCCCGCCCGACGAGACCATCGCCGCGGTGAAGGACGCCCTCGACCTCGGCTACCGCCACATCGACACCGCCGCCGCCTACGGAAACGAACGCGAGGTCGGCCAGGCCGTCCGCGACTCCGGCGTCCCGCGCGACGACGTCTTCGTCGAGACGAAGATCTGGATCAGCGACTACGGCTACGACGAGACGCTGCACGGCTTCGACAAGAGCGCCGCCAAACTCGGCCTCGACCGGATCGACCTGCTGATCCTGCACCAGGCCCTGCCGTCCGAGTTCGACAAGACCCTCGCCGCCTACCGCGCCCTGGAGAAGCTGCTGGCCGACGGCAAGGTCCGCGCGATCGGCGTCAGCAACTTCATGGTCGACCACCTCACCCGGCTGCTCGACGCCACCGATGTCGTACCGTCCGTCAACCAGCTGGAGATCCACCCCTACTTCCAGCAGCGCGCCGTCCTCGACTTCGACGACGCCCACGGCATCCTCAACCAGGCGTGGTCCCCCATCGGCGGCATCACCTTCTACCCGGGCTACGGCGAACACCGCCGGAGCGTCCTGGAAGACCCGGCCGTCACCGGCATCGCCGAGGCGCACGGCAAGAGCCCGGCCCAGGTGCTGCTGCGCTGGGGACTCCAGCAGGGCCGATCGGTCATCCCGAAGTCCACCAAGCGCCACCGCATCGCCGAAAACATCGACGTCTTCGACTTCGACCTCACCGCCGACGAACTCGCCGCCCTGGACGCCCTGGAGACCGGCCACCGCGGCGGCCCCGAGCCCGAGGCCGTCACCCTCGCCGACTTCGGCCGCGCCATCCCCGAAGCCTGACTTCCCACTTATGGTTCCCGGATCTGTCTCACGACGTGTCGGGGTTGATCAGTCTCACCGGGTAGACCTGGCTGGCGTCCCGCTCACCGCGGCAGGACACCACAACCACCGGCCTCCCTTGACTCCACTCGACCTGCCCAACCTTCACCTGACACCCCATCAGAACGAGCGTCAAATGAGCGTCGCGAGCGTCATTTCAGCGTCAAGATATCGCCCGTAACGCCCACACCGCACATCATGCGCACGGGCAAAACCGCAGGTCAGGAGCCCTTTGCGGCTGGTTCGAGGATGGCGACGCACTCCACATGATGCGTCATCGGAAACAAATCAAACACCCGCAGCATCCGCACCCGATACCCGCCATCCCGGAAGTACCCCAGGTCCCGGGCCAACGCAGCCGGATCGCACGCCACGTAGGCGATCCTCCGCGCCCCCAGTGACGCGAGGTGCTCCACCGTTTTCCTGCCCGCGCCCGCGCGCGGCGGGTCCAGGACGATGAGGTCGACCTCGTCGATGCCCGTCCGGGGCAGGACCGCCTCGACCTTGCCCTGCTCGATACGGACGCGGTCGAAGCCGGCGAGGTTGTGCCGGGCGTCCTCGACCGCGCGCTTGCCGGACTCGATGCCGAGGACCGCTCCCTGGTCGCCGACCCGGTCGGCGAGGGCGCCGGCGAAGAGGCCCACGCCGCAGTACAGGTCGAGGGCCATGTCGCCCTTGCGCGGGAGGAGGCCCTGCATGACCGCGGTCACCAGAGTGCCGGCCGCCTTCGGGTGGACCTGCCAGAAGCCGCCGCTGCCCACGCGGTAGGTGCGGTCGTCGGCGCGTTCGCGGACGAAGGGGCGGCCGTGGACGCGGTGGACGCCGCCGTCCTTCTCGCCGACCCGCATGACCGAGACCGGGCGGTCCAGTTCCACGATGGGGAGCCGCGCGCCCGGCCGCGGGGTCAGGATGACCTGGCGGTCCTGGGAGCCGGTCGCCGCGATCGCCTCGATCGACGCCATGCCGGGCCAGTCCCGGGCCTCGATGCCCAGCTCGCTGACGCCCTCCGCGGCGATCATGCAGTGGTCGACGGGCTCGACCTCGTGCGAGCGGTGTTTGCGCAGGCCCGCACGGCCCTCGGCGTCCACCGCGTACTGGACGCGCGTGCGCCACGCCGGGACCTGGCCGGCGGGCAGCTTGTCGCCCTCGGCGGGCATCACCGTGCCGTCCCAGCCGGCCTCCTCCGGGGTGAGGCCCGCCAGCCGCTTCAGCTGCTCGGCGACGACCTCGCCCTTCAGGCGGCGCTGGGCGCCCGGCTTGGCGTGCTGCCAGTCGCAGCCCCCGCAGCGGCCGGGGCCGGCGAAGGGGCAGGGGGCCTCGACGCGGTCCTTGGAGGCGTCCAGGATCTCGACGGCGTCCGCGCGCAGGAAGCGGGCGCCCTCCTCACCCTCCGTCACCCGGGCCACGACGCGCTCGCCGGGCAGCGTGTGCCGGACGAAGAGCACCTGTCCCTCGGACGTACGGGCGATGCAGTGGCCGCCGTGCGCGACGGGGCCGATCTCGACCTCGTACTCCTCGCCGACGAGCGAGACCGCTCCGGACTCCGCCTGCGATTTCTTCGGTTCTGCCTGCATGGCGGGGTGGCTCCAGAGAACGGGGGTGTGAGGGACGGCGGGAAGGGACCGCAGCCGTCCACTCTACTTCGACGGCGAGGAGTCCTTCGCCCGGTCGTGGTGGAGCGGACCGCGCCGGACCGCGCCGGGCGCGTTCCAGTCCTGCCGCTTGCGGGCCCGCTTCTTCGCGGCCTCGGAGGACTGGAGCTGGTACGGGACGGACGTGACCATGACGCCGGGGGTGAACAGGAGGCGGCCCTTGAGGCGCAGCGCGCTCTGGTTGTGCAGCAGGTGCTCGTACCAGTGGCCGACCACGTACTCGGGGATGATGACCGAGACCGCGTCGCGCGGGGACTCCTTGCGCAGGCTCTTGACGTACTCGATGACCGGCCGCGTGATCTCGCGGTAGGGGGAGTCCAGGACCTTCAGCGGTACGGCGATGCCGCGCCGTTCCCACTCGTCGCGCAGGGCCTTGGTCTCGGCCGGGTCGACGTTGACGCTCAGGGCCTCGAGGGTGTCGGAGCGCATCAGCTTGGCGTAGGCGAGCGCGCGCAGGGTGGGGCGGTGGATCTTGGAGATGAGCACCACCGAGTGGACCCGGGACGGGCGCACCATGTCGTCGCTCTGCGCCTCCTCCGGGTCCTCGGGGGCGGCGATCTCCTCGGAGACGCGGTCGTAGTGCTTGCGGATCGCCGTCATCGTGGCGAAGAAGATGCACATCCCGAGCAGGGCGACCCAGGCGCCGTGGGTGAACTTCGTGGCCAGTACGACGACCAGGACGAGCCCGGTGAAGAAGGCGCCGAAGGCGTTGATGGCCCGGGAGCGGATCATGCGGCGGCGCGCGGACTGGTCCTTCTCCACGGCCAGGTGGCGGTTCCAGTGCCGGACCATGCCGATCTGGCTGAGCGTGAAGGAGACGAAGACGCCGACGATGTAGAGCTGGATCAGGCGCGTGGAGTCGGCGCCGTAGACGAAGACGAGGAGTATGGCGGCGCCGGCCAGCAGGACGATGCCGTTGGAGAACGCCAGGCGGTCACCGCGCGTGTGCAGCTGGCGCGGCAGGTAGCGGTCCTGGGCGAGGATCGAGCCGAGCAGCGGGAAGCCGTTGTAGGCGGTGTTCGCGGCGAGGAAGAGGACCAGCGCGGTGGCCGCGGCCAGCACGATGAAGAGGAAGCTGCCCTCGCCGAAGACGGCCTCCGCGACCTGCGAGATCACCGGGTGCTGGACGTAGTCGGCGCCGACCGCGACACCGTTGTGGAAGAGGTCGGTGGCCGGGTTCTCCGACATGCGCACGTCCGTCGCGGACGCGAGCGCGATGATGCCGCAGAACATGGTGACGGCGAGCAGGCCCATCATCGCGAGGGTGTTCCCCGCGTTCCTCGACTTGGGCTTGCGGAAGGCCGGGACGCCGTTGGAGATCGCCTCCACACCGGTGAGCGCGGCACAGCCGGAGGAGAAGGCGCGCAGGAGGAGGAAGATCAGGGCGAAGCCGGCGAGCCCGCCGTGTTCCGGCTTGATCTCGTAGTCCGCCGTCGGCGCGCGCATGGTGTCGCCGAGCACCACGGCCCGGAACGCTCCCCACGCGATCATGATGAAGACACCGCCGACGAAGACGTACGTGGGGATCGCGAACAGCTTGCCCGACTCCTTGACGCCACGCAGGTTCATCAGGGTCAGCAGCAGGATCACGGCGATCGCGCAGAGGACCTTGTGCTCGACCACGAAGGGGACCGCGGAGCCGAGGTTCTCGATGCCGGAGGAGATCGAGACGGCGACGGTCAGGACGTAGTCGACCAGCAGGGCGCTGGCGACGGTCAGGCCCGCCTTGGGTCCCAGGTTGGTGTTGGCCACCTCGTAGTCGCCGCCGCCGCTCGGGTAGGCGTGCACGTTCTGCCGGTAGGAGGCGACGACCGTGAACATCAGGACGACGACCGCGACCGCGATCCAGGGGCTGAAGTGGTACGCCGACACGCCCGCGATGGACAGGACGAGCAGCACCTCGCCGGGCGCGTACGCCACCGAGGAGAGCGGGTCGGATGCGAAGACGGGGAGGGCGATGCGCTTCGGCAGGAGCGTTTCGCCCAGCCGGTCGCTGCGCAGTGCGCGCCCGATCAGGATCCGCTTGGGCACGTCGGTCAGTTTGGACACAACAGAGGATCGTAAGCGTTCGAACGGGCGCGCGCCCACCCGCCACCCCCGATCCACCCGCCGTCTGCTCTACGGGTGAATTCGACGGGTGGTCGGGCTGCGGGTTCCGCAGGTCGGGGGCCTGGCATGCCTATATGACGAACACCGCGCAAACACCGCCCGGTGCCCGGCCGTTGCCACCCTGGAGGTCTCATGCACCTGTCCGCGGAGCTGATCGGCGGCCTTCTCTCTCTCGCCGGCCTCGGAATCCTCACTTTTGCCAGCATCCGCAGCATCGGGCGCCGGGGGTCGTCGGTGGAGAGCTGAGGCGGGACGCCCGGCCCTCCGCGTCACTGGGCTCGGACCGTCGGCGGGGCGCCGGGGGCCACCCGGGCGGGGGCCGGACCCGCCGGACCGGCATGATGGTGCCCGGCGCCCCCGGACAGGGGCCGCACGTGTTGCCCGTCGAGCCGAAAGAGGAAAATGAGCGGGACGTACGCCTACGTCAGAGGGCTCGGAAGAAGAGTGGTGTAGAGCCGTGCACATTGTCATCATGGGCTGCGGGCGCGTGGGCTCCGCCCTCGCCCAGGCCCTGGAACAGCAGGGGCACACGGTCGCCGTGATCGACCGGGACCCCACCGCCTTCCGACGTCTCGGTTCCTCGTTCGGTGGCCGCCGGGTCACCGGCATCGGCTTCGACCAGGACACCCTGCGCGAGGCGGGCGTCGAGGACGCGGGCGCCTTCGCGGCCGTCTCCAGCGGCGACAACTCGAACATCATCGCCGCCCGCGTGGCGCGCGAGATGTTCGGCGTGGAGAATGTCGCCGCCCGCATCTACGACCCCCGCCGCGCCGAGGTCTACCAGCGCCTGGGCATCCCCACGGTGGCCACGGTCCGCTGGACGGCCGACCAGATGCTGCGCCGGCTGCTCCCCTCGGGCGCCGAGCCGCTGTGGCGCGACCCCACCGGCGGGGTCCAGCTCGCCGAGGTGCACACCTCACCGTCCTGGGTGGGCCACAAGATCAGCCGGCTCCAGGAGGAGACGGGTGTGCGGGTGGCCTTCCTCACCCGGCTGGGGGAGGCGATCCTGCCCTCCTCGCAGACCGTGTTGCAGGAGGGCGACCTGGTGCACGTGATGATGCGCACCGACGAGGTCGACAAGGTCGAGGCGGCGTTCGCCAAGGGGCCCGAAAAGGAGGGCGGTCACTGATGAGGGTCGCCATTGCCGGAGCCGGCGCGGTCGGCCGCTCGATCGCGGGCGAGCTGCTGGAGAACGGCCACGAGGTCCTGCTCATCGACAAGGCGCCGACCGCGATCTCGGTCGAGCGCGTCCCGATGGCGGAGTGGCTGCTCGCCGACGCGTGCGAGATCACGTCCCTGGACGAGGCGGCGCTCCAGCGCTGCAACGTCGTCATCGCCGCGACCGGCGACGACAAGGTCAACCTCGTCGTCTCGCTGCTGGCCAAGACGGAGTACGGCGTCCCGCGCGTCGTCGCCCGGGTCAACAACCCGAAGAACGAGTGGCTGTTCAACGAGTCCTGGGGCGTGGACGTCGCCGTCTCCACCCCGCGGCTGATGTCGGCCCTGGTGGAGGAGGCGGTGAGCGTCGGCGACCTGGTCCGGTTGCTGCGCTTCAGCCACGGCGACGCCAACCTGGTCGAGCTGACGCTGCCGGAGGAGTCGGCCCTCGCCGGGATCCAGGTCGGTGACGTCGAGTGGCCCGAGGACACCTCGCTGGTGACCATCATCCGCGGCACCCGGGTGCTGACCCCGTCGCGGGAGGACTCGCTGGAGGCGGGCGACGAGCTGCTGTTCGTCGCGGCGCAGGCCCGCGAGGAGCAGCTGGAGGACCTGTTGTCGGCGCGGCGCGGCGACCCGGCGCGCTGACGGCACGGCGGTACGACGGTGGGGGCGCCCGCGCCAGCGCGCGCGGCTCCCCCCGCGGGAACTTCTAA
>NZ_JBHYJX010000012.1:0-189172 GCF_042740985.1 Streptomyces sp. NPDC058985 | reverse complement strand
ACGAGGCTCTACGCCCGGCACGGCGAGAGCACGCACCTGACGCCGCGAGGCCGCCCTCCGGGCGACGACGGGAATTGTCAGACAGGCCCTAGCGCGGCCGCGCCGTCACCTGGCCACCACCGCCCAGACCACCTTGCCGGTGTCCGTCCACCGCACCCCCCACCGGGCGGTGAGCCGGTGCACGACGTGCAGGCCTCGACCGCCGTCGTCGAGCAGCTCGCCGCGGCCGAGGCGGGGACGGCCGTTGCCGGTGTCGCCGACCTCGCACAGCAGTCCGTGACCGGCCCTGATCATCCGTACCGTGATGGGCCCGCCGGCGAACCGGACCGCGTTGGTGACCAGCTCGCTGACCAGGAGCAGCACCCTGTCCCGGGTGTCGTCCCTGGTACGCCACTCGCGCAGCAGCGCGGAGACCAGCGTGCGGGCCCGGGCGGCCGCGTCGTCGCGGGCGGGCAGCCGCCAGGTGGCGGTGTCACCCTTGCGGTAGCCGATCATGCGGGCCAGCAGCAGGGTCACGTCGTCGCGCCCGCGCTGCGGCGACAGCCCGGAGACGACCCACCGCGCGGCCTCCTCCAGGACGTCCCAGGGGTGCACCGTGGACACGGCGTCCGCGAGCCTGCCGATGCCCTCGTCGATCGGCACGGCGGGATCCTCCACCAGCCCGTCGGTGTAGAGGGCGAGCAGGGATCCCGGGGGTACGGCGAACGTGTGCACCCCGAACGGCTCGCGCAGGGCGAACTCCGCGCCGAGGCCGGGATGCGGGCGGACCGCGAGCGGCCCGGCGCGTCCGTCCGGCAGCACCAGGACCGGAGGAAGGTGGCCCGCGCTGGACAGGGCCACGCGGTGACTGACCGGGTCGTAGACGGCGATGCAGCAGGTCGATCCGAGGGCGCTGTAGCCGGCGGCCAGTCCCGACTCCGCGTCGTCCAGCATCGTCACGGTCTTGTCCAGGTGTTCCAGCACCTCGTCGGGTGCCAGCCCCGCGGAGAGCAGTGCGCGGGCCTCCATGCTCAGCTGGCCCATCGTCGCCGCGGCCCCCAGGCCGTGTCCGACCACGTCGCCGACGACGAGGGCGGTACGGCCGTCCGGGAGGGGGAAGCTGTTCACCCAGTCCCCGCCGACGCCCGCGCTGTCGGGGGTGGCGGGCTGGTAGACGCTGGCGGTCTCGACGGTGTCGCCGCCGGTGCGCGGCAGCAGCCGGCGCTGCAGGGCCAGCACCTGGGTGTGCTCGCGCTGGTGCTGCCGGGCCAGATCGACGTGGTGCGAGGTTCTGGCCACCAGTTCCTGGAGGTCGAGCAGCTCGCCGTCGTTGAACGGGCGGTCGGCCCGCCGCCAGACCTCCGCCACGCCGAGGACGACGGGCGGCGACCCGTCGAGGACGAGCGGGATGCAGGCCACACCCGCCGACCGGTCGCTGGGGACCAGGGCACGTACCAGCTTCGGACTGCCGAGGACCCGCTCGATCGACTCGCGGTCCGGGATGACGATGGCCTGGGCGGCGTCGTCACGCCGGATCGCCTGCGACAGCAGATGACTCGCGTCCTTGGGCAGATCGTCACCCTCAGTCACATAACCGTCGGGCCAGACCCGGTCCGGCACCAGGGCCGCCCGCCGCAGCCGGATGCGTCCCTGGCCGTGCTCGGTGACCCCCTCGCCCGTCCACACGGCGAAGTCGAGGTCGATGGCGGCCACGTCTCCCCAGGCCAGCAGGGACTCCGCCAGCGACTGCGCGGTCTCGCCGATGTCCAGCGAGGTGCCGATCGCGGTCTCGGCGGCGTACAGGTGCAGTCTCCTGGCCATGGCGATCAGGGAGACGGTCAGGCCCTCCTGCGGCGCCGCGGCGGACAGGATGCTCATCGAGACGACCAGCTCCGAGCCGTCCGCGCGCCGCAGCCGCTGGACCCGGGCGACGTGCGCCTCGCCGGTTTCCAGGACCTGCCGCAGCCGGCGGGTGACGGTCGGTACGTCCCAGGGCGGGAGCAGGTCGACGAAGGGGCTTCCGGTCACGACGTCCAGACCGGCGAAGACGGGGGCGTCCAGGTTGCTGCGCGTGATGCGCAGCTCCCGGTCCAGGTTGACCGCGCCGAGGATCTGCTCCTGGAGGCCGGCCGCCGGGTTGGGGTGGACGCGTACGCGGGCGGTGTCCTCACCCGGCGCTCCGGAGGCGTCGGCCGCCGCCGCTCCGCCGCGCGGGATGTACTTGCCCAAGGCGCTGCTGACCAGGTCGAACGGCGACGAGGACGAAGAGGACGAAGGAGAGGGTGTGTCCATACGGCTCTCTCAGCTCGCTCGCCGGCCCCGGCACGGCGCCGGGCCGTACTCGCACCCGTGCGGCGGGCCCCGAGATCTCCGGCCGCACACCTCATTCAATAACACGCCGGGCGCCTTCGCCCACACCGGCGCCGTGACGCCGGCGCTCGGGCTCGATGCGGCCCGCGTACAGGGGCAGCTCCAGCGGCGGCACGCCGTCCTCGAAGGGGTCCCACGCCCTCCGTTCCCCCGTTCCAGTGGATCAAGAAGCCGCCCGTGGACGGAACGCCGCCCAGTGCGTCCCTCAAGGGCATGGACGCCGCACACCGCTACGCTCAGTATCTGGTTCACGCCGAAACGTGAACACTGCCGGGCCGTCGCCGGGATCTATCTGGCATCTGCCCTTACGACGCCGTGCCGGGAAACGTGGAGACTCCCGGCCACGAGCGAGCGGCAGCAGTACGACGAGGTTTACCGCGGTGGGTTGAGCTTGCGGAAGTAGGTCCAGCTCGTCTCGTTCGGCTCGCTCCACTTCTCCGGGGCGTGCGCGAACTCCGGATGGTGGTCGGCGATGTACGCGCTGGTGCGCTCGGGAACCTCCGTGTACGCGCCGAGCTTGCGGCCCCGGCAGTGGAAGGTGAGGCCGCCGGGCCGCTCTCCGCGGGCCATCCACGGAAGCCACGGGGACATCCGGGACCACGACATGGTCGCCGGGACACTGGGCGCCGTACCCGCCAGGTCGTCGCGGTCGGCGAAGAACTGGAAGAGCTCCAGAGCCCTGTACGTGTCGCCGGCCGAGTGGACCGGGTACTGGGCCACGGGCAGCGGCGAGGGGTAGGAGAGCGGGATCTCCAGGCTGAAGCAGACCTGTCCGCCGAGTTCGGTCGTCGGGACGGGAAAGGGGCGCCACTTCTGGTTCGCCGGGTCGTTCCAGACGTGCACGACCGGCAGGTCCCGCCAGGTCTCCAGGATCTCGCGGCTGACGGGGTCGAGGTAGAAGGCGGCCTCGCGGGTGAGCAGGCGGTAGGCGTCCGGACCGCCGTCGGCGTCCTGCACGAGGCGGGCGACGTTGACCCCTTCGAAGCCGAAGAGACGCTCGTACGGCTCCTCGGGGCCCCAGGCGTACACATCACCGGTCCACCAGTAGGTGACCTCCTCACCGTCCAGCGAGGCACGGGTGCGGGCGAGGGCGCGGAGCTGTTCTGCGGGTGTCGTCATGGGAAGTACTCTGCGCGATCACCGCCGTGACGCGGAGCCGATCACCCCGGCATGGCCCTGAATTGGCCGGAAGGAAAGGGTCACTCCGTGAGGTGACGGCGTGGAGTAGCCAGATGATCGCCCGTATCGCCGACCTGCTCACGCGGGAAGCCGGAGGCGCCGGGTGACGTCCTCCGGTCACGGTGGCGGCGACCCGGCGGACGGGTCGGCCTCCGGGGACGGGCGGAGGAAGGCGCGGGCCCGGGGTGTGTGCTGGTAGTGGACGTGCCGGCCGGAGCGGGTGCGCCGCACCAGGTCGGCGGCGTGGAGGCGGGTCAGGTGGAAGGAGACCGTAGCGGGGGCGAGGTGGTGCAGGGCGGCCAGGGCCGTGGTGGTGCGCGGTTCGGTCAGGCTGTGGAGGATCGCCAGTCGGGTGGCGCCGAGGACGGGCGCGATGCGCGGGCCCGGGTGGCGTGCGGCGCCCATGGGGATGGCCAGCTGGGCTTCCTCGCGTCGCAGGGGGGCGTGCAGACCGACCCGGTCCAGGAAGAGGCTCGGGATGAGCGTGAGGGGATGCGTGCCGCCGACCTCGCCCTGATAGGCCGAGGCGACCTGTAGTGCGCCGTCCTGCCAGCGCAGGGAGGAGTGCAGGGCCGCGAGGGCACCGCCGAGTCCTTCGCGGGCCGCGACGGCGCCGTGCCGTTCCACGAAGCCCTCGAAGCTCGCGGTGGTCTCGGACCAGCGCGGTGCCATCGCCTTCGACCACAGCCAGTGCAACTCGCGGGCGAGACGCTCCCGCAGTTCGCTCTCGCCGACCTCGATCCTGGGCCGGACCCGCTCCTCGGCCCGTTCGAGCTGCCCTTCGCGCAGCCAGGGGCAACGGCTGCCCCGCGCCTCTCCCCCGGCCAGGAAGGCGGTGAACTGCGTCCCCACCGTGCTCGCCGGGGTCGTCGCGACGGCGTGCAGCTGGTCCTCGACCGACGGCAGGAAGGTACGGGGCGCCGGCGTGAGCAGTTCCGGGAGGTAGGCGGTGTATCCGCGGGACACGGCGGCGAGCGTCGGCAGCCGGCCGGAGGACAGCAGGGCCCCGACCTCGCGGAGGGCGGGCGGAGGTCTCTGGACCTCGGACAGGGCCACCAGCGCGGCCGCCAGCTCCCCCACGGGTGACACGGCCCAGCGCAGACCGGCCAGCCGCTCGGCGGGCATGTGCAGGCGAATCACGGACCCGCTCCCCCTGTGTGTTCCCAGCTCCGGTGAACGGTTCGTCGCGGACCGGCATTCGAACCTGCTCGAATCAACGCGTCAGGCAGGCGTTCGGTTCCTAGGCTCCGGGGACCACCATCACAGCCGTAGGAAGGGCATGACCCTGTGCACCAGCAGATGATCTTCGTGAACCTGGCCACCAACGACCTCGACGCGGCCAGGAAGTTCTTCACCGAACTGGGCTTCCCCGCCGACGACGACTTCAGCGACGACACGACGGCCGCGATCCCCCTCAGCGACACCATCAACGTCATGCTGCACACCCACCGCAAGTACGCCGAGTTCACGAAGAAGCGGATCGTGGACTCGACGTCGTCCAGCGAGGTGCTGCTCGCCCTGAGCGCCGCCGGTCGGGAAGAGGTCGACGCGCTGGTCGAGAAGGCGGTGGCCGCGGGGGGCTCGGTCACCGGTGAGCCCCAGGACCACGGCTTCATGTACGGCCGCGCCTTCGACGACCTCGACGGGCACACCTGGGAGGTGATGTGGATGGATCCGACGGCGGCGCAGGGCTGACTCCGGCGGTCGTCGCGGTCACTCCGACGCCGGGGCGTGCGGGCCGGTCGCCGGTGGTTCGGCCGGACGGTCCCGTCCGCCGTCGCGGCCGGACACCACCACGGCCAGGAGACCCACGACGACGGCAGCGGCGACGACGCGTCCGGCGGCTCGCGTCGTCCATCCCACCCGGGACGCGCCCTCGTGCGTCCCGGGCGCGCCCAGTCGCTCGGCGCGCCGGGCTGGATGCATCAGACGCAGCAACAGCATTGCGGCGATGGGGAGTTGCAGCAGCCACAGCACGGTGCGCGGCCACTCTCCGTACCAGACGTTGGTCCCGTACAGCAGGGTGTGCCAGACGCTCAGCACGTACACGACGATGACGAACCGGTGCAGTCGCCGCCAGGTGTTCGCGCCGATGCGGTGCCGGACGTAGAACAACAGGCCCAGGGGGACGGCCAGGTACAGGGCGGCCTGGCCGATGGGTATGGCGATCCGGCCGGTTCCGGAGTCGTACCAGCCGGGCACGAAGCTGTCCGCGAAGGCGACCCAGAGCCGCTCGGCCCACCCCACCTTGGTCTCGTAGCGCACGAGTTCGGCGGCGAACATCAGCGCGTGCGCGAACATCAGGGCCATCGTGGTCAGGCTGGTCGTCCGGTGCCAGCGTTCCAGCACCTGCCGGGAGACGGGCAGTCGGGTGGGGCGCGGTCCGGACAGCAGCAGGCCGAGCATCACCGTGCCCCACGCCCACAGGAGGCCGGACCAGCCGAGCGCCTGGCTGAGCAGGTACATCCAGTAGGTGCCCGGGTCGTCCATGAACGGCATGACCGCGACGGTGGCCGAGTCCCCCGACCCCATGCGTGCGTAGAGGAACGCGAACACGGCCGCGGTGACCACCACCGCGGCGGTGGCGTCGGGCACCGCGGACCTCAGATCACCTCGGAGGGCGGGGCGGTCGCGTCCGGTCCGAGCGGCGGGCGTCCCGTCTTCCTCGGGCCTCGCGTTGGACAGCATCAGGGGCCTCCCGGGCGCCGCCACCGCCGCGACGGTGCGCGTGTGTCGTGGGGCCATCAGTCTGGCCGACGGGACAGCGGAGCACTGAGTCGCGATCAAGCCAGTGCGCCGGGAAGGTGCGGCCGAAAAGGCACGGTGGCGTCGGTGCTCGGCGGCGCGCCGCGCTCAGCGGGAACCGTCGCTCGTGACCGGATAGGGCACGAAGGTGCTGCTGTTCTGGTCGATGAGCAGACCTCGGCCCAGCGGCGGCGCGGCCCGCTGGGAGCAGTCGAGGCGCTCACAGACGCGGCAGCCCATGCCGATGGGGGTCGCGGCGGCGGCGTTGCCGAGGTCGAGGCCGTCCGAGTAGACGAGCCGGTGGGCGTGGCGGGTCTCGCAGCCGAGGCCGATGGCGTACGTCCTGCCGGATTCGTTCCACCGTCCGCGGTGGCGGGTGACCGCCCGGGCGGTCCACAGATAGCGCTGTCCGTCGGGCATCTCGGCGATCTGGACGTGGATGCGGCCAGGGGCGGCGAACGCCTCGTAGACGTTCCACAGCGGGCAGGTGCCGCCCGCCCGGGAGAAGTGGAAGCCGGTGGCCGACTGCCGCTTGGACATGTTGCCCGCCCGGTCGACGCGGACGAAGGAGAACGGTACGCCGCGCAGCCGGGGCCGCTGGAGGGTGCTCAGGCGGTGGCAGACCGTCTCGTACCCGACGCCGTAGTGGTCGGTGAGCACGTCGATGTCGTAGCGGGCCTCCTCGGCCGCGGCGTGGAAGGTGCCGTAGGGCAGGATCAGCGCGGCGGCGAAGTAGTTGGCGATGCCGATGCGGGTCAGGGCGTGCGGTGCCGAGCCTGGCGTGAAGTCCTCGGCGGCGAGCCGGTCGAGGGCGTCCCCGTGTTCCAGCAGCGCGAGCTGGGTGGCCATGCGGAAGGCGCGCCGCCCGGGACGCAGGCGCGGCGACAGGTACAGAGTGCGGGTCGCCTCGTCGTAGTGGTGGAGCCGGTCGCCGGCCTCGGCGGCCAGGTGGACGCCGTGGGCCTGGGCGAGCCGGGCGGTGAGGGCGCCGATCACCTCGCCGGGCCGGACGCCGATCTGGGCGGCCAGGCTCTCGGCCGCCAGGTCGGTGTCGTGCAGGTAGTTCTCGCGCCGGTAGAAGAAGTCCCGGACCTCCTCGTGGGGTGAGGAGGCCGCCGACTCGCCGGCCCGGCCGTCCGTGGCGCCGGCCAGCCGCTCGGACAACCGCTGGTTGCGCCGGCCGAGGTCGAGCAGGACGCGGGCCACTTCGGGCGTCCGCGCCGCGAGGTCGGTCAGGTCGGCGGCGGAGACCCGGGATTCGGCGATCTCCGTGGACAGGGCCTCGCGGAGGTCGGCGACGAGGCGGGTCGTGTCGCGTGCGGAGAAGAACCCCGGGTCGACGCCGAACGCCTCGGTCAGGCGCAGCAGCACCGGCACCGTGAGCGGGCGGGAGTCGTGCTCCATCTGGTTGAGGTAGCTCGGCGAGATGCCGAGCACCCGGGCCAGCTCGGCCTGGCTCATCCGACGGTCCTCACGCAGGCGCCGCAGCCGCGCCCCCGCATAGGTCTTGCTCACGGCCACTCCTCCGCACCGGGGAACCGACCGACAGCGTACGGGACGAGACCCTGCAGCGAGGCCTTCGCAACGTTGGCAGAATCCGGCCGGAAGATTCGCAGAACTTGGCATTCGTCCATGGTTGATGGCACTCAGTGCCAGTGTCAGAGTCTCAGTGCGGCCCGCCGGAACCGGTGGACGGCCACCCGGTACCGACCCGCGATTTCATGCCCTGACGTCGTACGGATCGGTTCGGGCGACCTCCTCACCGGCAGCATTGCTCATCCTCCCCTCCAGGGGGTCCCGGCGGGCCGCAGCCACAAGACAGACACGCAGTGCCACACCCGATTCCGACCGGTACGGGATTGGCAGACACCACAGACCGAGGAGACGGTGACAGTCATGACAGAGGCGAGGACACAGGCGGCCGAGGAACTCGCGCGGCGCTGGGCCACCGACCCGAGGTGGCAGGGCATCGAGCGCACCTACGGCGCCGACGAGGTGCTGCGGCTCTCCGGCAGCGTCCGCGAGGAGCACACCCTCGCCCGGCGGGGTGCCGAGCGGCTGTGGCGGCAGCTGCACGACCTGGACTACGTGCACGCGCTCGGAGCGCTCACCGGCGGGCAGGCAGTGCAGCAGGTCAAGGCGGGCCTCCAGGCCATCTACCTGTCCGGCTGGCAGGTCGCCGCCGACGCCAACCAGGCGGGGCACACCTACCCGGACCAGAGCCTGTACCCGGCCAACTCGGTCCCGCAGGTGGTGCGCCGCATCAACAACGCGCTGCTGCGTGCCGACCAGATCGCCACGTCCGAGGGCGCCGGCGACACCACCGACTGGCTCGCGCCGATCGTCGCCGACGCGGAGGCCGGCTTCGGCGGCCCGCTGAACGCCTTCGAGCTGACCAAGGCGATGATCGCCGCCGGGGCGGCCGGCATCCACTACGAGGACCAGCTCGCCTCCGAGAAGAAGTGCGGCCACCTCGGCGGCAAGGTGCTGGTGCCGACCTCGCAGCACATCCGCACCCTCAACGCGGCCCGGCTGGCCGCCGACATCGCCGACGTGCCGACCGTGATCGTCGCCCGCACCGACGCGCTCGCCGCCAACCTGCTCACCAGCGACGTCGACGAGCGCGACGCCGAGTTCGTCACCGGCGAACGCACCGCTGAGGGCTTCTACCGGGTACGGGGCGGCATGGCTCCGGTCATCGCCCGCGGGCTCGCCTACGCGCCGTACTCCGACCTGATCTGGGTCGAGACCGGCACCCCGGACCTGGCCCAGGCCCGTGAGTTCGCCGAGGCGATCCACGCGCAGTACCCCGACCAGATGCTCGCCTACAACTGCTCGCCGTCCTTCAACTGGAAGGCGGCGCTGGACGACGACCAGATCGCCAAGTTCCAGCGGGAGCTGGGCGCGATGGGCTACAAGTTCCAGTTCATCACACTGGCCGGTTTCCACTCCCTGAACCACGGCATGTTCGACCTGGCCCGCGGCTACGCCGAGCACGGCATGACCGCCTACGTCGACCTGCAGGAGAAGGAGTTCGCCGCCCAGGCGCAGGGCTTCACCGCCGTCAAGCACCAGCGCGAGGTCGGCACCGGCTACTTCGACCTCGTCTCCACCGCCGTCAATCCGGCCTCCTCCACCACCGCTCTCACCGGGTCCACGGAGGAAGAGCAGTTCCACTAGGCAGCCGGGCCAGGCCGCCCTCGCGGCCCGGCCCGCCCTCCCCTCTCCCAGGAGATCGCGATGACCACCCTCGCACCGCCCCACCAGCTCCGTGTTCTCGCCGCCCCGGGCCACCGGCACGACGAGATCCTCACCCCCGCCGCCCTGGACTTCGTCGGCCGTCTCGCCGCCGCCTTCGTGGAGCGCCGACGGGACCTCATGAAGGAACGCCGCCGCCAGGCCCTGCGGCTCGCGTCGGGCTCTCCGCTCGTCTTCCCCATGGTCACCGCGGCGGTGCGGGACGATCCGTCCTGGCGGGTCGCGCCGCCCGCGCCCGGTCTGACCGACCGGCGGGTGGAGATCACCGGGCCGCCGGACCGCCGTATGGCCGTCGACGCGCTGAACTCGGGTGCGAAGGTGTGGATGGCGGACTTCGAGGACGCCACCGCCCCCACCTGGGACAACATCGTCGACGGCCAGCTCACCCTGCTCGACGTCGTCGAGCGCCGTATCGACTTCACCACGCCGGAGGGCAAGGAGTACCGGCTCGCCGACCGCGACCGGCTCGCCACTCTCATGGTCCGCCCGCGCGGCTGGCACCTCGACGAGGAGCACCTGGAGTTCGACGGCGGCCCCGTGCCCGCGGCGCTCGTCGACTTCGGCCTCTACTTCTTCCACTGCGCGCGGCGGCAGATCGAAGCGGGCCGCGGCCCGTACTTCTACCTCCCCAAACTGGAGAACCGCTACGAGGCCCGCCTCTGGAACGACGTCTTCCTGCTGGCGCAGGAGTTGCTCGGCATCCCACGGGGCACGGTCCGGGCCACCGTCCTCATCGAGACGATCACCGCGGCGTTCGAGATGGAGGAGATCCTCTACGAGCTGCGCGAGCACTCCGCCGGTCTCAACGCCGGCCGCTGGGACTACCTCTTCAGCATCATCAAGACCTTCGGGCACCGCACCGACTTCCTCCTCCCCGACCGCGCCAAGGTCACGATGACCGCGCCCTTCATGCGGGCGTACACCGAACTGCTCGTGCGCACCTGCCACAGGCGCGGAGCGCACGCCATCGGCGGCATGGCCGCCCAGGTGCCGGGCGGGGACCCGGCCGCGAACGAGGCGGCCTTCGCCAAGGTGCGGCTGGACAAGGAATGGGAGGCGGAGGACGGCTTCGACGGCTCCTGGGTGGCCCACCCGGCCCTGGTGCCGGTGTGCCGCGACGTCTTCGACGGCGTCCTCGGCGAACGGCCCCACCAGCTCGACCGCACCCGCGACGACGTCGAGGTCACGGCCGTCGATCTGCTGTCGGTCCGCCGGGTCACCGGCCCGCCGACCCCGGAGGGCGTGCGCACCAACATCGCCGTCGCGCTGCGCTACTTCGCCGGCTGGCTGCGCGGTGAGGGCGCGGTCGCGGTGGACGGGCTGATGGAGGACGCGGCCACCGCCGAGATCGCCCGCGTGCAGGTCTGGCAGTGGCTGCGGCACCGGGTGATCGACCGGGAGACCGTGCTGCGGCTGCTCGACGAGGAGGCCGTCGCGCTCGGCGCGATCTCCCCGTGGGCGTCCTTCGACGACATCCGGGCGCTGTTCGAGCGGACCGTGCTGGCAGGTGAACTGCCGCTGTTCTTCACCCCGGACGCGTACACCCGCCACCTCGTGCGGCGGACGGAGACCGGGGCATGAGCGCCGGCATCCGGCGCGTGGGCGTGGTCGGCGGCGGGCAGATGGGCGCGGGCATCGCCGAGGTGTGCGCCCGGGCGGGCCTGGACACGGTGGTGTGCGAGGCCGACGCCCTCGCTGCCCGCACCGCCCGGGACCGGGTGGCGGCCTCCCTCGACCGCGCGGTGCGGCGCGGGAAGCTGGAGCCGTCGGGGGCGGAGGACGCGCTGGCCCACCTCGTGTTCACGGGCAGCCTCGACGACCTCGCCGACCGTCAGCTGGTCGTCGAGGCGGTGGTGGAGAACGCGGACGCCAAGGCGGAGGTCTTCGGCGCGCTCGACAAAATCGTCGAGGATCCGGAGGCCGTGCTGGCCACCAACACCTCCTCGCTGCCGGTCATGCGGCTGGGCATGGCGACCGGCCGCGCGGACCGGGTCGTGGGCCTGCACTTCTTCAATCCCGTGCCGGTGCTGCCCCTGGTCGAGGTCGTCTCGTCCCTGCACACGTCGGCGGCCACGGTCTCCCTCGTCGAGGACTTCGCGACCCGCGCGCTCGGCAAGACGGTGGTCCGGTCGCAGGACCGGGCCGGGTTCGTCGTCAACGCGCTGCTCGTCCCGTACCTGTTGTCCGCCGTGCGGATGGCGGAGTCCGGCTTCGCCACCGCGGCGGACATCGACGCGGGCATGGAGCTGGGCTGCGCCCATCCCATGGGGCCGCTGCGGCTGGCCGACCTCATCGGTCTGGACACGGTCGCATCGATCGCGGAGTCGCTGTACGACGAGTTCCGCGAGCAGTTGTACGCCCCGCCGCCGCTGCTCCAGCGCATGGTGGAGGCGGGGCTCCTCGGCCGGAAGACCGGCCGGGGGTTCCACACCTACGACCGGGACTGACCGCCGTGTTCCGGCGCGCCGCCGGCCGTGGTGGCGAGCCCGAGCCCGAGCTCGTGCTCGCCGAGTGGGGTGAAGAAGCGCTCGACGTCCGCGTCGGTGACGTCGGCGAGGGCGGCCGGCGTCCAGCGGGGGTCGCGGTCCTTGTCGATGATCTGGGCGCGGATGCCCTCGACCAGGTCGGGTGCGGTCAGTGCCGCGCAGGAGACGCGGTACTCCTGGTCCAGGACCCGTTCCAGGGAGCCGAGCCCGCGGGCGCGGCGTACTGCGGCCAGGGTGACCTTGAGGGAGGTCGGCGACCTGGTGAGCAGGGTCTCGGCGGCCTCCTTGGCGGCCGGATCGCCGTGGTCGTACAGCCGCCGTACCGCCTCCTCGACGCCGTCCGTCGCGTAACAGGCGTCGATCCAGGTCCGGTGCGCGGCCAGGACCCCCGGTGGGGGCGCCTGCGAGTACCGGGCCAGGGCCTCGGCGGCGGGCAGCGCGGCCAGCTCGCCGACGAGGTCGCCCAGCGCGGCGGAGGGCACGTAACGGTCGGCGAGTCCGCAGAGCAGGGCGTCGGCGGCGCCGATCTGCGTGCCGGTCAGGGCGAGGTGGGTTCCGAGTTCGCCGGGGGCGCGGGCGAGCAGGTGGGTGCCGCCGACGTCGGGGACGAAGCCGATGCCGGTCTCGGGCATGGCGATCCGGGAGCGTTCGGTGACGATCCGGACGCTGCCGTGCGCGGAGATGCCGACGCCACCGCCCATGACGATGCCGTCCATGACGGCGACGTACGGCTTCGGGTAGCGGGCGATCCGGTCGTTGAGCCGGTACTCGTCACGCCAGAAGGCGGCCGAGGCGGTGCCGTCGCCGTCGCGGGCGTCGTCGTGGATGCTCCGGATGTCGCCGCCCGCGCACAGGCCGCGCTCCCCGGCGCCGGTGACGACGACGGTCTCGACGGCCGGGTCCCGCTCCCAGGCGGTCAGCGCCTCGTCGACGCGGAGCACCATCTCGTGGGTGAGGGAGTTCAGGGCCCTGGGGCGGTTGAGGGTGATGTGCGCGGCCCGGCCGGTGGTGTGCAGGAGGACGGGTGCGTCGGTGCCGTTCATCTCGACACCGTACTCGGCTCCACGCGGTGAGGGGGCACCGCCCACCGGCGGAGCCCCCTCGGTCTCCCCCTGGTCGTCACCGGTCGCCGGCGAACCAGTCCTTCTGCGGGGTCTTCGCCGCGAGCGCGCCGCAGTTGGAGCCGTAGTTCCAGGCCTGCAGGTTGTCGATGACGCCGCCCCACTCCACGCAGGCACCTCGCGCGAAGGCGTACACCGGCCCCGCATACGAGCGGTACTCGCCCGCGTCGTACATGTCCTCGCCGCTGTCGACGTTGCGGACGTAGGCCACCATGTACGTCGGTGCGCCGGTGCTGTTGCGGATGGTCACCGTGCAGTTCTTGCCCGTTGCCGAGTTGTAGGTGAGGTAGACCGTGCCGGTCTTCCCGATCGGCATGGAGTTCACCACCTTGTAGCCGGAGCCGCAGACCCCGTTGTACGCGGCGGTCGCGCCGTTGGTGGCCGCGCCGGCGGCGGGGGCGGTCACCAGCAGCGCCGCTCCGATGGCCCCGACGGCGATCAACGACGTACCCACGGCTTGCATGGAACGCTTCATGGCACCTCGATCCGTGAATCGGACTGGCCTCCCCATGGTGTTGCTGAAGCCACCCGCTGAGACCTTTGCGTCTGTTCGGTGGTTGTACGCCGTTGACGACTGTTTACGGCCATTCGCGAAGAAGATCGCCGAGTGGTACCTGCTTCCCGTGCGGGTCGGTCACGTCGAGTGCGGCCACCGCTGGTTCACCCGACCTGGCCGAGCCACGCCCAGGTGGCGAACTCGTACGGACGCATCCCACAGACGGAGGGCTACGAGAAACTGCGCCCGCCGGCCCCTCCCAACTCGTCCAGCTCACGGACGATCGAGGACCGCAGTACGTCATGTCGCGGACCCAGCCGGAACCGGTCGTCGCTCCACCGGTCCCGGGGGTGGAGCCAGACGGGGGCACCGACCAGGTCGGCCGGCTCCCAGTCGTAGCGCGGCCATACATGCGCGTGCAGGAAGGGGTCCGTGTTGCCGAGGATCTCCAGGTTGACGCGGCGGAAGGCGGGGTCCAGCCGTCGGCAGGCACGTTCCACCGCTTCGCCGAGCCGGTCCATGTCGGACAGGAACGCCAGCCGTTTCGCCCTCGGCAGGTCGGACAGCCGTTGCGCGTCCGGCTCGTCCACGAGGAGCACCGAGTAGCCGGGCAGGAACTGGACGTCCCCGATCACCGCGAACCCGGCCGCCAGTCGCCGCATCACGGTCGGGTTCTCCCCCCTCAGCGCGGCCCCGATCCGATCCGTCCGCCAGTCATCAGCCATGGCCTGAACCTACCTGTGCCGCCACCGCCCTCGAAGTCCGACCGGCCTCCGTCATGCTGGGGGGCATGCCCTGTCCCGATGAGTCGGCTCCGGTGACCGTGGGACCGTGGTGGAGCACCAGCAGCGGTGGGCGGAAGGATGACGCCATGGCGGCGGTCCCGTCTCAGCCGTAGAGGCCGCGTCGGCCGAGGGTTTGCTCCGGGGTCGCGCCGGGGCGCGTCCACTGGGGAACGGGGCGGCTGTTCGGGCCCCAGGTGGCGTTGCCGTCCGCGTCAGAGCGCCACGAGTAGCAGGGCTCGCCGCCCTCCGGCCAGCCCTCGGGCTTGTCCTCCCAGGCCTCGCCACGGCCGTACGGCGTCATGTCGAGCAGGCCGAGGGAGCCGTTGACTCGCTCGTTTCCGCGGCCCGTCGTGGAGTAGGTGAGGAAGACGCGGTCGCCCTCGCGCAGGTAGGAGGTGAGGTAACCGGTATCGCCGCCGGCCGGTCCCTCCACGCCTCGGATCGAGTACCAGGGCTGCGTGTAGCCCATGAACTCGACGTAGGCGGCCACCTCTTCCCAGCGGCCCGTGGTCACGACGGCGAACGAGACGCCGCGGGCGTTGAGGTAGACGGGGTCCTTCAGGTGCCAGACCGTGGTGGTGCAGCCCTCGCACTGCCCCTGGTGGGGTGCGCCGTCGTACCACATGTGTTTGTACACCACGAGCTCGTCGCGGCCCTGGAAGAGGTCCAGGAAGGGGACCGGGCCGTCGGGTCCGACGACCTCGACCGTCCCGTCGAACTCGACCATCGGCAGCCGGCGACGGGCCGCCGCGAGGGCGTCCCCCGCGCGAGTGTGTGCCTTCTCGCGGACCAGCAGCTCGTCACGGGCGGCCTGCCAGGTGGCCTGGTCCACCACGGGCGGACGGCCGTACGGCGCGGTGGTCGGGTCACTCGGCGTGTGCGTCATGGCATCCTCCGTGGTGTCTCGTGCCGGGCGGCGCCGCGCGCGGGGCTACGACGCTCACCAGGTTCAGACTCGTGCCGCGGCCGGAACTCATCGCGGGGTGCCGTTCACCAGGCTCATGGGCGCACCGGCCGACTACACAATGGCGGTCGCTGACCCCGCGGTCCCGTGGTGGTCACAGCACCGTCGCCACGAGGCGGCGGGCATGGGCGGCGTCGAGGCCGGCCGGGCGGAAAAGGATGCGGTACATCAGGGGGGCCACGACGTGGTCGACGACCGTCTCGGTGTCGGGCGTCCGCTCGCCGCGCGCGGTGGCGCGGGCGAGGATGACGTCGATCTGCCCGGCGGCGTAGGCGGAGCACTGCCCGGCGTTGCTGCCGTCCGGATCGCCGAGCAGGGCGTCGCGGATGTAGGCGCGGCCGGAGGGAGAGGCCATCTCGTCCAGGAACTGCTCCGCCCACGCGGTGAGGTCGGCGCTCAGGTCACCGATGTCCTCGGGTGCCGTCTCGGGGCGCAGCCGCTCGACCGCCACGTCGGAGAGCAGTTCCTGGAGGTCGCCCCAGCGCCGGTAGATCGTCGACGGCGTCACACCGGCGCGCTGGGCGACCATCGGGACGGTCAGGGCGTCCCGGCCCACTTCCGAGGCGAGTTCGCGTACGGCGGTGTGGACCGAGGCCTGGACTCGGGCGCTGCGCCCGCCGGGGCGCACCATCGGGCGACTCATGACCCCAGCCTAAAGCAAACGTGTTGCGTCTACGGGCCTGATCCGCGTCGCTCATACCACCGGCGCCGGCTTGCGGGCGGGCATGGTCGCCTCGTACGCACGACCCGCCCGCAGCAGCACGCTCTCACCGAAGGGCCGGGCCATCAGTTGCATGCCCACCGGCAGGCCCGCGGAGTCGTGGCCGACCGGAAGGGACAGAGACGGCAGCCCGGTGATGTTGGCCGGGGAGGACAGCCGCACATAGGCGTCGGAGAGATTCTCGACGGTGCCGTCGGGCCAGGTGACGGTCTCGCTGCCGGCGGTCGCGGCGGTGGCCGGGACCGTGGGGGCGGCGACGACGTCGACCTTGTCCAGCAGGCGGGCCCAGGCCTGCCGCATGAGCGTGCGGGCGCGCTGGGCGCGCACGTAGTCGCCGGCGGGCATGAGTTCACCGGCTTCGAGGAGGACGCGGACGTCCGCCTGGTACAGCTCGGGGACCGTACGCAGGGTCCGTTCGTGGTAGGCGGTGGCCTCCGGCACCATCAGCCCCCAGTGGGTGGCCTGGACGTGGCGTGCCATCGGGATGTCGACGTCGACGAGTTGCGCGCCGAGGTCCTGGAGCCGGGTGATCGCGCGCCGTACGGCCGCCTCCACCTCCGGGTCGACGTGGTCGAAGTAGTAGTTGCCCGGCACTCCGACGCGCAGTCCGGTCACGTCCGTGCCCGCGTCCGGCCGGTGGTCAGACCGCGGTGCGGGCACCGAGGCGGGGTCGCCGGGATCGTGTCCGACCAGCGCCGGCAGGACCAGGGCCGCGTCCTCCACGGTCCGGGTGACGGGACCGACGTGGTCCAGGGACCAGGACAGTGAGGTGACGCCGGTGCGGGGGACGAGGCCGTAGGTCGGCTTGAGCCCGACGACGCCGTTGAGCGCGACGGGCACCCGGATGGATCCGCCGGTGTCGGTTCCCAGGGCGAAGGTGGCGGCACCGGCCGCGACGGCGACGGCGGATCCGCCGCTGGAGCCGCCGGCGATCCGGTCGGGGTCCCAGGCGTTGCCGGTCTGCGGGGTGGTCAGGCCGTAGGCGAACTCGTGGGTGTGGGTCTTGCCGACCAGGACGGCGCCCGCCGCCGACAGACGCGCGGCCACGGTGCTGTCGCTCGGCGCGCTGTGGCCCGCGCGGACCCGGGAGCCGGCGGAGGTCGCCGTACCGGTGACGTCGATCAGGTCCTTCAGCCCCAGCGGGATCCCGTGCAGCGGGCCCCGGTGGCGTCCGGCCGCCATGTCGTCCGCCGCCCGGTGGGCGGCGCGGCGGGCCTGCTCGCCCATAACGGTGGCGTAGGCGTTCAGGTGCGGCTCCACCTCGTCGATCCGGTCGAGGACGGAGTCCACCAGTTCGACCGGCGACAGCCGTCGCGATCGGATCGCGTCGGCGGCGGCGGTCAGGGTCAGTTCATACGGTCGCATCGGGCTTCTCCTCCCCCGCGCGGTAGGCGGGTGCGGGCGGGGTGTTCCCGAAGTCGATCTCCCGGAGGACGGCGACCACGGAGTGGATGTGGTCGGCGGTGGCCGCGACCTCGTCGAGGCGGTCGGCCGGAAGCGGGAGCCCTGCGCGGGCAGCCCAGCGGTACGCCTCGGACGGCGTGAGTGCATCGGCGGACACGACGTTTCTCCTGATCGGGTGGAGGACGAGTGATGAGTGCAACGGGCGCGCATCTGCGCCAAAAGCCAACTCTTTGCTTTAGTCGACCCTAGGGCCTACGGTTCTTTAACGCAAACACATTGCTTTTAGCCTGCCCGGGTCTCAAACCGCCCGGACACCGACCGAAGGACCCGATCGACCATGCCGACTCCCTCCTGGACCGTGGGCGACATCACCGTTCACCGCGTCGACGAAACCCCCCTGCCGCCCGCGACCGGCCCCTGGCTGCTGCCCGGCGCGACCACGGAGGTCGTCTCACAACACCCCTGGCTGCACCCCGACTTCGCCGCCCCGGACGGCACCCTGCGCCTCGACAGTCACAGCTTCGCCTTCGCCGTGGACGGACTGCGGGTCCTCGTCGACACCGGCATCGGCAACGGCAAGGAGCGGGCCAACCCGGCCTGGCACAAGCTGCGTACGGACTTCGTCGAACGCCTCGCCGCCGCCGGATTCCCCCCGGACTCCGTCGACCTGGTGGTCCTCACCCACCTGCACGCCGACCACGTCGGCTGGAACACGCGCGAGGTGAACGGCGCATGGATCCCCACCTTCCCCAACGCCCGCTACGTCACCTCACGGGCCGAGCGGGAGTTCTGGGCCGCGTACGACATGGAGGAGGCCCGTCGGCAGATGTTCCGCGACTCCGTGGTCCCCGTCGAGGAGGCGGGCCTGCTCGACCTCGTCGAGGTGCCGGGCGAGGGCGTCGGAATCACACCGAGCCTGCGCCTGGTCCCCACCCCGGGCCACACCCCCGGCCACGTCGCCGTCGAGCTGACCGCGCGGGGGCGGACGGCGCTCATCAGCGGCGACTGCGTCCACCACCCGGTCCAGCTCGCCCGTCCCGGGATCGGGGCCTGCGTGGACATCGACCCGGAGCAGGCCGAGGCCACGCGCCGCCGGCTGCTGGGGGACCTCGCCGACACGGACACGCTCCTGCTCGGCACCCACTTCGCACCGCCCACCGCAGGCCGCGTCCGCACCCACGGGGACGCCTACCGACTGGCACCGGCGACGTAGCGGTCGGCGGGGTCGGGCGGGGGTGGTTCGCCAGGACGGTCTCTTGTGGTGACTCGGAAACCGTAGGAGAGTATGGGCGAATGGGTTCCAAACAGCTGCTCAAGGGACTGCCCGAGGACGCCGACCTCAGGCGCGCGGACTCCCTCGCCCGGGAGATCTTCTCCGACGTCGCCAACAAGTGGGCGCTCCTGATCATCGAGGCGCTCGGTGAACACACCCTGCGCTTCAGCGAGTTGCGGAACGAGGTCGAGGGCGTCAGCCACAAGATGCTCACGCAGAACCTCCGCATGCTGGAGCGCAACGGCCTGGTCGAGCGGACGGTGCACCCCACCGTGCCGCCGCGGGTCGAGTACACCCTCACCGAGCCGGGGCGGGCGCTGCGCGCCACGGTCGACGCCATGTGCAGTTGGACCCAGCAGTACCTCGGCCACATCGAGGACGCACGCGGTCGCTTCGGCGGCTGACGGGCGCCAGGGGGAAGGGGCAGGCCGATGAAGGCGGTGGTCCAGGAGCGCTTCGGCCCGCCCGAGGTGCTGCGGGTCGAGGAGATCGACCGGCCCCGGCCGGGGGACGGTCAGGTCCTGGTACGGGTGCGCGCCGCCTCGGTGAACCCGTACGACTGGCACATGATGCGCGGGGACCCGTTCGCGGCGCGGCTGACGGGTGGCATGGGGTTCAGGCGTCCGAAGAGCCGGGTGGCGGGCATCGACGTCGCCGGGGTGGTGGCGAGTACCGGCGCCGGTGTGGACGGGCTCCGCCCCGGCACCGAGGTGCTGGGCTTCTGTCCCGGTTCCTTCGCCGAGTACGGGTGCGCCCCCGCCGGGCTGCTGGTGCCCAAGCCGACCGGCCTCACCTTCGAGCAGGCCGCCGCCGTACCGATGGCCGCGGTGACCGCCCTGCGCGGCGTCCGGACCGTGGGGCGGGTCCGGTCCGGGCAGCGGGTGCTGGTCAACGGAGCGGGCGGCGGCGTGGGGACCTTCGCCGTGCAGATCGCCGCGGTGCTGGGCGCCGAGGTCACCGGAGTCTGCGGCGCCGGCAACGCCGATCTGGTGCGTTCCCTGGGCGCCGCGCACGTCGTCGACTACACGCGACAGGACTTCACCGGCGGAGGGGTTCGCTACGACGTGATCCTGGACAACGTGGGCAACCACCCGCCCGGCCGGCTGCGCCGGGCGCTCACCCCCACCGGGGTCCTGGTGGCCAACGGGGGCGGGTCGCCCGGCCGGGTCTTCGGCGCGATCGGCTCCATGCTGAGGGTGACGGCGGCCAACGCCTTCACCCGGCAGCGGCTGGGTCCGATCCTCCCCGCGACCCCGGCCGGACCGGCGCGCGCGGACCTGCTCGCCGTCACCGCCCTCGTCGAGGCCGGGCAGGTGGTCCCCGTGGTCGGCCGGACGTACGCGCTGGCCGACGCGGCCGACGGGGTACGCCACGTGGAGGGGGGCCACGCCCGCGGCAAGACCGTGATCACCGTGTCCGGCGGCGACGTCAGTGGAACCCCGTCCGGTCCGCCGTGACCTCGATGGTGTCCTTCACCATCGCCAGGGCCGCCCCCGTCGGACTCGACCGTCCGCCGCTCACGGTCACGTCGCCCGCGTCCGGACAGCCGAAGACCACGGCCTTCTCCGGCCCGGTGAGCGCGTGCAGCGGATCCCCTGGTCCCGTCTCCTCCAGGCGTACGTCCACGAGGAGGGGCCGGTCCAAGGAGGCGACGGCGACCGCCCGCAGGCGACGCGAGCGGGAGGCCGCGCCCAGGGCCGCGCCGGCAGTGGCCTCGTCCACGGGCTGCGCGCGCACGCGCACCGACGCCGGGTCCCAGCCCCAGGCCAGTGCGGCCAGCAGCCGTACCTTGGTGGCGGAGTCCGCGCCGGACAGGTCGGCCGACGGGTCCGCCTCCGCGATCCCGCGCCGGCGCGCCTCGCCCACCGCGTCGTCCAGCGAGTCGCCCTCGGCGAGGCGGTCGAGGACGAAGGTCACGGTGCCGTTCGGGCAGGCGCGGACGGTCCGGCAGCCCATGCCGCGCAGGGCGGTCCGCGACAGGTCGCCCGCGGGCAGCGCCGCCCCGGTCGCGCCGGAGATCCTGATCATGCTCCGTCCGGCGCGGGCCGCCGCGTCGAGGTCTCCCCAGTGGGCGAGCAGGTGGCTCTTGGTGGCCGTCACGACGTGGACGCCCCGGCGCAGCGCGGTGACCGCCTCGGCCGCGGCGAGCGCGCGCAGTTCGGGCGAGGAGGGCAGCGCCTGCGCGAACACGGCGGCGCCGGTCCGGTCGAGCGTCTCCTCCAGTGGCTCCGGCGGGTCCCAGGACGGGCGCGGTGGCACCGGCTGCCCGTCGTCTCCCAGCAGGCACTGGCCCGAGCTCGCGCGGACGGCGCGGACCACGGGGCGTACGCCGTGCCGGCGGGCGAGTCCGTCCCCGTGCCCGGCCAGGTGGTCCACGTACGCCCGGCCGACCGGGCCGTATCCGGAAAGGACCACGCCGGTCCGCGTCGCTTCGCCCATCGGTCCGGGCTCCTCTCGCCTCATGCCGCCGGTCCGCCGAGTGGCGCCCGACCCGGATGAGATCACACCATCGGAAGGGTGACGGCGCGAGGGCCCGACCGGCCCGGGCCGCCCGAACCGAATCGAACGAACCGAGGTGAGGACCGTTGGCGACCGATTCCGTGCGGTACCCGGGTGCGATCGTGCCCGTCGGGCACGTGGAGCCCGTGCCGCGCCGTGTCCGTGGGCTGATCGGCGGCCGTGCCGTCTTCGACACGCGGCGTGCGCTGTACGTCTGGGAGTGGCCCCCGTATCCGCAGTTCGGCATCCCGTTCGACGACCTGGCCGAGGGGGTGGTGCTGACCGCCGACGGGGAGACCCGGACCCTGGGCGCCTGGCGCGCCCGGCGCCACTCCCTGCGCTTCGGGTCCGAGGTCCGCGAGGCGGCGGTCTGGGTCTGGGACGACGAGGCGCCGGAGCGGGTGCGCGGCACCGTCCGCTTCGCATGGGAGGCGCTGGACGACTGGTTCGAGGAGGACGAACCGGTCTTCGTACATCCGCGGAGCCCGTACTCGCGGGTGGACGCCCTGCGCTCCTCCAGCAGCGTCCGCGTGGAGCTGAACGGAGAGGTGCTGGCGGACGCACCGCACTGCGTGACCCTGTTCGAGACGGGCCTGCCCACGCGCTACTACCTCGACCGCGCGTACGTCGACTGGACACGGCTCCTGCCCTCGGACACGGTCACCCGCTGCCCGTACAAGGGGACGACGAGCGGCTACTGGTCCCTGCGCTCCGATCCCGGGGCCCACCCGGACCTCGTCTGGGCGTACGACTTCCCGACCGCGCAGGTCCAACGGATCGCCGGCCTGGTCGCGTTCTACGGCGAACAGGTCGGCCTCCGCGTGGACGGGAGGCCGGCCTGACGACCGGGTCAGTCCGCCCGCCCCTCCCCCGTGCCGCGCAGGTCCACGACGGTGGCCGCGAAGGCCAGCGGGCCGGGGAGCAGCGGGATCAGTACGGGTATCGACCAGGCGAGCAGCGCGGCCAGCACCACCGCCGCGGCCAGCAGCAGGGTGCCGCGGGGGCCCGCGACGGAGCGCAGGAGGCCCTCGCGCGGCGAGAGCCGGTGCGGGGCCGGCAGTGCGGTGGTGCGCAGGGCGACCACCGCAAGGCCGAGGGTGAGCAGGACCAGCGCCGGGGCCATGAGGCCCGCTCCGGGCAGGCTGCCGCGGATCAGCGCCGCGTCGACCAGCAGGGCGACGGCCAGCAGCGGTACGGCCAGACCGCCGGCGAGCGAGCCCGGTGTCAGGTGGGCGCGCAGGTGCCCCAGGTAGCCGCCGGTCCCGAAGGGCGTGCCGTCCTCCGCGGCCCGGCGCAGGGTCGCGGACGCGGCGGCGAAGGCGGCCGGCGCGGTGACGACCGGAAGGCAGGCGACGGTGGTGAGCACACCCACCAGGAGGACGTCCGCGAAGAGGGTGAACCCGGCCGGGAAGACCTCCCCGGGTTCGCGGCGGTCGCCGGGCGGCAGGGTCGGTGCCTGGGTCATGGTGTCAGCCCTTCAGTCCGGAGGTGGCCATGCCCTGCACCAGGTAGCGCTGGAAGACGAAGAAGAACAGCACGATCGGCAGCACGGAGATCACCGACATCGCGAACATGGGCCCGTACGCCGAGGTGCTGGACTGGTCGACGAAGCTGCGCAGGGCCAGGGTGATGGTGAACTTCTCCGGGGCGAACAGGTAGATCATCTGCGTGAAGAAGTCGTTCCACGTCCAGATGAAGGTGAAGATCGCCGTGGTGATCAGCGCCGGGCGGCTCAGCGGCAGCGTCACCGACCAGTAGGTGCGGAAGGCGCCGCAGCCGTCGATGCGGGCGGACTCCTCCAGCTCGCGCGGCAGTCCGCGCATGAACTGGACGATGAGGAAGACGAAGAACGCCTCCGTGGCCAGGAACTTCGGCAGGATCAGCGGCCAGTAGGTGTCCACCATGCCGAGCCGGTTGAAGATGATGTACTGCGGGATGAGCACGACGTGGTGCGGAAGCATCAGTGTCGCCACCATGAAGGCGAACATCACCTTGCTCATCCTGAAGCGCAGCCGGGCGAACGCGTAGGCGGCCAGCGAGCAGGAGAGCACGTTGCCGGCCACCGCGCCGCCGGCGATCAGCACGGTGTTCCACAGCAGCCGGGTCACGGGGACCCCGGACACGCCGTCGAGGGCGGTCGTGTAGTTCGACCACTCCAGGTGGCTGGGCCACAGGTCGAGGCTGGTCACCACCTCGTCGGCCGGTTTGAGTGACGTGGCGAGCAGCCAGGCCAGCGGGTACAGCAGGACGAGCAGGCCCACGACGGCGATCGTGTGCGGGATCCATCGCCTGGTGGTGAGGTTCATCGTCCCTCCTCGTCCGCGTAGAAGACCCAGGACCTGGACGTCCTGAACAGGATCAGGGTGATGACGCCGATGGCGATGAGCAGCAGCCAGGCCATGGCCGCGGCGTAGCCCATGTGGGAGGCGGTGAAGCCGCGTTCGTAGAGGTAGAGCGTGTAGAACATGGTCGAGTCGGCGGGGCCGCCCTCGCCGCCGCTGACCGCGAAGGCCGGGGTGAACACCTGGAAGGACTGGATCATCTCCAGGACCAGGTTGAAGAAGACCACCGGGGACAGCATCGGCACGGTGACGGAGACGAACTGCCGCCAGCGGCCCGCGCCGTCCAGCGCCGCCGCCTCGTACAGCTCGGGCGAGATCTGCTGGAGGCCGGCGAGGAAGATCACCATGGGGGCGCCGAACTGCCACACGGTCAGCAGGACGATGACGTAGACCGCGAGGTCGGGGTTGCCGACCCAGCCGCCGGTGTCGATGCCGACGGTGCCGAGGATGTCGACGACCGAGCCGCCGTCGTTGAACAGCGCGCGCCACACCAGGGCGATCGTCATGCTCGCCCCGAGCAGTGAGGGCGCGTAGAAGGCGGAGCGGTAGAAGGCGCGGCCCCGGCCGAGGTTCTTCAGGAGCATCGCCGCCCCGAGTGCGAGGAGCAGCTTGAGCGGGACGGCGACCACGACGTACAGCAGCGTGGTGCCGACCGACCGCCAGAACCGGGGGTCCTCGGTGAGCATCTCCTGGTAGTTGCGCAGGCCCACCCACTGCGGCGGGTCGAACAGGTTGTAGTCCGTGAAGGACAGGTAGAGCGACACGGCCATCGGCACCAGCGTCAGCACCGCCGCGCCGAGCATCCACGGTGTGAGGAACACATAGGCGGGCCACTGCTGTTCGCGGCGGCGGGGGCGCCGGCGTCCGGCCGGCGGCCGTGACCGAGCCGGGCGGTCGGCGCGTGCGGGCGCCCTGGTCGACACCGTACTCATGACCGCAGCTCCCGTTCGGCCTCGTCGATGAATTCCCGCGCCGCCTCACGTGGGGAGGTCAGGTCGTACATCACGCGGTGGTAGGCGCGCTTGAAGGCGGTCTGGATGGCGACGTCGCCCCGCGGCGGTGCGGGGGGCGGGGCGTCCAGACCGTACTTCTCCATCGTCTGCGCGTACTCGTAGATCTCCTTCTCCGCGCCTTCGAGGGTCTTGGCGACGCGGGCGGCGATCTTCCGGTTGGGGGGTGTGGAGCGGGTGAAGCCGAGGATGTCTCCGGCCCGCTCGTCGTTGAGCAGGAAGTCGACCAACTCGGTTGCTTCCTCGGGGTGTTCGCTGTTGGCCCCGACCCCGAGGAGCATGGAGGGCTTGAAGTAGGCGCCCTGGCGGCCGTCGGCGGTGGGGACGGGCGCGAAGTGGACCTGGTCGCCGAGGAGTGCGGGGTACCCGGGGAAGGGCGCGTCCCAGGTGAAGTCGGCGGCGGCGAGCCCGCGGCCCATGGGCGACAGCTCGGTGGTGCTGGCCTGCGAGGTGTCCTCGGCCTCGGCGACGACACCTTCCTCGCGCAGCTTGTCGCAGAAGGTCCAGAACTCGGTGAGGTCGTCCTCGGTGAAGCCGAGTTCGGTCTGGCTCTCGTAGAGCTTTCCGCCGCGGCTGCGCAGCCAGTCCTCGAAGATGTCCTCGTTGACACCGTTGTCGTTGGCGCCCACCATGTCGCGTCCGTCGGGGGACTTCAGCCCGAGGGCGGCGATCTTCCGGTTGGCCTGTGCCCACTCCTCCCAGGTCCAGTCGGGCTGGGGGGTGGGGATGCCGGCCTTCCGGTAGACCGTGGAGTCGTAGGCGTAGCCGGTGATGCCGCGGCCCATCGGCAGGGCGTACTGCTTGCCCTCGAACATGCCCGTGCGGACGAACTCCTCGTCCATCTCGGCGGTCCGCATCGTGCCGTTCTCGACGGCCTCGCCCAGCGGCAGGAGCGCGCCACCGCCCGCGTACTGGGAGATCTGCCGGTAGTCGAGCTGGGCCACGTCCGGGATGCCGCCGCCCGCGGCCTGGGTGGCCAGCTTCTGCATGTACGAGCCGAAGTCCGCGTTGGAGGTGCGGACCTCGACACCGGGGTGTTCCTTCTCGAACAGCTCCACCGCCTTCTTGGTGCGTGCGGCGCGGTCGTCGTTGCCCCACCAGGAGAACGTGAGGGTGACGCCGCCGGACGACACGTCACCGGAGGAGGAGCACGCGCTGAGCGATGCCGTCAGTGCGGTACTGAGACCGACGGCGGCGGCGGCCAGGACGGCCCGGCGGCTCAGAGGCCGGCGCCGGCCGCTTCGGGGCTCGGGCATGGGTGCCTTCCCAGGGTTGCGAGGACGGGTGGACGAGGACGGGGGGGACGAGGGCGGCGGGACGAGGGCGGGGTCGGGGCGAGGCGGCGTGGGCCGGGTTCGCCGCGATGCCGCAGGAGGCGGCCGGTGGGGTGCCGGGGTGGGCGCCCGGTCAGATGCCGGGGTAGACGGCCAGCCGGCCGCACATGCCGAAGCGGCCGCTCGCCCCGGGGCCGGTGGCGGACACCCGGGCCTCGGCCAGATGCCCGTCGTCCTTGCCGCGCAGGGCGTCGATGTGGGCCCGGGTGGCCTCGGCGGCGGCGTGCGCGCCGTCGAGCCACCGCTGTTCCCAGTCGTCCAGGCGGGGCCGCACCAGGTCGGCCGCCGCCCGCTGGAACGCGGCCAGGGGCTCCGGGTCGCCGTTCTCTGCCGCCTCGCGCAACTCCAGGAAGCGCCGCGTCGCCAGGTCACGGCGGGCGCGGGCGATCCGCGCCTGCTCGGCCTCGGGGGCGTCGGCGGGGATGCGGACGGCGTCGGCGTACGTGCCGGGGTCGGTGAGCAGGTCCTGGGGCAGGGTGAGCACCGCGTCGCCCGCCTCGGGCAGTCCGCTGTTCTGCATCACGACGGTGATCTCGAGACCGCCGTCGTTGACCAGGCGGTGGATCGTGCCGGGCGTGAACCAGGCGACCGTGCCGGGCTCCAGCGGGGTCTCCCGGAAACCCGAGGTGGTGAGGGTCTGCACGGCTCCCCGGCCCGCGGTGACCACGTACCCCTCGCTGCACGTGAGGTGCAGGTGCGGGGTGCCTCCGCCGGGCAGTCCCTCGACGGTCGGCCAGTCGTACACGGTCAGCCGGGACACGCCCACCGCGCCGGGGAAGCCGTCGTACGCCGTGCTCACCACGTGAGTCCCTCCAGGTGTGCGGCCACCTGTGCGCGGTCCCAGGCGCCGTCGGCGACGACCACGCGGTAGGCGCGCGCGAGCGTCTCGCCGGGCGGGAGGACCAGCTCCTCGTGGAACGCCCAGGACGGGGCGACCGCGGCGAACGGGTCGCTGCGCACGAACCAGTGCGCCGGGTGCGTGCCCTTCTCTCCCAAGTGGTCGTTGGAGGGCGCGTGCTCGAAGACGACCGTGGCGTGGCCGTCCCGTCCGTCGTGCTCGCCGACGTAGGCGAGCCACGGGGACTGGGTGCCCATCAGGTCGCCGTCGTGGGCATCGCCGGACTCGGCGGACTCGGCGGACTCGGCCGTGAAGACCCGGCCGTCGCGGAAGGCGCGGGGGCCCCGCCAGAAGAGGCCGGTGTATCCGGCGGCGGGACGGCCGTGCGTGGTGGGACTGCCGAACCGCAGGTCCTCGTCGCGCCGGTTGGTCACCGCCGACGTCCAGGTGAGCGTCCAGCTGCCGGTCCCGGTGTCGACGTCGCGCACCTCGACGCGGCGCTCCTCCTCCGCCCACAGTTCGCCGTCGTGCGGGTGCCAGGTCAGCCGCTCGGCGATGACGGCGCGGTCGCCCGAGGCGCTGACCTCGTCGAAGGACACGTGGGCCATCGAGCCGACCTTCTCGGGCAGGGCGAGGTAGCCGTCGCCGTGCACGTAGGTGTTGCCGCCCCACAGGTTCTGGCCCGACAGGTGGGAGGCGGTCAGCTGGAGCCCCTTGTGCCAACGGTGGTCGTTGGGCCGGTAGTCGGTGACGAGGCCCCCGGAGAGGGTGCGGACCGGGTGCAGGTACGGCTTCGGCGCCTCCCAGCCGGCCTCGGGCCGGTACACGTACGAGAACAGCTCGGTGCCGGCCGCCCCGTGGGCCACGGTGATGCGGTCGCCGTGGGCGTGGGTCAGTGAGAGCGTCATGCGTGGTCCTCTTCCTCGCGGGTACCGGCGGCCGGCGCCCAGCCGGGGGCGCCGCCGTGCAGGTCGGTGTAGTACGGGTCGCCGGGGCCGATGTCGCCCGCGCGCACGGTCGTGTCGGTGAACGCCGACTTGTACAGGGCGGTGATCAGCTCCAGCGTGCGACGGCCGCCCGCGCCGCTGGTCGCGTGGCGCCGGCCGTTCCTGATGTCGTCGACCAGGGCGCGCAGCTGGGCCAGGTGCGAACTGGGTTCGTCGGCGCCGAAGTCGCGCCAGGCCGCCGCGGTCTCCTCGGGGACGCCGGGCGCGGGGATGATGCGCCAGTCGGCGTTGCGGTAGCCGTACAGGTGGGTCACCTCGACCGTGGCCAGTTCGCAGTCGATGCGTATCCGGCTGACCTCGTCGGGGCTCAGCACGCTGTTGACGAGGGTGGCGACGGCTCCGTCGGCGAAGCGGACCAGGGCGGTGGAGACGTCCTCGGTCTCCACGTCGTGCACGAGCCGGGCCGCCATGCCGCGCAGTTCGGTCCACGGGCCCATCAGGTCGAGGAGCAGGTCGGTCTGGTGGATGCCGTGGCCCATGGCCGGGCCGCCGCCCTCGGTGGCCCAACGGCCCCGCCACGGCACCGCGTAGTAGGCCTTGTCGCGGTACCAGGTGGTCTGGCAGTGGGCCACCAGCGGCCGGCCCAGCGCACCCCCGCGCAGCAGGGCGCGGACGTGCCGTGCGCCCGAACCGAAGCGGTGCTGGAAGACGATGGAGGCGTAGGGCGCCGCGTCGTCTCCCGGCTCGGCCGCCTCGACGGCGTCGTAGTCGGCCAGCGAGGGGCAGGGCGGCTTCTCGCACCACACCCAGGCACCGGCCCGGAGCGCGGCGACGGACTGGTCCCGGTGCACGGCGGGTGGGGTGCACAGCACGACGAGGCCGGGACGCACCTCGGCCAGCATCGCGTCGAGGTCGGTGGACGCGTGCGCGATCCCGTACTCGTCGGCGAACGCGCGCACCGCGTCGCCGTTCACGTCCACCGCGGCCACGATCTCCACCTCGCCGTCGGCGGCCAGTTTCCGCAGGGCGGGCAGGTGACTGGACCGCGCGATGGATCCCGTACCGACCACCGCCGTACGCAGTGGTGCGGGCGAAACGTGCGAAGACATGCGGACCCTCTCGTGAGCCGGACGGGCGAGCACTGCGGGCACAGGGGTGATGTGCTGATGTGGGGACGGCGCCGGATACGGGTCACCGGGCGGCAACCCGCTCGTAGCAACCGCTTGCTATCGTGTTCCAACGTTGTAACCGCCGTGCGTCCGCAAGGTCAACCCTCTGTCCGGAAAAGGCTCGACGTCGTTTCCGGCGTCCTGACAAGTGGGGCCCGCGGGGGCATAATCTGCGAAAACGTGGATGAGGGGGACGGACAGTGGCCGCGGCGACACTCAAGGACGTGGCGGAGCGCGCAGGGGTGTCGATCAAGACGGTGTCCAACGTTGTACGTGGCGTCCCGCGGGTGTCGGACTCGACCCGTGCGCGGGTGCTGCGGGCGGTGGACGAGCTCGGCTACCGGCCCAATCCCTCGGCCCGCAGGCTCCGTACGGGCCGCAGCGGTCTGATCGCGCTCGTCGTACCCGAGCTGGCCACTCCCTACTTCGCCGAACTCGCCCACCACGTGCGCAGGGAGGCCACCCTGCTGGGCCTGACCGTCCTGACGGAGGAGTCGCTGGGGGACACCGCCGAGGAGCTGCGTCTGGCCAACGGGGTGGGCGCGTCGCTGCTCGACGGCGTGATTCTCTCCCCGCTGCGGGCCACCCCCGACGAACTCGCCGCCGTCACGGACGAGTTCCCGCTCGTCCTGCTCGGTGAGCGCACCTACGGACGGGACCGGGTCGTCGCCGACCACGTCCTCATCGACAACGTCGCCGCGGCCCGTGACATCACCGCCCACCTGATCGGGCTGGGGCGGGGCCGGATCGCCGCGATCGGGGTGGACCACCAGGGCTCGGCGACCAGCCGGCAGCGTCTTGAGGGGTACCAGCAGGCCCTGCACGCCGCCGGACTGCCCTTCGATCCCCGGCTGGCGCCCCGGGTGGAGGGGTTCGACCGCCGCGACGGCCTGCTGGCGATGCGCTCCCTCGCCTCCCTGCCGGCCGCCGAACGGCCCGACGCGGTCTTCTGCTTCAGCGACCTGCTGGCGGTCGGCGCGCAACGCGCGTTGTACGAGGCCGGCCTGGACATCCCCGGGGACGTGGCGGTGGCCGGCATCGACGGCTCCGAGGAGGCGCGGTACAGCACCCCCTCCCTCACCTCCGTGGTCCCCGACAAGGCGGCCATCGCCGCACTGGCCGTCAAGTGCCTGGCGGCGCGCATACGGTCGCAGGCACCGCTGCCGTTCGAGGTTCATGTGGCGCCGCACTGGCTGGAGGCCAGGGAGTCCACACTGGGCGGGTGTCACGCGGTCCGCGCCTGAGCCGTCCGCATGATCGTGAGGGCAGAAAACCTTGCCCTCACCGCCGCGCAAGGGCGCTCGACGAGACCATGAGCGCCCCGACTCGCGCTCCTAGGCTCTGCGACCATGGACATCCCGAGACGCCTCGTCGAACTGAAGCGGGCCGCCGAGGCCGCCGACAACCGCTACCGGAGCAACTCCGGTGAGAACGCGACGGTCGCCCTCGCGGTCTGGTCCGACGCCACCGCCGCTCTGGTCCACGGCATCACGGCCTACGCCGAGGAACAGGGCGCCTCGCGCCAAGAGGTGGAACGAGCCGTGGAGCGTGCGACGCGGCCGCACACCACCGCGGACTGACGGCTTCCCCAGTCCGCACCGCACCCGGTCCGCACCGCACCCGGGCCACGACGACCCGGCGCACCGCGAGCCCGCGTCAGTCGTCGTGGGCGGCCGGGAGGTCGGCCTCCCACCCCAGGGGGTGCGGCTCGGCGACGTCGGAGGCCGGCGCCGGGGGCTCCGCTCCGGCCTGGTTGAAGGCGGCGAGGGCCTCGATGAGCGCCATCCGCTGCACCGGGGTGAGCTTCTCCACGATCGCCGCGATCTCGGAACGCCGGCGGGCGGTGACGTGCTCGACCGTGCGGGTGCCCTCGTCGGTGAGGCACAGCATCGTCTCCCGCCGGTTGCGCGGGTTGTGGTGGCGGGCGGCGAGACCCGCCGCGATCAGGCGGTCCACCATGCGCATGGCGGTGGACGGCGCGACCTGCAGCTGTTCGGCGAGCGTGACCAGTTTGGTACTGCCTCTCGTCGCGAGCACCACCAGCATGCGGAACTGCGGCAACGTCACCCGCTCCTCGACCGCCGCGAGGGACCGTGCGGACACCGCGACCAGCAGCCTTGACGCGGTCAGCACCTCTCGGGTGACGGCATCCACGTCGTCGGTGCTGCCGCGTGCGGGGCTCTCGTGCTGGGTCATATCCCTGTTCTACCGTGCCGCGCTCTCCGGTCTCCCGGCGCGGGGGGGGGGGGTCACCGGGGCGACGTCACGGAGCGACAACATCTGGGGATCGGAGCCGACTCGTCCCGCCGAAAGCACATTTAGCCTGTGCAAAACTTCGGGCGATGAATCACTTCTCGCACGAGCACGAAGGCCACACCCGTCCGCCCCCGCCCACGGGATGGCGCCGGACCATGGCCCGAACGCCCATTCTCCTGTTCCGGGCCGGTCTCGGCCCGCTGCTGGGCAGACGCCTGCTGCTCCTGCACCACACGGGGCGGCGCTCCGGACTGGACCGCCGAGTCGTGCTGGAAGTCGTGGAGTACGAAGCGGACTCCCGGACCTGGACCGTGGCCTCCGGTTTCGGCCCGGACGCCGACTGGTACCGCAATCTGCGCGAACAGCCGAAAACGGTGGTCCAGTTCGGCAACCGCCACCATGCCGTCACCGCGCGCTTCCTCTCACCGGACGAGGGTGCCCCGGTCATGGAGCGGTACGGCCGGCGCCATCCGCGTACGGCGCGCCGGCTCTGCGCCTTCATGGGCCTGCCCGTGGACGGAAGCGCTCCGTCCCTGCGCGGTGCGGGACGCGCGATCCCCTTCGTCCGCCTCGAATCGGGACCGGCCCCCCGCGACGACGCGGACCGCCGCGGCACCGGCGACACGAGGGAGGACTGACGTGCCCGACCGGATCCCCGCGTCGGTGTGGCACAAGTTCCTCACGGACAACGAGGAGGCCATACGGCGGTCCGCCCCCGTGGAGCCCGCCGCCCGGGACCGGGCCGGTTCACGTGGAGACGAACCCGAGGAGGCCCCGACGGCCGTCGGTGACCTCTGGCAGGACCACACGCCGCCGCCCACGCCGTGGCGGGACCTCGACCGCCGCATGCGACTGCGCCGGGCCGGGCGCTTCCTCGGTGCCGCCGCCGCGCTGGCCCTGCTGCTGGCGCTCTTCTCCTGCCTGCCCGAGGCTCCTCCGGGGCTGCCCGGCGACACGGACGCCACGGCACCCGCGCAGCAGGCGACCGCCGAGGAGGCCCCGGGGGCGGAACCGCTCCCCGGACCGCCGGGCCCCACAGGTGTCGGCGGGACGTAGCCGTGCGTCTCACTCCCCCGACCCGGGGGCGAGCACGGAGACCTTCGCCTTGGAGGCGTTGCCGGACACCGGCACCTCGCCGCCCTTCCAGTCCACGGTCAGCGGGTCGCGCTCGTTCGGCGGCGTGACCAGGAGGGAGGCGGGGGTGGCCGTCTTGGCGCCGCTGATCTCGGGGTTGGAGAAGGAGAGCCCCGCCCACGCGCTGGCGCCCGGCTTCAGCGTGATGGTGCCCGGGCTGCCGGACGTACGCTCCGGATCGCTGCCGACCTGCTTGCCGTCCGCGTCGGTGAACGCCGCGCCGGGGTAGCCGCGCAGGGTGCAGGTGTGCCCGGAGGTGTTGGTGAACACCACGGAGAAGTTCTCCTGTCCGGCGCCCGGGTGGTTCGGCCCGACGGAGGCCCGCAGTTCCGAGGTGTGGCAGCGCTCGGTCGTCGTACCGCCCGCGGACTTCGTGGAGTCGGACCCGGAGCGGGAGGGATCCGCCGGCTTCGCGGAGTCGGAGGCGGGCGTCTCCCCGGCGGCGTCACCGTCCGGGGACGCACTGCTGCCGGGGGTCTCACCGCCCTCGTCCGTCTCCATCGGGGCGGCCGTGCCCGCGACGGCCTCGGGTGCGTCCGCGCCGTCGTCGCCGGAGCCGCACGCCGTGAGCAGTCCCAGCGCGGCACTCGCGCTCGCCAGCACGACGGCCGTCCGGAAGGTCCGCGATGTCTGCGCCATGTCCGTCTCCCCTGATCGCTTGCCGCACCGGCCGGTGCGGGCCTGCGGCGCCCTGTGCGCCGTCAGGTGATGCGATGCGCCTACCCGCGGAAAAGTTCGCGATCACCCCGAACGGATTGCGTCACCCCACCCGAACGGATTGCGTCGCTCCGCCGGATCGGGCCCGGCTCCGGGGGCACTCAGGCCGTGACGCGCACCGAGTCCAGCACCCGGGTGACGTCGGCATCCGTGCCCCGCAGCCGGATCTGCACGTACGCCTGGGGCCGGGTCCCGCCGCCGGCCGGTCCGAGGGCGGCTTCGACCAGCGTCTCGCCCTGGTGGAAGCAGTCCGTCCAGGTGCGCACCCGGCCCGTGGACTCGGCGCCGGTGAAGGCACGCGCCCCTGCGTAGCGGCACCCGTCGTGCTCGATGCCGTCCACCTTCGCGGTGACGTCGCCCTCGCCGCCGAGCCCGACGAACACGCCCTGCGCCTCGGCGTCCGGGTCCCCCCACGCGCTCAGGTCGTCGGCGACGATCAGTCCCGGTTCGTGCCCCGCGCGCAGGCCGAGGGCCGCGGGATCCCAGCCGCCCGTCTGCTTCTGGCCGCCCCAGGAGCTGGGGACGCGGACGCCGACCCGGCCCGTGCCGTCCCTGACCGTCACCTCGGAGGCGGCGGCACGGCCGCGGTCGACGAGCACGGTCGTCGCGGTCACCGCACCGGCCAGGACGAGGGCGCCGGCGGCCAGGAGAAGCGTCCGCCGACGGAGGCGCGGGCGCCGGATGCTGATCCGGCCGGTCCGCTCGCCGGCCGGCTCCAGCTCCCCGGCGAACGCCCGCGCCGTGGGCCAGCGACGTTCGCGTTCCGGCTCCAGGGCCCGCGTCACCACGTGCGCCACCCGCGGCGGGAGGCCCGGCCGGAGCCGGTCCACCGGGACCACCTGCCCGGGCGCGGCGGGGACGGTGCCGGTGAGCAGGTGGTAGGCGACGGCGCCGAGTGCGTACACGTCGGCCCGCTCGTCGATGCCGCCGCCGGGCTGCGCCTGTTCGGGCGGCTGGTAGCCGGCGCTCCCGGCGGCGAGCGTGAGCCCGGAGGCGTGGGCGAGGCTCTTGGCCAGTCCCAGGTCGGCGAGCAGCACCCGGCGCGAACCGTCCGGTGCCGTGGCCAGCAGGACGTTGGACGGCTTGATGTCCCGGTGCACGACGCCGGACTCGTGCAGCGCCGCGGCCCCTTCGGCGGCCAGCGCGGTCAGGCGCAGAGCGTCCTCCAGCGCCAGGGATCCGTCGGCGAGGTCGCCGAGGGTGCCCCCGTCGCCGTACTCCATGACGAAGTACGGGCGCCCGTCGGGCAGCTCGCCGATGTCGTAGACCTGCACCACGTGGGCGGAGCGCACCTTGCGGAGCATGCGGGCCTCGGACAGGAAGCGCTCCCGCACGTCCAGCCGCTCCGACCAGTTCTCGGCGAGGACCTTGACGGCCACGGGCGCCTGCAACTGGTCGTCGTGGGCCAGCCACACGACGCCGAAGGCACCCGTGCCCAGACGCCGCTCCAGCCGATAGCGCCCGATCCGGTCGGAGGAAAGCATGTGCCTATCATGCATTGCCCCGGATCCGACCGACCGAGAGGACCACCGTGCACGACGCGCCCCGCACCGAGGAACTGGCCCGGCGGGCGGCGGCCGGGGACTCCTCGGCGCTGGACGAACTGCTCGTGGGTATCCGCCCGGAGGTGGTCCGGCGCTGCGGGCACTTCCTGCCGTGCCGGGAGGACGCCGAGGAGGCGGCCCAGGACGCGCTGCTCCAGGTCGCGCGGAAGATCGGGACCTTCGAGGGCCGGAGCCGGTTCGGCACCTGGCTGTACACGGTCGTCGCGAACTGCTCCCGGCAGAAGTACCGCGAGCTGAAGCGGCGCAGCGCCGAACAGCCCGCGGTGATCGACGACTCCCAGCACGTCGATCCGCGCACCACGAGCGTCATCGCCGGCTCCCGGCTGCTGCTCCTGGACGCGCTCGACCGGCTGGAGCGGGAACATCCGCACCTGGTCGCGCCCTTGGTCTACCGCGACCTGTGCCAGTTGGAGTACGCGGAGGTGGCCGAGCGGGTGGGGGTGCCGCTGGGTACCGTGAAGTCGCGGCTGCACGAGGCGCGCCGGAGGGTGAAGTCCTACTTCGGAGACGCCTCGGCCTGACCGCGACCGCCCGCCGGAGCGCACGGGGCCTGGGCCGGAAACGCGGCCGTCACGCCGCGGAGAGCGGTCGGAAACGCGTCCGACCTACCGTCGTCCGCCATGGACACGACGAGCGCGCCCGGCGCTCGCCCCCTACGGCGGAAGAGGCGTGGATGAGCGTCGAGCCCCAGCTCACGGAGGCCACGGAACCAGGGCCGGAACCAGGGCCGGGACCGGGGACGGCACCCCGCGCCGACCAGGCCGTGCGGGAGACCCTGGAGGACTACACGCTGCGCTTCGCGCCGCGCAGCTACCGGCGCTGGAGCCCGATGGTCGTGGCGACCACCGCACTGGGCGGGATCGCCTACATGGCGGACTTCTCCATCGGCGCCGGCATCGGGCTCACCCACGGCACCGGCAACGCGCTGCTGGCGATCGCGGTGGCCGCGGTGGTCATCTTCGTCACCGGCTTCCCGCTCGCCTACTACGGCGCCCGCTACAACATCGACCTCGACCTGATCACCCGCGGCTCCGGCTTCGGCTACTACGGGTCGGTCCTCACCAGCGTCATCTTCGCCAGCTTCACCTTCATCTTCTTCGCCCTGGAGGGGTCGATCATGGCCCAGGGTCTTGAGTACGGCCTGGGGATGCCCCTGTGGCTGGGCTATCTGGTCTCCACCGTCATGGTGATCCCCTTGGTGATCTACGGCATGAAGGCGCTCAGCCGGCTCCAGGTCTGGACGACGCCCGTCTGGCTGCTGCTCATGGTCGCCCCGCTGGTCTACCTGGTCGCCTCCGACCCCGGCTCGGTCGACCGGTTCCTCGCCCACGCGGGCACGGACGGCGACGGCGGCGTCAACACCGCGTCGGTCCTGCTGGGGGCGGGGGTGTGCCTGTCCCTCATCGCCCAGATCGGCGAGCAGATCGACTACCTGCGTTTCATGCCCCCGAAGACCGAGGCGAACAAGCGCGCCTGGTGGACGGCGGTCGTCATGGCGGGACCCGGCTGGGTCGTCCTCGGCGCCCTCAAGCAGGCCATCGGCGTCTTCCTGGCCGTGTACATCCTGGCGGAGGTCGGACCGGCCACGGCGACCGAGCCCATCCAGCAGTTCAGGAGCGCGCTGGACGCGATGCTGCCGTCGTGGACGGTGCTTCCGCTGGCGCTGGCGCTCGTCGTGATCAGCCAGATCAAGATCAACGTGACGAACGCGTACTCCGGTTCGCTGGCCTGGACGAACTCCTTCACCCGGGTGACCGGGACCTACCCCGGGCGTCTCGTCTTCGTCCTGGTCAACCTGGGCTTCGCCCTCGCGCTGATGGAGGCCGACATGTTCAGCTTCCTCAACAGCCTCCTCGGGTTCTACTCGAACTGCGCGATCGCCTGGGTCGTCACGGTGGCCACCGACATCGGCGTCAACAAGTACCTGCTCAAACTGTCCCCGCACGCCCCCGAGTTCCGGCGCGGCATGCTCCACCCCGTCAACCCGGTCGGCGTGGTGTCCTTCGTCGCCGCCTCCGGGCTGTCCATCGCGATGTACTTCCATCTGCTGGGCGACGCCATGCAGCCCTACTCCCCCGTCGCCGCGGCGGTGATCGCCTTCGTCCTCACGCCCGTCATGGCCGTCGCCACCAGGGGCCGGTACTACCTGCGGCGCACCGACGACGGCATCGCGGAGCCGCCGCTGGACCCGGAGGGCAACCCCAGCGCGGTCACCCTGGAGTGCCACGTCTGCGGGGAGTGCTACGAGCGACCCGACATGACGGCCTGCCAGGCCCATGCCGCGTTCGTCTGCTCACTGTGCCTGAGCACCGACAAGGCAGCCGTCCACGTGCTGCCCCCGTCCCCGGCACCCGCCTGAGCGGGTCGCCCGTTGACAGCGGCGGCTAACAGCAATAGCTTGGAGCTAACAACGTTAGCCGCTGCTGGTTCACCACGGGGAGTGTCATGACCGAGTACCTGGCCGTCGACGGCGGCACGATCGCGTACGAGGTGTCGGGGTCCGGGCCTCTGATCGTCCTCGCGCACGGCATGGGCGACAGCCGGGCCGCCTACCGTGCCGTGGTCCCGCCCCTGGTGGAGGCCGGTTTCCGGGTCGCCGCGGTCGATCTGCGCGGCTGCGGCGAATCCAGCGTCGACTGGCCGGCCTGGAGCCGCACCGACATCGCCGGCGACCTGCTCGCCGTGGTGCGTCAGCTGGGCGGCCCGGCCGTGCTCGTCGGCCACTCGATCTCCGGCGGCGCGGCGACGGTCGCGGCGGCCCGCGAGCCCTCGCTGATCACCTCGGTGGTGGAGCTGGCGCCGTTCACGCGCGCCCAGTCGGTCCGCTTCGGTGACCTGCGCGTACGGCGTGTGCGGCGGGGCATGCTGCGGCTGCTCGGCGCCGGCGTCCTCGGCAGCCGGCCGCTGTGGCGCTCCTACCTCGACGTCGCCTACCCCGGCCCGAAGCCGGCCGACTGGGCGGAGCGGCTGGGCAGGATCGACGCGATGCTCCGCGAGCCGGGACGCATGAAGGCCCTCCAGGGCATGGGCCGCAGCACCCCGGGCGACGCCGGCGCGCAACTGGCCAACGTGCGCTGCCCCGTCCTGGTGGTGATGGGCACGCTGGACCCCGACTGGGCCGACCCGCGCGCCGAGGGCACGGCCATCGTCGACGCCCTGCCGTCGGGGCTCGGCCGCCTGGACATGATCGAGGGCGCCGGGCACTATCCGCACGACCAGTTCCCCGAGCGGGTGGTCTCCCTCGTCCTGGACTTCGTACGGACGGACGGCGCGCACGCCTAGGCATCGTGCACGAGTGGCCGGTGTCCTACGGCCCGGACCCGGGCCTCACCGCCCGCTGCCCCGCCTGCTCACGCGTCGCCCTGCGCATGGTGTCCGAGGAGGGGCACATGTGGCTGAGCCTGGGCGGCGCGTCCGCAGCCTTCCGGTTCCGCACGGCCTGACGTGGGGGCGGATCGCTCCTGGCCGCCGGAGCGCGTACGGGCGCCCTCCGCGGGGACGTCGAAGCCGACGACGTGACCGCGATGCTGCTCGGCGTGTTCCTGTCGACGGCCGCCGAGGACGATCCGTCGCGCACCGGCCGGCTCCTCGACCTCGTCGTGGACGCACTGCGCACGCCGGTCCCGTCTCCGTGACGCCCTGAGCGGGCGAGTCGACGGGACACGCCGTCGGCCGGATCACAGGAGGCCGGCTTCCCTCGCCGTCCACACCGAGGGGACCAGGGGCCGGTAGCCGAGCTCGCGCCGGATGCGGTCGGTGGACATGACGCCGTGCCAGGGATCCGGGGTCTCGCGGTCGTGGACCTCCCCCGGCACGGGAAGACCGTTCAGCAGGAACAGGTCGACCGTGGTGACCGGGGCGTCGTCCGCGATGTTGTAGACGCCCCGCGCGCCCGGCGCGTACAGCAGCCGTCGGAGGCCCTGCGCCACGTCGATGTGGTGACCCATGTGCAGGCGCTGCATCGCGGGCCACCGCGGGGCCCAGGCCATCACGTCGGTGAGATGCGGGTCGCCATCGCCGTAGACGAAGGGCAGCCGGGCGATGCGCAGGTCCCGCAGGCCGTCCAGCCGGGCGAGCGCGCGCTCCGCCTCCCACTTGGACTCGGGATAGGCGCCCCACAGGTGCGTGCCCGGCACGGTCTCGTCGCTCTCGACCAGCGGCCTGCCCCTCCCCGCCCCGTAGGCCAGTCCGGTGCTGACCTGGACGAACCGCTCCACGCCCGAGGCTGCTGCCGCCCGGCCGAGCTCCACGGCGGCGTCGTGGTTGACCGCCCGCGCCTCGTCGTCCGGGACACCGCGGAAGGCGGCAGCGACGTTGACCACCGTGTCCACGCCCGCCGTGGCCCTGCCGAGCACCTCCGCGTCGCGCAGGTCGCCCACCAGTACCTCGGCACCGAGCGCGGCGAGGGGTTCGCCGCGCGCAGCGTCCCGTACCAGCACCCGCAGCCGCTCGCCGGGGGCCGCGCTCCGCAGCAGCCGCGGCACGAACCGCCGTCCCACCTGCCCCGTCGCTCCCGTCACCAGGGTCAGCATGGCCGCCTCCTCATGTTTCGTAGCCATGTCCGAAGCGTGGCGCCGTCACGGCCGAGGCGGGAGAGACGCGGTCATCCAGGGAGCGGCTCTCCCTGGATACCGGCCGGGCCGGGAGGGATGCTGGAGCCATGGATCGCACCGGTCTGGCCGACTTCCTGCGGCGCGCCCGCACCCGCCTGAGCCCGGGCGACGTGGGTCTCAGCGCGGGCCCACGGCGCCGTACGCCGGGCCTGCGCCGCGAGGAGGTCGCGCTCCTGGCGGGGATGTCCACGGACTACTACGCGCGTCTGGAGCAGCGGCGCGGCTCGCGCCCCTCCCGGCAGATGCTGACCGCCCTCGCCCGCGCGCTGCGGCTCACGGACGCCGAGCGGGACCACCTGTTCCACCTGGCGGGCGAGGAACCGCCCCGGCCCGGTGGTTCCTCGGACCACGTCCGCCCGGGCCTGCTGCTGATCCTGGACCGCCTGCACGACCTGCCGGCCGCGGTCGTGAGCGACTGGGGCGTGATGCTCGCGCAGAACGCGATGTCCGTCGCCCTCACCGGTGAGCACACCGGCACGAACCTCATCCAGCGCTGGTTCACGGTGCCCGGCGCCCGGGACATCGCCCCACCGGAGAAGCACGCCCAGCACGCCCGGGCACACGTGGCGACCCTGCGGGCGGTCACCGCGGCCCGCCCCGACGATCCGGGCCCGGCCGCCCTGGTGGCCGAACTCCGCTCCCGGTCACCGGAGTTCGAGGCCCTCTGGCTGGAGCACGACGTGGTGGTCCGCCGCCCGTCGCCGAAGAGCTTCGTGCATCCGGTGGTCGGCGTCCTCGACCTCGACTGCGAGGTACTGCTCAGCGACGGGCACAGCCAGCAGCTGATCGTCCACTCCGCGCGTCCGGGCACCCCGGCGTACGAGCGACTGGCCCTGCTGCGCGTGATCGGGGTGCAGGACCTCGCTCCCCGGCCGTAAGGACCGCGGTACGGGGCGAGGAGCCGGGGCCGGGCGGTGAGGGCCGCCCGGAGCCGCCCCGGGACCGCGACAACGCGGACGCCCGCCCCGGGCCGTCCCGGGGCGGGCGAGAGGGCGGGCATGGGGCGGCGGGGGCCACCGGGTCCCGTCGAACAGGGGATCCGCCGACACACCGCCCGTCGGTCAAGGCCGCCCCGGCAGGGCTCAGTCGGTGGCCAGCATGCCCTCCCGCAGGCGGCCCAGCAGCCGCGATATCAGCCGGGACACGTGCATCTGCGAGACACCGAGCCGTTCGCCGATCTCCTTCTGGGTCAGTTCCTCGACGAACCGCCAGTGGATGATCTGCCGGTCCCTCTCGTCCAGTTCGGCGATCATCGGGGCGAGCGCGTGGAAGTCGTCCACGAGCGCCAGCGCGGTGTCGTCGGTGCCGATGAAGTCGGCCAGGGCCGCCTCGCCGTCCTCACTGCCGCTGATGGCCGCGTCCAGGGAGGCGGAGTTGTAGCCGTTGGAGGCCACGCGGGCCTCGCGGACCTCCTCCTCCGGCAGGCTCATCAGCTCGGCGAGCTCCCTGGTCGTGGGGGTGCGACCGAGCCGGCTGCGCAGTTCCTCGGTGGCGCGGGCCAGCTGTACGCGGGCTTCCTGCAGGCGCCGCGGGACGTGCACGGCCCACGAGGTGTCCCGGAAGAACCGCTTCATCTCCCCGACGATGTACGGCACGGCGAACGAGGTGAACTCCACCTCGCGCGAGATCTCGAACCGGTCGATCGCCTTGATCAGGCCGATCATGCCGACCTGGACGATGTCCTCCATCTCCTCCGGTCCGCGGCTGCGGAACCGGCCGGCCGCGAACCGAACCAGGGACATGTTCATCTCGATCAGCGTGTTGCGCGCGTACTGGTATTCGGGCGTGCCCTCCTCCAGCACGGCCAGCTGATCGAAGAACAGTCTCGACAGCTCCCGGGCGTCCTTGGGCGCCACCTTGGACGGATCCGCCACTTCCGGCACAGCGGCGCGGCACCCGGCCGCCTGCACGGTCGTCGCCATCATCTTTCCTCCCGCATCGCTCCGGCGTTCGCCGGACCGTGAATTGACGTCGCAGGGCGTACCCCGCCCTCTCCGTTCCATGCCTGGCGACTTCGCTGGTGAGGCGAGGCTCACGTCGAGCAGGGATCCGCGGCGCGTGGTTGGTTCGGGAGCACATGTGAACGGTGGCCGCGGGCGTGCGTCCGGTGTCCGCGGCGAGGCGGCGCAACAGCGCCGCCTTCTCCACCGCCATTGCACGGCCGCCCCGTTCGCGCAGTGCGCGTTCACCGTGGGCGGGGCTTCGCATTGGGCCGGGAAACAGATCTGCGCGAGGGCGGTACGGGGCAGCGCGTGGTCCTGATTGACTGCGCGCCCACCCCACACCCGTACGCGCGCCCCTGCCGGGGTGCCGGTTGAACATGAGCGGAGCCGCGCATGTCCCTCGGATCGCAGCCCTGGTACGAGCCGCCGAACCAGCACGAGCCCGCAGCCGGGGAGAGACCTCCGCCGCCGCAGCGGGGGCGGGACGTCGGGGGCGAGGCGGCGCGGCTGGCGGTCGGACTGCGGCTCGGTCTCCGGATCGCCGCCGTCTGGCTGCTCTACGTACTGCCCGCCGCCCTCGTACCGGCCGTGTACGGCACACGAATCGCCGGACCGGTGAGTCTCGGCGTGGTCCTGGCCGTGGTGCCCCTCGCCGTGGGTGTGCACGCGCTGGTGGAGTACGGGCGTCGGCTGGACCGGCTCGGTTCGGAGCCGGACGCCCGGAGGTGGTCGTGACCACGCTGCTCGACCCCTCGTCCCGTTCCCTCGTCCTCGCCGCGTTCTCCGTGTTCGTCGTGGTCTGCCTGATGCTGTGCGTCGTCACCGGCGCCGACGACGACGACCGGGCTCTCGTGAGGTCCGACAGCCGACGGCTGCGTTCCTGGCAGCAGGGCATCGCGATGGGGGGCGACACCACCACCGTCGCGACGGTCACCGTGCTGGTGGGAATGGTCGCCACGTCCGGCTTCGACGCCCTCGGCGTGATGCTGGGCAGCCTGATCGGCGTCATGCTGTTCCTCGTGCTGATCGTCGAGCCGCTGCGTCGGCACGCGACGCTGACGGCGGCGGACATGCTGGACGCGCGCGGCAGCGGCGGACCCGCGGTACGCGTCTCGTGGGGTGTGGTGACCCTGCTCGTCTGCTTCCCGCTGCTGGTCGTGCAGTTGGTGGTGGTCGGCAACGTGGCCGCGGCGGTGCTCGGGCAGCCCGGCGCGCGGACCGGCTGCATCGTGGTGATCGGCTGTGTCATGACGGCGCTGGCCGTCAGCGGAGGCATTAGGGGTACGGGTGTGGTGATGATCGCGAAGTCCGCGGTCACCCTGCCCGTGCTGGTGATCGCCGCCGTGCTCGTGGTGCACCGCTTCGGCGGCGATCCCGGACGGCTGCTCGACGCCGCCGCGCACGGCACGGGGCTGGGCGAGGCGTATCTGCGTCCGGGCGGCTACACCGGTGAGGGCTGGGTGGGGGCCGTGAACCGGATCGGGCAGCTCTTCGGCATGTCGATGGCCACGCTGGCGATGCCCGCCGTGCTGATGCGGGCGATCTCCACCAAGAGCCCGCGCGGTGCCCGAACCGTGGGTCGCTGGATGCTCGGCGAACTCACCCTCCTGTACGGCGCGCTCGCCGTCGTCGGAGTCGGTGCGGCCGCGCTCGTCGGCGGGGCGCTGCGCGAGGCCGGTCCGGAGGCGCAGGTGTTCACGCCGCTGCTGCTCGGGCGCGCGCTCGACAGCGGCGGCATCCTGGTCACGGCCATGGCCTGTGTCCTGTTCCTCACGGCGCTGGCGGCCGTGGTGGACGTGACCCTCGCCGCCGGCATCGCCCTGGGGCGGGACGTGCTGGGCGCGTCCCGCAGGCACGCCTCCGGCCCACCCGCCGACCCGCACGCGTCCAGCGGGCGCGTGGCCGGCGGCGGGGAAGGTACCGCGTCCCGGTGGGCGGCCGCGTTGACGGGGTCGGTCGCCGCGCTCGTGGCGGTCGTCACCGCCGACTGGAACCTCGTGGTGGTCTCGACGCTCTGGCTCACGGTCTGCGGCGCCGGCCTCGCGCCGGTTCTCCTGTACGCGCTGCACTGGCCCGGGTTCACCGCCCGCGGTGCGCTGTGGTGCCTGTGGGGGGCCACCGGTCTGAGCGTGGCGGCGCTGGCGCTGTCACCGTACGCGTCGGGCACGCCCACGTCGATTTTCCCCGGGTACGACTTCCGGGTCTGGGAGGTGACGATCCCGGGCCTGGTGACGGGGCCGGCCGGATTCCTGCTGGGCTGGCTGGGCAGCGTCACCGATCCCCGCCGTGCGGCGGGCCGCGGGCCCGCTCCGAAGCGGCACAGGGAACTGGACGTGGACGCCGCCTGAGCCGTCCGTGCCGCCCACCGGCGACGTCCGGCGGGCGGCACGGACACGTGCTGCCGAGGCGTCACCAGTTCTTGTACCGCACGTCGCCGAGGCCGCAGAAGGTGCAGTCGGAGCGGAGGAAGTCCTCGGTACGGCGGAATTCCTCGTCGGCGAGATGCCACCGGAGCCAGGCGGTGATGACGTGCCGGCCGTTGCGGGTGGCCAGGATGTGGTCAGTGCCGTCGAGGACCTCGAACCACACCGGCACGTCGGTGTTGGTGTAGTCGCGCTCCATGTTCGCGGTGGCGAAGTCCTCGTCACCGCCGATGTAGAGGGCCGGGGTGCGGAGGTTGTCGGGGCCGTTGCCGTCGAACGATCCGCCGGCCACGTGGATGGTGGTGTCCAGCCGCGGTTCGCCGGCCGCGTCGAAGGTGCCGAGGGACCCGCGGGAGTGGCCGCCGAAGGCGATCTCGGAGGTGTCGACGTCCCCGTACAGCGGGCTGCCGGGACTGGCGTTCTGTTCCTCCAGCCAGTCGAGGGCGTCGACCATGTAGGCACCGTCGCTGGACGAGACCTCGCTGTAGACGACGAACCCGTGCGAGGCCCACAGCCGCAGCATGTCCTCGTAGTCGGCGGGGTCCGACCCCGCACCCGGGCCCCAGACGAAGACCGGGTGGTCCACACCGTCCTGGCCGGCGTTGGCCGGGTACACCAGCCAGCCGTCATCGCCGGGTCCGGCCGATTCGTCGACGGTCACCGGGTAGGGGCCGGGCTCGGTGACGTCGTCCACCGGGGGCAGCGATCCGGCCGGCGGGTCGGTCGGGCCCGTGCCGTCGGCCGCCTCGATGACCACGTCGTCGACGGTCAGCGTCTCCAGGACGCTGCCGGCGTCCAGGGAGAACCGCAGCCGCAGGTCTCCGCCCTCGGCGGACTCCGGCAGGGGGAACGACACGGCGCCCGAGGCCGCGCGCGCCGATTCCAGCGTGGTGAACGAACCGCCGTCGGTCGAATAGGCCACGGTGAAGGCCTCGCCGAGGTCCAGCCCCGATGCCGTCCGGGTGTAGGACACCGTGAGGTCGCCGTACCCGGTCAGGTCGACGGGCACGGACACGATGGACGCGCCGGAGGACAGCGACCCGGCGAGCCGGGCGCCGTACGTTCCGGTCCTCACGTACCCGGACGCGGTGAAGGTGCCGAGCCCGTCGGCGAAGTCCTCGCTGTAGACCGGGGTGGCGGCCCGGGCCGGAGGTGCGGTGACGCCCGTGGCTCCCACCGCCGTGATGCCCACGGCCGCGGCGCCGAGTAGGCGGAGGCGCCCCTTGATGCGAGACATACCTGAGATCCCCTCTGGTCGCGCCGGTCGACAGCGTCGGCGCGCCCCTGTCGGTTTCGCGAGTGGTGTCTGCTCCCGATCCCCGTGGATCGTTCCGGGGCCGGCTGACACCGAGTCAAACAGGCTCTGGAGACAGCGGAATCGGCGAAATCACCGGCCGGGCAGGCCAGGGCCGACCGCGAACCGTCGATTCAGCCTTCGACGCGTGACCCACGCCTTCGCACGCCCGAGACCTCGCCGTAGGGCGGGCGTGTACGGGCCGTCGGTCCATGGACAGTCCCCAACCTGCTGTGATGTGATCCGTGCGGCGGACGGACGGGTCCGCCGTCCCCCCTCAGGCTCGAAAGTTCCGTACACATGCAGAAGACCAAGGCCGCACTCTGGGAATTCCTCCAGGGGCTCGGCAAAACGTTCATGCTCCCGGTGGCCCTGCTCGCGTTCTGCGGCATCATGCTCGGCATCGGCTCCTCCCTGTCCAGCGAAGCGGTCACTGACAACGTTGCCTTCCTGAAGGGCGAGGGCTGGCACCTCGTCTTCACCTGGATGGCCAACACCGGTCTGGTCGCCTTCACGTTCCTCCCGGTGCTCTTCGCGATGGCGATTCCGCTCGGTCTCGCGCGTGAGGACAAGGGCGTGGCGGCCTTCTCAGGTTTCGTCGGCTTCGCCGCCATGAACCTCGCGGTGAACTTCTATCTCACCGCGAAGGGCGTCGACTTCGAGGACGAGAAGGCGATCGAGCACTACGGCACAGCCGACGTGCTGGGCGTGCAGTCCATCGACACGGGACTGCTCGGCGCCGTGGCCGTTGGCATCGTTGTCAGCCTGCTCCACCGGCGCTTCCGTACCCAGCGGATGCCCGACGCGCTCGCCTTCTTCGGCGGGCTGCGCTTCGTGCCGATCGTCTCCGCCCTGGTCCTGAGCGTGCTGGGTCTCCTCATCCCGCTGGTCTGGCCGACGTTCAACGGCTGGATCACGGCGGTGGGCCGGGGTATCGGGCACACGGGGGTCTTCGGGCCCTTCTTCTTCGGCATGGGAGAGGTCCTGCTGCGGCCGATCGGGCTGCACCACATCCTCGTGGCCATGTTCCGCTTCACCGACGTCGGCGGCTCCGGAGCCGTGTGCGGCGACCACGTCTCCGGCGCCCTCAACATGTTCTACGCCCAGCTGGACTGCTCGGCCGCGCCGGGCTCCGCCGTCACGGACGCGACGCACTTCCTCTCCCAGGGCAAGATGGCGGCCTACCTGGGCGGTCTGCCGGGCGCCGCGCTGGCGATGTACCACTGCGCGAAGCGGCGGATGCGCCCGGAGATCAAGGCCCTGCTCGTGTCCGGCGTCGTCGCCTGTGTCGTGGGCGGCATCACCGAGCCGCTGGAGTTCCTGTTCCTCTTCGTCGCCCCGTGGCTGTACGCCATCCACGCGGTGCTCGTCGGTCTCGGATTCCTCACGGCGGCCGTGCTCGGCGTCTACATCGGGAACACCGACGGCAACGTCATCGACTGGCTGGTCTTCGGCGTGCTCCAGGGCTCGACGACCAAGTGGTACCTGATACCGGTCATCGCGGCGGTGTGGTTCGCCGTGTACTACTTCCTCTTCCGCTGGGCCATCAGGCGCTTCGACCTCAAGACTCCCGGCCGCGAGGACGACCCGGACGAGGGCGCCGAGGAGGACGCGGAGCAGCGGGACGAGGACGACGGTGCGGCGCCCGCCGGCTCCGCCGAGAAGGCGGCGGCCCCGCGTGAGCTGGTCGCAGGGAAGTACGACGCCGTCGCTATCCTCGACGCGATCGGCGGCGCGGGCAACATCCGGTCCCTGGACAACTGCATCACCCGCCTGCGCATGACGGTCGAGGACGCCGAACGGGTCGACGAGGCACGGCTGAAGAAGCTGGGTGCCGTGGGGGTCGTCAAGCTCGACGCACACAGCGTGCAGGTCATCATCGGCCCGCAGGTGCAGTCGGTGAAGGACGCCATCGCCACGATGATCCCGGTGGGCTGACCATGGCCTCGTCACCGCCGTACGACTTCGACACGCCGGTGGACCGGCGCGGCACCTGGTGCACGCAGTGGGACTACGTCCAGGACCGGTTCGGCGTGCCGGACCTGCTGCCCTTCACCATCTCCGACATGGACTTCGAGACGGCCCCGGAGATCCTGGCCGCGCTCCGCGACCGTCTGGACCACGGAGTGCTCGGTTACTCGCGCTGGCGCCAGAGCGACTTCCTCTCCGCGATCACGCACTGGTACGCCACGCGGCACGCCACCGAGGTGGACCCGGAATCCGTCGTGTACGCCCCTTCCGTCGTCTACCAGGTCTCGCGGTTGCTGCGCCTGTGGTCGCGGCCCGGTGACGGCGTGGTCGCGCACACCCCGATGTATGACGCCTTTCCCAAGACGGTGGCGGCCAACGGGCGCCGGCTGCGGGAGTGCCCGCTGGACGACTGGGCGGAGTTCGAACGGCTCCTCGCGCTCCCCGACACGGCCGTGCTGCTGCTGTGCTCGCCGCACAATCCCACGGGCCGGGTGTGGTCCGAGGCGGAGCTGGACCGGATGGCCCGGCTGTGCGCGCGGTACGGCGTCGCGGTCGTCAGCGACGAGATCCACTCCGACCTCGCGTACGCCCCGCACGTGCACCGCCCGTGGGCCCGGCACGGCGGCGAGGGCCGCTGGGCCGTGCTCAGTTCCGCGTCCAAGTCGTTCAACATCCCGGCGCTGACCGGGAGTTACGGGATCATCGGCGACGCGCCCTCCCGCGAGGCGTATCTGCGGCAGCTCAAGGACGCCGACGGGCTCTCCTCCCCCGCGGTGCTGTCGCTGGTCGGGCACATCGCCGCGTACCGGAGCGGGGCACCCTGGCTGGACGCCCTGCGCGGGTACCTCGCGGGCAATCTCACGATGGTCGCGGACCGGCTGCGGACGGCCTTCCCGGAGCTGGGCTGGGAGCCCCCGCAGGCCGGGTACCTCGCCTGGATCGACCTGCGCCCCCTCCGGATCGACGACGACGCGCTCCAGCGCGAGTTGGTGGAGGTGCAGAAGGTGGCCGTCATGCCGGGGGCCGCCTACGGCTCCCCGGGGCTGGTGCGGCTCAACGTCGGGTGTCCCCGGTCCAAGGCGGAGGCGGGCGTCGAGGCGCTGGTGCGGGCGGTGCGGCGGATCGCACCCGATTCGCGATGACATGGTCTGCAGCCCGGTGGAAGGCGAGCACGCCCTCCTGGAGCCCATGACGGTGGACGGGGACGGGGTGACCCACCGGGTCCCGCAGCACTGGTGCCCGCCTGCCGTCGGGGCCTGCTGCGGCCGGAGGCCTGGGCGAGGCCCGCGGGGGGGGCGACGCACCGCCGCCGGGCCCCGCGTTGCAGCCGCCCCTGTCCCGGCGGACACTGGCCGGAACTGGCAGCCTGCCGGAGAGGGCCTGGACGATGGGTGACTACGCGGACCTTCCTGGTGTCAGGACCTGGTACGAGAGCGAGGGGACCGGCGATCCGCTGGTCCTGCTGCACGGCGGGTTCTGCACCAATGACACCTGGGGAGCGCAGCGCGCCGATCTCGCCGCCGCGTACCGTGTCCTGCTGCCCGAGCGGCGCGCCCACGGGCACACCCCCGATGTCGACGGGCCGCTGACGTACCAGGACATGGCCGACGACACGGTGGCGTTCCTGGAGACGGTGGTGGAGGCGCCCGCGCACCTGGTCGGCTGGAGCGACGGGGCCGTCGTCGCGCTGCTCGTCGCCCTCGCCCGGCCGGACCTGGTGCGCCGGACCGTGCTGATCGGGGCCAACTTCCGGCCCGCCGGGGAGTGCTTCGTCGAGCCGGGCATGCTCGACGCCATGACGCCCGACAGTCCGGACATGGCGTTCTTCCGCGAGATGTACGAGGCCGTGTCGCCGGACGGTGCGGACCACTGGCCGGTGGTGGCGCTGAAGATGATCGACATGTGGCGCACCCAGCCGGCCCTCACCGAGCGCGAGCTGGGCCGGGTCACCGCGCCCACCTTGGTCATGGCCGGCGACGACGACCTGATGACGCTGGAGCACACGACCGCCCTGTACCGCGCACTTCCCGACGCGCGGCTGGCCGTGCTGCCCGGCGCCTCCCACCTGGTGCCGCTGGAGAAGCCGGCCCTGGTCAACGGGCTGGTCCTGGACCACCTCGGTCAGGAGGCGGCGGTCGAGACGATGATGCCGGTCCGCCGCCGCAGCGGGTGACCCGGCGTCAGGGCCGGGCGACCGGGTCGAGGGCCAGGGCGGCGAACGTGGCCAGCCAGTGGTCGGTGGTGAAGTCGCCGCGCTCCACCGCCGGCATGCCCGCCGCGAGGTGTGCCTGTGCCGCCGCGTCCAGGCGGGCGCGGGCGGGGCCGTCGGGCAGGGCATCCGCGAGGGCGCGCAGCGCGGCCGCGCGGCTGAGCGTCAGGCCGAGCAGGTGGCCGATCTGCGGGTCGGCGTGGTCGGAGACCACCGGCACCTCGAACAGCGGGCAGGGCGCACCGGAGGCGAGCGCGGGCAGGAAGCGGTCCAGCCATGGCGCGAACCGGTCCGGCGGGAGCACCCTGCGCATCGCGTCGGCCTCGGTCAGCGCCGGGGAGAGGAAGTCCTGTCCGGACGGTTCCCAGTGCGCGGGTGCGTCGTGGTCGTCGGCGAACCAGGTGAGCAGACGTTCCCGGACGGCCCGGTCGGTCCCGGCGGACATTTCTCCCGAGTCGAGGGCGAGGCTCAGCGCGAACGCGCTGTTGGGGTGGTTGCCGTGGCGTACGGGATAGGTGGCCCTGGGCAGCCAGCCGGCCAGCAGTTCGTCGACCGCGGTGACGGCGGGGGCCAGTGCCTCGGCCCAGCGGATGCCCGCCGGTCCGCCGTGGGCGCGGCACTCGGCGGCCAGGGCGAGCAGCCACGCCCAGCCGTAGGGCCGCTCGAAGGAGGGGTGGTCGCGGAGATAGGCGGCCTCGGTGGCCAGGTTGCCGGGGGTGAGGTGGCGGTCCAGCGCGTCGAGGGCCGGTGCGGTGTCCGGCAGTTCGGGGGTGCCGCCGTGGCGGCGGAGCAGCCGGACGAGCAGCCAGTGCATGTGCACCGAGGAGTGCCAGTCGTAGGCGCCGTAGAAGGCGGGGTGCAGGGAGGTGGGCGCGGGGTTCTCCCGCGCGGAGGTGATCAGGTGGGCCGGGAAGTTGGGGTATGCGCGGGTGATGTTGGCCAGGGCGATCCTGGCGAACGGGGCCGCGTGGGCGCCGAGCGGCATCAGTGGGTGGCTCCTTCGGTGACTTTCAGGTCGTGCTCGGCCGGGGTGCGGGCGGCGGTGGCCAGCAGGGCGCGCAGACCGTGGGCGACGGTGGCGGGCGGCAGGGACGGTGCGGTGCCGTCGGCGACCTGTTCCGGCGCCCAGGGCACATGCGCGAACCCGCCCCGTATGTGCGGGAACTCGGTGGCCATGAGGTGGCCGAGGCCGTAGGCCACGTGGTTGCAGACGAAGGTGCCGGCCGTGTTGGAGACGGCGGCCGGGACGCCCGCCTCGCGCATCGCGGCGACGCACGCCTTGACGGGCAGGGTGGAGAAGTAGGCGGCGGGGCCGTCCGGGACCACCGGTTCGTCGATCGGCTGTCCGCCGGCGTTGTCGGGGATGCGTGCGTCGTCGACGTTGATGCCGACGCGTTCGACGGTGACGCCGGGGCGGCCGCCCGCCTGGCCCAGGCAGAGGACCAGATCGGGGCGGGCCGCCCGGACGGCGTCGCGCAGGGCGTCGAGGGACGCGCCGAAGACGCAGGGCAGTTCGGCGGCGGTGACGGTGAGCCCGGCGGGCGGTTCGGCGGCCACCAGGGTCGCCGCCTGCCAGGACGGGTTCACGCGTTCGCCGCCGAAGGGGGCGAAGCCGGTGATGAGGACGCGGGTCATGGGCGTTCCTTGCCGTGCGGGTCGGATGGCCGGGGTCAGAAGGCGAAGAGCGCCATGATGACGGTGCAGCAGCCGAGCAGGGCGATGCCCGTCGGCAGCTGTGCCTTGATCGGGCCGTACTGGTCCTTCAGTTCGAGCAGTGTGGCCGGGACGATGTTGAAGTTCGCGGCCATCGGCGTGCACAGGGTGCCGGCGAACCCGGCCAGCATGCCGATGGCGAGGACGGCCGGCTCGTTGCCGTGCATCTGCTGGATCAGTACGGGCCAGCCGATCGCCGCCGTCATGACGGGGAACGCGGCGAACGCGTTGCCCATGATGACGGTGAACAGGAACATGCCCACGCAGTACGCGACGACAGCGAGGTACTTGGAGTCGTCCGGGAGGACCTTGTTCACGATGTCGCCGACCTGGTCGCCGACCCCGGCGACGGCGAAGATCGAGCCCAGCACGGCCAGCAGCTGAGGCAGCAGCAGGGCGGAGCCCATCGCCTCCAGCATGGAGCGGCCGGAGTGGACCGGGACGGACAGCTTCTTCTCGCCGGTGACCAGCATGCCGACGACGAGCGCGACGACGCAGCCGACGCCGAGTCCCAGCAGGGTGGCCTTGCCGGTCTCGAACAGGCCGGACTCGTCCAGCACCGAGGCGCAGACGATGGCGACGAGCGGGATGGTCAGCGCCGGGACGAAGATCTTGTTGCCGAGCCGGGCGGCGGAGGCCTCGCGCTGCTTACCGGTGGTGGTGACCGGGACGCCCTTGCCGAGGAAGTTGAAGCCGGCGAGCACGATCAGGGCGAGGACCGCGACGCCGAGCGGTTCGGCGGGCAGGGTCCAGTCGCCGTTCTTCGCGGTGGCGTTGGCGACGCCGGTGCCGTAGGGGAAGGTGAGACCGAGCAGTCCCCAGAACGCGGCGGACGTCCACCGCTTGGGGTTGCTGCGGTCGGCGGCCATCTGCACGGCCATGACGACGAAGACGAGGCCTATCAGCCAGTAGAGCCATTCGACCTTGATCACTTGTCGGCCCCCTCGGGAAGCGGCAGGTCGTGTTCGGCGGCGGCAGCCGCCATCTCGCGCTCCAGCTGGCGGTCCATGAGGAGCAGCCGGGCACCGTGGATGAGGAAGGCGCAGACGGCCAGCGGGATCGCCCACAGGGCGAGCTGGGTGGGTTCGATGTCCTGGTGGTACGTCGAGTTCACGAAACCGGTGATCAGGAGGATCGAGCCGATCGCGATGAAGCAGTCCTCGCCGAAGAACACACCGACGGTGTCGGCCGACGCCGAGTAGGAGCGCACCTTCTCGCGCCACCGCTCGGTCAGTCTGGCCCCCGTGGAGCGTTCGGCCGCTGCCTCGGCCATGGGCGCGACCAGGGGCCGCACGGTCTGGGCCGGACCGCCGATGCTGTTGAGTCCGAACGCCGCGGTGACCTGCCGGACCAGCAGGTAGACGGTGAGGAACCGGCCGGCGCTGAGCCTGCCCAGGCGCCCGATGAGATTGCGGGCCTGTTCGCGCAGGCCGTAGCGCTCCAGCAGGCCGATCACCGGAAGCACGATGGCGTAGACGGTGACCGAGCGGCTGTCGGCGAAGGACCGGCCGAAGGCCGCGAGGACCTCCAGAGGGTCCATTTCGCCGAGCAGTCCGGTGACGATTCCGGCGACGCCCACCACGAGGACGGGGTTGCGGCGCGTGACGAATCCGAGGATCACCACGACCACACCGAGGAGAACGATCATTCGGTGGCCTTCTTCAGGCATGAGGGGGCGGGGCAGCACGGATCCGGAGCTTTCGGAGCCGCGGCTTCAGCGGTCCCCGGACCATAGCTCCAGATACGTGGCAGATGCACGGACACTAGCGATCGTTCAACGATCTAACAAGAGGTGGATTTCTCTCGTCCGCTTGGACGGTCGCCATCGCGTCTTGTCGGATCGTTCAACGATCGTCTACTTTCGGCATGTGATCGACCTCAACGCAGACCTCGGCGAGGGCTTCGGCCGCTGGACCCTCACCGACGACGACGCCCTGCTCTCCGTCGTCACCAGCGCCAACGTCGCCTGCGGCTTCCACGCGGGCGACCCCTCCGTGATGCGGCGCGTCTGCGCCCTCGCCGCCGAGCGCGGGGTCCGGATCGGGGCGCAGGTGTCCTACCGCGACCTGGCGGGCTTCGGGCGGCGCGCCATGGACGTACCGGCGGGCGAGCTGGCGGCCGAGGTCGCCTACCAGATCGGCGCGCTCAGGGTCTTCGCCGAGGCCGCCGGGTCCGAGGTGGCCTACGTGAAGCCGCACGGCGCGCTCTACAACCGCACCGTCCACGACGCCGAGCAGGCCCGTGCCGTCGTGGCGGGGGTCAAGCTGGCGGGCGGCGCACTGCCCGTGCTGGGTCTGCCGGGCTCGCGACTGCTCGACGCCGCCGGGGAGGCGGGGCTCACCGGTGTCCCGGAGGCCTTCGCGGACCGCGCCTACACCGCGCGGGGCACCCTCGTCCCGCGCGGCGAGGCGGGCTCCGTGGTGACCGACGCGGACGCGGTGGTCGGCCGTGCGCTGGGGTTCGCGGTGCGGGGCGAGGTCGAGGCGGTGGACGGCACGACCGTCGCGGTCGCCGCCCGTTCGCTGTGCGTGCACGGCGACACCCCGGGTGCGGCCCGGATCGCGGCGCGGGTGCGCGAGGCGCTGGAGGCGGCCGGGGCCTGCATCGGGGCGTTCGCATGACGGATGCCCGGGCCCGCTCGGCCCGCCCCGCCGGCCGCCACGCGCTCCTCGTCGAACTGCCCGACGCGGAACACACCGCGGCCTTCCACGCCGAGGTGCTGTCCCGGCGCGCCGCCGGGACCCTGCCGCCGGTGACGGAGGTGGTCCCGGGGGCGCGGACCGTGCTGCTCGACGGGGTGCCGGACCCGGAGGCGCTGGCCCGCGAGGTCACCGGGTGGGAGGTACCGCCGGTCCCCGACGACGACGGGGACGTGGTGGAGCTTCCCGTGCGCTACGACGGTCCGGATCTGGCCGACGTGGCGGCCCTGTGGGGAGTCGCTCCCGACGAGGTGGCCGCCCGGCACGGCGCCCTGACCTACCGGGTCGCGTTCTGCGGGTTCGCGCCCGGCTTCGGTTATCTCACCGGCCTGCCGCCTCGCCTCCATGTCCCCCGCAGGGCCACACCGAGGACCCGCGTACCGGCCGGCGCGGTCGCGTTGGCCGGCCCGTACAGCGCGGTGTACCCGCGCTCCACGCCGGGCGGCTGGCAGCTGATCGGCACCATGCCGGACGCGCGGCCGCTGTGGGATCCGGCGCGTGAGCACGCGGCGCTGCTCACGCCGGGGGCCCGGGTGCGATTCGTCACAGCGGGCGGCGCCTCGACGGAGGCCGCCGTATGACGGCCAAGTTCACGACCGTGCGCTCCGGGGCGCTCACCACCGTGCAGGACGCGGGCAGGCCCGGCCACGCCCATCTCGGCGTACCACGTTCCGGAGCACTGGACGCGCCCGCGATGCGCCTCGCCAACCGGCTGCTCGGCAACGACCCGGACGCCGCCGTCCTGGAGACCACGCTGACCGGGTGTGCCCTGCGGCCCGACCACGGCGTCACCGTCGTCGTCGGCGGCGCGCCCTGCCCCGTGACCGTCGACGGGCGGCCCGCCGCCTGGGGCGCTCCGGTGCGGGTGCCCGCGGGCTCGGTCCTGGACGTGGGGGCGGCCGCCACGGGGGTCAGGTCGTACGTGGCCGTCGCCGGGGGCATCGCCGTCGACGCCGTCCTCGGCAGCCGCTCGACCGACCTGCTGTCGGGGCTGGGGCCACTCCCCCTGCGGGACGGCGACGTCCTCCCGGTGGGCACACCCGCACGGATGGTGCCGCCGTCCGTGACCGCCCCCTGGCCCGGTCCGCCCGCCGAACTGGTCCTGCCGGTACGCCTGGGCCCCCGCGCCGACTGGTTCTCCGCGGCCGCCCTGCGCACCCTCGTGGCGGCCGTCTACCGCGTCTCGCCGCACAGCAATCGCATCGGCCTGCGCACGGAGGGGCCGCCGCTGGAACGCGCCGCGACGGGCGAACTGCCCAGCGAGGGCATGGTTCTGGGCGCCGTTCAGGTCCCGCCGGACGGGCGCCCCGTGATCTTCCTGCACGACCATCCGACGACCGGGGGTTACCCCGTCGTCGCGGTCGTCGCGGAAGGTGCCCTCGCGGCGGCGGCGCAGGCCGCGGCCGGAACCCGGGTGCGTTTCACGCCCGGCTGACGGCTGCCCGCCGCCGACGCCCTATGGCGTACGCGCGTAGACCTCGGGCACCATCGTGCTGCACCGCATGCTCAACCACCCCACAGGAAGCATGACGTTCTGCATGGAGGTTCCATCATGAGGTCTCCAACCACGCGCGTCCGGGCGGTCGTCACGGCGCTCGCCCTGGTCGCCGCGCCGGGCGCGGTCGTCGTCGCCGGCGCCGGCGACGCCTTCGCGGCCACGAAGATCAGTCACGCCACCGCCACGTCGATGTTCCGCGACGTCGGCATCACCTGGTCGTCCTCCGGCAACTGCTCCAACCGGAACAACGGCACCTGTACGTCCTTCGACCAGCTCAACCTCGCCACCGCGCAGGGCGCGCAGACCCTCAAGCGGGCCAGCGGGTGCGCGCTGAACATCACCGGCGGCACCGAGACCGGGCACGCCTCCGGCACCTACTCGCACTGGAACGGCTACAAGCTCGACTTCAGCAAGTACACCTGTGTAGGCAACTACATCAAGAACTCCTTCACCTACATCGGCGTGCGCGGCGACGGCGCTCCGCAGTGGCGGTCCGGTTCGGGCAACGTCTACGCCGACGAGGGCAACCACTGGGACGTCACCTACTACAACTGTGGCGGCTGCTGAGCCGTGACCGCGGGCGGCAGGGGGAGGCACAGTGCTTCACGTGGACTTCGACGAGGGCGCGTTGACCCGGATGGGCGTGGCCCGGGGCGCCGACCCGTTGTGGGAGACGGTACTGAGCCTCCACCTGCTGCAGAACGACCAGGAGCCCCTGGCCTACGACCCCTGGCGGCGCGAGGTGCGCGGCGCCCTGCACCGTGGCGGACTCGCCGACGACGTACGGGCGTTGATGCGGCTCTGCCCGCCCACCGGGTACTTCCCGGACTTCCTGACGCCCGGTCGCGGTGACCTGGACCTGGCGGAGGGCGTGGACCGGGTGCGCTCGACGCCCCGGAGCAGACTCGTCGCCGAACTCACCCGGCTCTGCGCGGACCTGCGCGGCCCGGTGCCGCGCAGTGTGCGGTGGGTGGCCTCCGGGGACGCGACCGCGCTGCGCTGGCTGGGCGCCACAATGCGCCGCTACCACGCCGTGGCCGTGGCGCCGTACCTGCCCGTGATCCGTGCCCGGGCCGGGGAGGACCGCGCCCGGCGTGCCGAGGCCGCGCTGAGCGGTGGCGCCGAGGCCCTGCTCGCGAGTTACACGGACCTGCCGGGCTGGCGGCAGGACGGCACCCTGCTCGCCGTCCCCTATCCCGAACCCCGGTCGCTCAGGCTGGGCGGGCGCCCGCTGACGCTGGTGCCCGCCTTCTTCTGCGTACGGACGCCGCTGGCCCTGGTGGACGAGTCGCTGCCGCCGGTCCTTGTGCACCCGCTGCGCCCGGAGCCGGGCTGGCTGCCGCGCCTGCGCGCCGGTGCGGCGAGGCCGTCCGTCGACCGGCTGACCGGGCCGTCGCGGGCCCGGATGCTGGAGTCGCTGGAGACGCCGATGACCACGACGTCGCTCGCCGCGGCGCTGTGCCTGGCACCGTCCACGGCGAGCCGCCACGCCGCCGTACTGCGTGAGGCGGGGCTGGTGGCGACCCGCCGCGAGGGCAACCGGGTACTGCACCGGCGTACCGCGCTGGGGTCGGCGCTGCTGGACGGGGCCGCTCAGCAGGTGGGCACGCCGGGGAGCCAGGAGTCGGCGACGTCGATGAAGATGTTGGAGACGTAGCCACCGTAGTCGGGCAGGTAGGACCAGGCGTCGTTGCTGTAGCCGTCGTAGTTGACCAGCTCGCCGTGGACCTGGCAGCGGACCCGGACGGTCGTCGGTCCGGCCAGGCTCGCCACCCGGGTGGAGCCGGTACTCGCCTGCTGACGGATGCTCACGTCGGTGCCCCAGGTCGGGAACGACGTGGTGTCGCCGCCGGCGTCGGTCCACAGGTAGGTGACGGTCACCCAGCCGTTGTCGTTGAGGCCCACGTTGTAGAAGGTGCCGTCGGCCAGGTCGATGCCGGCCGGGTTGGCGACCTGGCGGCCGAACTCGTCGCGGCCGCCGTTGTAGCCGTCCTCGTACGCCGCCTGTGCCTCGGGCAGGCCGCGCGGCAGGTCCTTCCACTGCTCGCGCTGCGTGGAGGGGTTCCAGTGGTCGTCGTGCGTGTTCCACGGGCCGACGTCCCACACCGGCGCCGTCTCGCAGCGGGCGGGACCGCACACCTGCACCGAGTACTGTGCGCTGCCCTTGGGCGACAGCGCCCTCCGGGAGGGGAGCGCCACGAAGTGGTCGTTCGCCTTGATGACGTGGCCGTTGGCCGTGGTGTGGCCGACCAGGCCCTCACGGGTGGCGTAGACGCGGGCGGAGAAGGCGGCGGCCGTCGGCGTGGACCCGGCGGAGACGCTGCCCGTGCCGTCCGCCGTCAGGGTCAGGGCGCGGACGGCGGCCGTGGCCTCGCCCTTGGCGTTCCACAGCGTGAGCCGGGCCTGGACGTCGACCACGTCGCGCGGCAGTCGCGCCGGGCTGCCGGCCGCCGCCCGCCGCCACTCGGTCCAGGTTCCGTCGGCAGCCCGTCCGCGCACGTCGACCTCGACGTCCGCCGCCTCCGGCACGGTCGCGTCGAGGTCCACGGTGACCCGGTTCACCGGCCGTTGCACGTGGTGCGTCTCCAGGACGGCGGAGGCGTAGCCGCGGTCCCGGTCCAGGGAGGCGGGGCTGACGGAACCGTCCCGCACCCGCAGGGCGCCCTCCCCGTACCGGACGTTGACGTCGTCGCCGCCGGCCGGGGACAGGTCGGGGCGCCAGGACTCCGTGGCGGGCGCGGAGGTGGTGTCGGCGGCCGGCGCGGGAGCCGCGGCCAGTGCCGTGCCGGCGAGGGCGAACAGGCACACGGCGCCGGTCAGGGCACGCGTGGGACGCGGCCCGCGGCGCGGGACGGAACCCGGGCGCGGGGTGGGCGGGGTCAGCATGTGGGCACTCCTGGGAGCCAGGCGTCGTCGACGTCGATGAAGATGTTGGACACGTAACCGCCGTAGTCCGGCAGGTACGACCAGGCATCGTTGCTGTAGCCGTCGTACTCGACGAGCCCGCCGTGGACCTGGCAGGCCACGCGGACGGAGGTCGGTCCGGGCAGACTCGCCACCCGGGCGGAGTCCGTGGACGGCTGCTGACGGACGCTCACGTCCGTGCCCCACGTCGGGAACGGGGTGCCCGTGCCGCCGTCGTCGCCGCGGACCAGGCTCATGTAGTAGGCCCAGTCCCAGTGCGGGCCGGGGTCGGTGTGGTCGTTGCCGGGCACCTCGCTGTGTCCCACGATGTGCGCGCGGTCCCGGGGGATGCCGTACCTGTCGGTGAGGTGACGGGTCAGCGCCGCCGACGAGCGGTACATGGCGTCCGTGAACCAGGCGGGGTCGCTGACGTACCCCTCGTGTTCCACGCCCACGGAGTAGGGGTTGGCCGAGCGCGCGTGCCAGGCGGTGTCGCCCTCGCGGACGCTCTGGGTGATCTGGCCGTCGGAGGACCGCACCACGTAGTGGGCGCTGACCTGCGCCGACGGGTTCTGGAACCAGCTGATGGAGCCCGCGTAGGAGCCCTGCGTGACATGGACGACCACGGTGGTGATCGCCGAGTTGCGGCCCGCGGCGTAGTTGCCGGAGTACGCCGGGTTCCAGAGGGCCGGCGGGTAGTCGGCGGACGCGCTCGCGCCGGCGCCGGTGTCGGCCCCGGCGTACTCCCCGCGCCGGGGCCGGACCTCGCGCGGGGCGACGGTGACCTGTTCGCCGCCGTCCACACGGGTCCGGACGCCGTCGCCGAGGACGTCGTAGACGGCGTCGGCGTACAGGCGTGCGGCGGCGTCGCTGCCGGTGGAACCGTAGCGGGCGGCGACCGGGTACCAGTCGCCGAGGCGGTCCCGGTCCGCGGCGTCGAGACCGGCCTCGTCGGCCAGGGCGCGCAGCACGGCGGCGCCGCCGTGGATGTTGGCGTCGGTGTCGCGTTTCAGGTCGGCGACGCTCTCGCCGGTGAGTCGCGCGGCCTGTTCCAGGGTGTGCCGTTCCGGGTTGCTGACCAGGTGCATCACGCCGTAGCCGTTGTCCTGGCTGGGCAGTCCTTCGTGGCCGTCCAGGCGGGTCTCGCCGTAGCCGACGGCGACCAGCAGGTCCCGGGGGACGTCGTAGGCGACGGCCGCGCTTGCGAAGGCCTGGTTGACGGAGTCGTCCGGCGCGTTGGGCGCGGGTGCGGCGGCGGCCGGGGACGGTTGGCCGGTGAGCGCCAGTGCGGCCGCGACGACCACGGCGCACAGCGCGGTTCGCGCACGTCCGGCGGGGAGTGGGGAGGACATGTGGGGGTGCTCCGCTCTCTCCGGTGCCCACGGGGTGTGGGGGCGGTTCGCGTGCGGCCGGGAGTCTCCTGGGGGCGGCCCGGCGGTGGCCGCGCGGGCACCGGGGTGCGCGGCCGGCCGGTCTCGCGAACGGGCTTACGAGGGACGGGAGTTCGCGCACACCGGTCGCCGCATGATGGATCGCGCAACTTGTCGTGGGCAAGTCATTGCAGTCTGAGCGAAAGACCGCGCCACCGCGCTGTCCGCGCTCCCGTCAGCCGACGCCGGGACGGGCGGGCACCTCCTCGATGCGCAGGTCGGTGGTGGCGGCTGCCCGGGCAGGTGCCTCCCCGTCCCCGGTGGCCAGGAACGGCCGCAACCGCCGAGGCGCCGCAGCTGGTTCACGGCCTGGTGACTCCCCGCCCTCAGCACGTCCCCGACCTCGATCAGTGCCTCGGGCACGCCGTCGTACAGGAGTCGGGACGATCCGGTTCCGGGTTTCCGGCTTCCTGGTTCCGGGTTCCTGGCGGGAGGCGGGAAAATTGGCTTGCCCGCCTGCCGTCGCGACGGATGCAATGGCCGGAACGGTCGACCGAGGAGATGCCGTCGCGTGAACACGCCCTTCGAAGCAGCGCGGGCCGGCGGGCCGTCCGTCCGGATCGGCGCTCTCGTTCCACTGACCCGGCCGGGCTGGGTCGAGGCGGGCCGCCATCTGCTCGCCGGCCTCGAACTGGCCGTCGACGAGGTCAACGGCAGCGGTGGGGTGCCCGGCGGGCCGCTGGAGCTGGTGGTCCGGGACACCGCGGCCGATCCGTCGAAGGCCGCGGCCGCCGTGGAGGAACTGGCCGGCCTGGGCGTGGCCGCCCTGGCCGGTGAGTACCACAGCGTCGTCGCCCGTGCCGCGGCCTCCAGGGCCGACGCCCTCGGCGTGCCGTACCTCTGCTCGTCGGCGGTGCTGGACACGCTCACCGAACGGCCCACGGACCGGGTGGCACGGCTCGCACCGGCGCAGTCCCACGGGTGGCGCGTCTACGGGGACTTCCTGCTCGGCGCGGGCCACCGCCGTGTCGCCGTGGCGACCCAGCCGAGCGTGTACTGGGCGTCCGGAACTCGCCTTCTGCGGGACCACCTGGCTCCGCGCGGCGGCACGGTCACCGAGTTCGACATGAGCGCGCTCTCCCCTGCGGCCCTGTGCGACGCGCTCGCCGACCACGGCGCGACAGCCCTTCTCCTCCTGCTCGGCCACCCGGATACGGCGGTCCCCGTCGCCAGGGCCCTGCGCCGCGACCCGCGACTGTCCGGACTGACGATCGGTGCCCCGGCCGGGCAACCGGAGTTCGCCGAATGGGCCGCGGCGCTGGGCGCCGACGGTTGCGGAATCCCGTTCCTTCGCTACCTGCCCGAACGGCTCGGCCCGCTCGGCGCACGCGTCGAGGCGGCCCTTCGCGCACGGCTGGACGAAACGCCGCCCTCCTTCGTCGCCTTCGAGGGCTACGACACGATCGCCGTCCTCGCCGACGTGCTGCGCGGGGCCGGTACGGAGCCGGCGGGCACCGCCGGGCCTTGGGCCCGGGTCGACGTCGAAGGCACCCGGGGGCGGATCCGGTTCACCCGCACGCCCGGTATCGGCGTCCTGCAGTGGGCCTGGCCGCCGGTCCAGGTCGTGGACCGGGATCCGGCGCGCCCCGACCGCTTCCGCGTCCTGCACACCGGCTGAGCCCGCACGGAACCGACCGGCCGTCCACCCCGGCGGGTCCTGCCACGTCAGATGGCCTGGGCCACACCCGGGATGGCTCCGGCCTCCGGTCACCTCGTGGGGCTGAGACCCTCCACGGTCAGTCCGAGCAGGCGGCGCGCCTCGGCCGCCGGGTCGGCGTGGTGCTCCGTGGCCAGGGCGATGCCGGTGACCAGCGCGAGCAGATCGGCGGGGGTCACGCCCGGCGCCACCACGCCCTCCGCCGCGGCCCGCCGCAGCAGTGGTTCGACCGCTCCCCCGAGTTTCGCCGCGCAGGCGTTCACATGCTCCGGCTCGACGAGCCTGTCCTGCGCCAGCGCGTCGGCCATGCCCCGCGCGGAGGCGGCGTATTCGGTGAGGGCGCGCAGCCAGTCCAGCAGCGCGGCGCGGGCGTCCGCCGCCCCGGCCGCCTCGACGGCACACACCCGCAGGGCCTCGATCCGCTCGGCGAACACCGCCTCCAGCAGCGCGCGGCGGCCGGGAAAATGCCGGCGCACCGTCGCCGAGCCGACACCGGCGATGCGGGCGATGCGTTCCAGGGACGCGTCGGCGCCGTGTGCGGCGACCTCCCGCTCGGCGACGGCCAGGATCCGCGCGTAGTTGCGCCGCGCGTCCGCGCGCTGGTGATCAGGCATGGCGTCCTCTCGCATTGCTAAATGGCGGGCCCCTCCGTATCGTACCGGGAAGCTAAGTGGCGGGCCCCGCCATTTAGCTTCGGACCATGCCCCACCCGGAGGACACCATGACCACCGATCCCGCACCCGTCCTGGTCACCGGCGCGACCGGCCGACAGGGCGGCGCCACCGCCCGCGCGCTGCTGAAATCGGGGGTACCGGTCAGGGCGCTGGTCCGCCACCCCTCGGCCGCCCGGGCGGCGGCGGTCGCGGCGCTCGGCGCCGAACTGGTGGTCGGGGACCTGGACGACCTCGGCTCCCTGACCCGCGCCGCCGAAGGGGCCCGCGCCGTCTTCTCGGTCCAGATGCCCGACCTCGACGGAGCCGCCTTCGAGGGAGAGGTCGCGCAGGCCACCCGGCTGATCGAGGGCGCCAGGGCGGCCGGGGTGCGCCAGTTCATCCACACGTCGGTCTCCGGCGCCGGGCAGCACACGAGCTGGGTGCGGGGCCGATGGGCCGCGATGGAGCCCTACTACACGGCCAAGGCCGGGATCCAGGACCGCGTGCGCGAGGCCGGTTTCGCCCACTGGACGCTCCTCAAGCCGTGCTTCTTCATGGAGAACTTCCTCCCCGCCGAGGCCATCGTGTTCCCGCGCGGCCTGGAGGGCGGCCTGGTGAGCCTGCTCAAGCCCGCAACGCGGCTGTCCCTGGTCGCCGTCGACGACATCGGCTCGGCCGCTGCCGCCGCCGTGGCCGAGCCCGAGCGTTTCGACGGCGTGGAACTGGAACTGGCGAGCGACCACCTGACCATGACGGAGATCGCCGGAACCCTCTCCCGCCACCTCGGCACGACGGTCGCCGCGCCCGACATGAGCGCGGAGGAGGCGGTCGCCGCCGGCATGCCCGACATGGGGTTCGGACAGTCGTCCCTCAACGAGTTCCCGCAGCCCGCCCGCCCCGAGTTCGCGCGGAAACTGGGCCTGTCCGTCACACCCTTCGCAGCGTGGGTACGGCAGCACATGCCGAGCGCGTCCTGACACCGGTGCGTCGCCCAGGTGAAGCCGGACCGTGCCGCCGAGTTGTACAGGGGTAAGTTATACAGGTGTACCTGTACAGCTGAGGCTGTGGAAGTTAACCTGTGCGCATGAGCGAGAACCAGTACCTGTCGCCGTCGGCGGTCGAGGCGTCGCGCGAGGTCCGCGCGGTCATCAGGCGTCTGCGGCGCCGCATCCTGAAGGCGTCCGAGGCTGAGGACATCACCGTGGGCCAGGCGACCCTCCTCGCCCGCCTGTCCGACCGCGGCGGGGTCACGGCCAGCGAACTCGCCGCCGGAGAAGGGGTGCGGCACCAGTCGATGACGGCGACCATCGCTCCGCTCGCCGCCCTGGGACTGGTGGAGCGGCGGCCCGACCCGGACGACGGGCGGCGCCTGCTGATCACGCTGACCGCCGAGGGCCGTCGGCGGGTCGAGGATGACCGGCAGCTCCGCAAGGAGTGGCTCGCCGGTCAGTTGGAGGACAAGTGCACGGAGGAAGAGCGTCGGGCGGTGATCGCGGCCATGGCCGTCCTGGAGCGACTCACCCGTGACTGAGCCGACGGGGGCCCGGACGCGCGACGAGGACCGGCCCGGCTTCGACCGGCGGCTGCTGCCGCCGATGCTGCTGGGTTCGGTCCTCAACCCGATCAACTCGACGGTCATCGCCGTCGCCCTCGTCCCCATCGGCAGCGCCCTGGGAGCGCCGGCCTCGCAGACCGCCTGGCTGGTCTCCGCGCTCTATCTGGCCACCTCGCTCGGCCAGCCGGTCGTGGGCCGGCTCATCGACCTCTTCGGTCCGCGCAGGCTCTTCCTCCTCAGCACCGGCCTGGTCGGCGTGGCCGGAGCCGTCGGCGCCCTGGCACCGAACCTCGGCGTACTGATCGCCGCGCGGGTCCTGCTCGGCTTCGGCACCTGCGCCGGCTATCCCGCGGCGATGGCGCTGCTGCGCGGCGAGGCCGAGCGCACCGGGCGGGACAGTCCCGGCGGGGTGCTGACCGCGCTGGCGGTCGCCAACCAGACCATCGCCGTCGTCGGCCCGCTGCTGGGCGGTCTGCTGATCGCCGCCGGCGGCTGGCGCACCACGTTCGCGCTGAACGTGCCCCTGGCCGTCGCCGCGGTGGTACTGGGGATGCTGCGCCTGCCCAAACCGGCCGACGGGGCCGGGCGCCCGCGGCACGGACGGCCGGCCGCGCAGCTCGACCTGCCCGGCATGGCGCTGTTCGCCGCGACGCTCGTCTCGCTGCTGCTCTTCCTGATGAACCTGCACCTGCGCGACTGGTACCTGATGGCGATCACCGTCGCCGCGGGTGCGGCCTTCGCGGCACGGGAGCTGCGCGCCGCCACCCCCTTCATCGACCTGCGGGTCCTGGGCGGCAACACCCCGCTGCTCGCCACGTACGGGCGCGCACTCGTGGCCTACGTCGTCGCGTACGCCTTCCTCTACGGCTTCACCCAGTGGACGGAGGAGGGCTTCGGACTGTCGCCCTTCCACGCCGGGCTGGCGCAGATCCCGATGTTCCTGCTGGCGATCGGCGTCTCGGTCGTCTCCGGGCGCACCCGGAGTGTACGCGGGAAGCTGCTGACCGGCGCGGCGGGGCAGATCGTCGCCTGCGCGCTGATCCTCACGCTCACGGCCGAGAGCCCGCTGTGGATGCTGCTCCTGGTCGCCCTGGTCTTCGGCGTCCCGCAGGGGCTCAACAACCTCGCCTTGCAGAACTCGGTCTACTTCCAGGCCGATCCCGAGCGAACGGCGTCCTCCGCCGGTCTGCTGCGGACCTTCGCGTACGTCGGCTCCATGATCGCCTCTTCCGCGAGCGCGGCGGCCTTCGGGCACCACGCGGACACCGGCGGCATGCACACGCTGGCCTGGGTCATGCTCGGCGCCGGGGTGGTGTACCTCCTGCTGACCGTCTTCGACCGCACCCTGGGCCGCGGGACGGCCCCGGCCCCACGGGCGGCGACGTAGCCGACGGGTCCGTGCCCGGCGTCTCGCAGGTCGAGCACGGGTTCCAGACCGGCGGGAAGGGCGTCACCGCGCTCGGCCGGCCGACGGTCTTCGACGCGGGCGACATCGACGACTACGACTTCTGACCAGCTACGACCTCTGACCGGCTACGGCTTCCGACCAGCGGCGGCGCGACCCAACGCCGCGCTCAGCGGACGTCCCCGCCGGGTGCTCCCGGGTTCTGGGAGCACCCGGCGTTCAGGTGCTGCAAGGCCTCGACCAGTTCCTTGCAGGCCCGTTCCACCGACCGCCGGGTGTTGAGCTGCTCGCTGATCACCGCGGACAGCAGGAGCGCGGTGAGCCCCAGCGTGCCGTTGAACGCCTGGAGTCTCATCAACGTCTCGATGTCACTGAGCGTGCCGAAGGCACCGACCTCCTCCCGGGCCACGACGGTGGCCGTCACCGAGGCGAACAGGGCGCACGGTATGCCGCCCGCCAGCTGGAAGCGCAGTACGGACAGGATCAGCAGGGGGTAGACCAGGAAGAGCAGGCTGACCGTGCTGTACATGATCAGCGGGACCAGTACGCCGACGACGACGGCGAGCCCCACGGCCTCGGTCCAGCGGGCGGACGGCGGCGGCAGCCGGGCACGGTGCAGGAGCAGCAGCAGCGGCGTGACGAGTACGACGCCCATCGCGTCGCCGACCCACCACGCGAGCCAGACGAGCCAGAGGTCGCCCGACGGCAGCTTGTCCGACAGGACGAGCATCCCGACGCCCACCGCCGAGCTGATCAGCATGGCCGTCAGCGCACCCAGGAAGACGAGCGACAGCCCGTCGCGCAGGCGGCTCAGGCTCACGCGGAAACCCACCGCCCGCAGCATCAGGTAGGAGCAGACGGGGGCCGCGGTGTTGCCGGCCACGATCCCGACGGCCGAGAGTCCGGGCCTGCCGAGGGAGACGATGACGAGCAGCGCGCCGAGCGCGATGCCGGGCACGCACCGTGGTCCGAAGAGCAGCAGACAGGCCACCGCGAGGCCGGTGGGCGGCCAGATGGGCGTGACGACCGCCCCGTCGGCGGTCAGCTCCTGCGACAGGCCCAGTCGCCCCGCCGCGTAGTAGACACCGGCGACGAGCAGCGTCTCGCAGAGGAGGACGACCGGTCGCGGCCATGCACGGATATCCACCACAGAGCCATCAGACACCGCCCCCGGCCGGTCAGCGAGGTGAGAGGCGCCCCGTCCCGCCCTACGGCGTAACGGCGGGTCCGCCATGGCCGACGACGAGTACGGCGGCGTCGTCCTCGTGACCGATCAACTCGGCGTTCTTGAGCACGGCGGCCGCGAGGGACTGTGCCTCCATGCCGGCGACGGCCGCGAGGCCCGCCAGCCGCACCACCCTGTCGAGCCCGTCGTCGATGCTGAGGGAGGGCCCCTCCACGACGCCGTCCGTGACCAGGACGAGTACTCCGCCCGCGGCGAGCCGGTATCGGGTCACCGGAAATTCGGCCCCCTCCAGGACGCCCAGCGGCGGCCCGCCCTCGTCCTGGCAGATCTCGGCCCTGCCGTCCGCGGTGGCCCGGACACAGGGGATGTGGCCGGCCCGCGCGCTCTCCAGCAGGCCGGTGGCCGGGTCGAAGCGGATGAACGTGCAGGTGGCGAAGAGGTCCTTGTTCAGGGACAGGACGAGGTCGTTGGTCCAGGTGAGCAGGGAGCCCGGCTCGCTCGTCACGGAGGCGAGCGCCCGCAGGCCGACGCGGACCTGGCCCATGAACGCCGCCGCGTCGATGGCGTGACCCTGCACGTCACCGACGGACAGCCCGACGCGGCCGTCGGGCAGTTCGAAGGCGTCGTACCAGTCGCCGCCCACGTTGAGTCCGGCGTACGCGGGCGCGTAGCAGGCGGCCAGATGGAAGCCGGGGACCGTGGGCAGATCGGCGGGCAGCATGTCGCGTTGCAGGGCGATCGCCAGCTCCACCTGGGACCTGCGCAGCTCGGCCAGCTCCCGGGCCTGAGTGGTCAGCGACGCCAGCCGGGCCAGCAGCTCTTCACCGTCAGGTGCGGGACGCTTGCGGAACATCGACCACTCCCGGACCAGGACGCCTCCGAACGGGCGTCAGCCACCCGCGGGCCTGGCCAGTGCAAGTGTGTCACCCCGCTCGGGGAAGGGCATGTCGGAGCGGGTCGCCGGGCGCGGCCGCGGGTGGGCCGCCGGGGCGGCGCGGCCCGGCGCGGTTCGACGCGTGCGGGGCCGCAGCCGCTCACCGAGCAGCACCGGGCCCGTCCCGGTCCCCGCCCGAGGCACACAGCAGACACGCCCCGGCGCCCGGAAGGGCGCCCGTTCTCCGTACCCTTGCCGCATGCGCATGCGGCCCACTCTGAGCTGGACCCCGGGAGCGGACCTGCCGCCGGGCACCACGGACCTGGGGCCCGTCGTCGACGCCCTTGGCGCCGGTGGGGTGGTGGTGCTCAGCGGGGCCGGGATCTCGACGGAGTCGGGGATCCCCGACTACCGGGGCGAGGGCGGCAGCCTGAGCCGGCACACGCCGATGACGTACCAGGACTTCACCGGCGGCGCGGCGGCCCGGCGTCGCTACTGGGCCCGCAGTCACCTCGGCTGGCGCACCTTCGGCCGGGCGCGGCCCAACGCCGGGCACCGGTGCGTGGCCGCGTTCGGCGACCGGGGCCTGCTCGCCGGTGTGATCACCCAGAACGTCGACGGTCTGCACCAGGCCGCCGGCAGCGAGGACGTCGTCGAACTGCACGGCAGCCTGGACCGCGTCGTCTGCCTGACCTGCGGCGCGTTCAGCCCGCGCCGCGAACTCGCCCGGCGTCTTGAGGCGGCCAACCCGGGCTTCGAGCCGGTGGCCGCCGGGATCAATCCGGACGGCGACGCCGATCTCACCGACGACCAGGTCGGGGACTTCCGAGTGGTGCCCTGCGCCGTGTGCGGCGGCGTTCTCAAGCCGGACGTGGTGTTCTTCGGCGAGGCCGTCCCGCCCGCACGCGTGGAGCACTGCCGCGAACTGGTCCGGGGTGCCACGACTCTGCTGGTCCTGGGCTCCTCGCTGACGGTGATGTCGGGGCTGCGGTTCGTCCGCCAGGCGGCCCGCGCCGGGACGCCGGTGCTGATCGTCAACCGGGACCCGACCCGCGGCGACCGGGAGGCCGTCGCACGGGTCTCGCTCCCACTGGGCGCGGCCCTCACCACCGTGGCCGGCCGGCTCGGCATCGCCGCCGACGGCACCGCGACGGCCTGACCGGACCCGTCGAAGTCCCCCACGTCACCCCCTTGACCGCGGTCCCTCCACTCCATATGGTCCTCGCACCTCACGAGGTACATCGATTAACCAATCGTTAACCGCTTGGTTGGAGACCCCCGCTGTGCGCTCTTCGCTGACTCGGCGCGACCTGCTCGCCGCCGGTTCCGGCCTGGCTGCGGCCGTTGCCCTGCCCGCTCTGTCCGGCTGTTCGTCGTTGGCGTCGGCGGACTCCGATCCGGACACCCTCGTCGTCCACACCCAGCTCGGCACCACCGCGCCGGGCTCCCCCACCTACCTCGCGGCCGTCGACCGCTTCCGCGAGGAGAACCCGGGGCTGAAGGTCAAGAACCTCGTCAACGGCGACGACCTCGGCCAGGTGTACGAGACCTCCCGGCTGGCCCGCAAGGAGGCCGACGTCGTGATGGTCAACCTCTACGACAAGACGCTGGCCTGGACGGACGTCGGCGCGACCGTCGACGTCCGCCCCTACCTGGACGACTGGGGGCTGCGCGACCGGGTGCTGCCCGCCGCCCTGGCCGACTGGACCGACGGCGAGGGCCGGGTCAGGGCGTTCCCCTACTTCGCCACGAACTGGCCCGTCGCCTACAACCGCGCCCTGCTCGACCGGGCCGGCGTCGACGGGATCCCCACCACGGGGGACGCGTTGATCGCCGCGGCCCGCAAGCTCCGCGCCAAGGGAGTCGCCCCCGTGACCGTGGGCGGCAACGACTGGACCGGGCAGAAGCTGATGGCACAGATCATCCAGACGTTCCTGTCGCAGGAGGAGGCCCGGCACGTCTACTCCACGGGCGACTTCGGCGGCCGCGGCGCCCGCCGGGGCATCGAGTACTTCACGCATCTGCGCGACGCCGGAGTCTTCGCGGACAAGGCGCAGGGGCTCACGTCCGACTCGATGACCACGCAGTTCAACACCGGGGAGGCGGCGATCCAGTCGGCGATGTCCTCGGCGCTCGCCAAGGTGCCGCAGAAGGTGGCCCGGCACACCGAGGTGGGCGGCTGGCCCCTGGCCGACGGCGCGGCGCACGAGGCTCCGACCGTCATCCGCGCCTACACCCTGATCGGTTTCTGGATCAGCCCCAACGGCGTGCGCAAGATCGAGCAGGTCGAGAAGTTCCTGCGGTTCATGTACCGGCCCGAGACGGTGGCCCGCTTCGTGACGGAGAGCGGCCGGGACATGGCCCTGCGCACGGACGCCGTGAGTGCGGACTTCCCCCTCGTGGGCGCGGCCCAGCGGCTCGGTTCCGAGGTGAGCCAGGTCCTCCTCCCCGACGTGTACGTGCCGCCCGCGGCGGCGCAGCCGCTGATCACCGCGACCAGCACGTCCTTCACCCGGGGCACCAGCGCGGCCCGGGTGCGCGCCGCCCTCGAGTCCGCGTACCGGTCCGCGTGAACCGCCCCGTCCCCCTCGTATCCGCCACCCGTACCCTGGGAGTCACCGCATGACGACGCTCACGACGACGCCGGACGGCAGCGCGGCCCGTCGGTCCGCTCCCCCGCCCCCGCCCGCCTCCGCACCGCGCGGGCGCCGGCGACAGGGCGGCACCGTCCTCGCGGTCCCCGCACTGGCGTGGTACCTCGTGTTCATGGTCGGGCCGCTGCTCGCGATCTTCGTGATCGCGGCCCTGCACTGGCCGGGCATGCTCCAGCCGGTGTCCTTCGCGGGGCTCGACAACGTACGGGTGGTCCTGGACGACCCGGTGTTCTGGGACGCGGTCCGCAACACGGTCGTCCAACTGGCCGTCGCCCTGCCCGTGATGATCGTGTGCGCGTACATGCTGGGGTACTACGTCGCCCAACGGCCGCCCGGGCACCGCGTCCTGCGGTACCTGCTCTTCATCCCGGGGCTGATCTCGACGCCCGCGAAGGCGATGGTCTTCTACGCCGCCCTGTCCCCGGACGGCCTGCTCAACGGGGCGTTGACGGGCCTCGGCCTGGGTTCGCTCACCGATGCCTGGCTGGCCTCGCCCTCGACGGCGCTGGCGTGTCTGATCGCCCTGGACGTCTGGAGCGGCATCGGCTTCACCGCCGTACTGTTCGCGGCCCGGCTGGGCAGTGTGCCGGACGAGCTGGGCGAGGCCGCGCAGCTGGACGGGGCGGGGCACTGGCGGACGATGTGGTCGGTGCACTTCCCGGTGATCCGCGACTACGTGGGCGTGGTGACGATGCTCCAGTTCCTGTGGACGCTGTTCGGCTCGGCGCAGCACGTGCTGCTGCTGACGCAGGGCGGTCCGGGGACGTCGTCCACCACCCTGTCCTTCCTCGTCTACCAGAAGGCGTTCATCGCCGCCGACCTCGGCTACAGCCAGACGGTGGGCGTCCTGCTCTTCCTCGCCGGCCTCGTCGGGCTGCTGACGATCCGCCGCGTCTTCCGCCAGAACTACTGATCGGAGCAGCACTCATGAAGCTCGGCAAGCGCTGGCTCCCGGCCCACGTCCTGGTGTGGACGTACGCGGTGCTGCTCGTCGTCCCGCTGTACTACTTCCTCGCCTCGGCGTTCAAGTCGAACGAGGAGATCTTCGCCCAGCCCTTCGCCCCGCCCACCTCGCTGGGCCCGGACAACTTCAGGACCGCGTTCGACAGCGCCGACCTGGGGCTCGCGGTGGTCAACTCCACGCTGGTGACGGTGTTCTCACTGGCGTTGACGCTGCTGCTGGCGATCCCGGCCGCGTTCGCCCTGGCCCGTTCGACCGGGCGGCTGGCGGGGCTGGTGGAGAAGGTCTTCTCCCTGGGCTTTTTGATCCCGACCTTCGCCGCGCTCTTCCCCACCTTCCTGCTGGCGGCGGCCACCGGGCTGTTCCACACCCGGATCTTCATGGTGCTCTTCCTGCCGGCGACCGCGCTGCCGCTGTCGGTGGTGATCCTGGTGCAGTTCATGCGCACCATCCCGCCGGAGATGGAGGAGGCCGCCCGCCTGGACGGGGCGTCGACCTTCGCGGTGCTGCGCCACGTCTACACGCCGATGTGCCTGCCGGGCATCGCCACCGTGCTGCTGCTGAACTTCCTGACCTTCTGGAACGAGTACCTGTACTCGCTGGTCATCATCGGCCCGGACCCGGCGCAGCGCACGGTCCAGGTGGCGCTGCCCACGCTCAAGTCGATCACCGGCACGGACTACGGCGTCCTGACGGCGGGCACCGTGCTGACCCTGGTGCCGGTGTGGATCGTCTACACGGTGCTCCAGAAGCGCATGCAACAGGCCCTGGTCAGCGGGGCGGTGAAGTCGTGAGCGTGTCCACCGAGCGGCCGGGCCGACGGCCGACGATCAAGGAGGTCGCCGCCGCGGCCGGCGTGTCGACCGCCGCCGTCTCGCAGGCGTTCAACAACAAGGGCCGGCTCTCCGAGGCGACCCGCCGCCGCATCCTCGACGCCGCGCTGGAGCTGGGGTGGAGCCCCAACGCCCCGGCGGCGGCGCTGCGCAACGCCCGTACCCGCAGCCTGGCCCTGGTGGTCCGGCGCCCCACCGACGTGCTGGGCTCCGACCCGCACTTCAGTGAGCTGATCACCGGTATAGAGGGCGAGCTGGCGCCGCGCGGTTACGGTCTGCTGCTGCACCTGGTGAGCGGTCACCGGGAGGAGTACGCGCTCTACGAACGGCTCGCGGCCGAGGGCCGGGTGGACGGGGCGGTGCTCACCGACGCCCGCGACGAGGACGCCCGTCCCGCCCTGCTGGCCCGGCTGGGGCTGCCCGCGGTGCTGCTGGGGGCGCCGGACGGCACGGCCGTGGTGCCGCGGGTCGGCCTGCGGGACCAAGGGGCGGGGATCGCCGAGGCCGTCGCACATCTGCTGGCGCTCGGCCACCGGCGGGTCGCCTACGTCAGCGGGCCACCGGAGCTGCAGCACACCCGGGTGCGCAGGGCCGCCTTCGAGGACGCCCTGCGCGCGGCCGGGCTGCGTCCCTTCGCGGTCCTGCCGACCGACTTCAGCGAGCGGCACGCCGTAGGAGCCACCGAGGCGCTGCTCGCGGCGGACGACCGGCCCACCGCGCTGGTGTACGCGAACGACTCGATGGCGGTGTGCGGCATCGGCACAGCGCAGCGCGCCGGGCTGGCAGTTCCCCGGGACGTGTCCGTGGTCGGCTACGACAACCTGCCGCTCGGCAGCTGGCTCCATCCCCGGCTGACCACGGTCGACCAGCAGGTGCAGCGGGTCGGCACGGCAGCCGCCCGCATGCTGCTGGCCCTGTGCGGCGAGCCGGTCGAGGAGAGGGGTCTGGACGGGCGGCCGCGGCTGGTCGTCCGCGAGTCCACGGGCCCCGCCCCGCCCGGGGACGGCACCACGGGTCAGGACCCCGGCTGACCCCACGGCCGCGACGCACCGGCGGCCACGCACCACCCGAACCCCCACCACGCGAGAAGGACCATGCGACGCCACAGCGCCCAGCTCACCCACCAGCCCGCCGTCCTGCCCTGGCTCGGCGCCAACTTCTGGTCCCGCACCGGCGGTCCGCTGATGTGGCGCGACTACGACCCGAAGACCGTCCGCGAGGAACTGCGCGTACTGGGCGACCACGGCCTGAACATGACCCGGTCGTTCTTCTACTGGCCCGACTTCCACCCGGAGCCGGACCGCGTCGACGACGCACTGTGCGCGCGGTTCGAGGACTTCCTGGACGCCCACCTCGAAGCGGGCATGGGGACGGTACCGACGTTCATCGTGGGCCACATGTCCGGTGAGAACTGGGACCCGGCCTGGCGCGGCAACCGCGACCTGTACGAGGACGTGTGGATGGTCGGCCGCCAGGCGTGGTTCGTCTCCCGCATGGCACGCCGTTTCAAGGACCACCCGGCGGTCACGGGCTGGCTGATCACCAACGAGATGCCGGGCTACGGGCGGATCTACCAGGTGGACCCGCCGTCGGCCGACGTGGTGACCGCCTGGGCCCAGGCCATGTGCAACGCGGTGCGCGCGACCGGAGCGACGCAGCCGGTGTCGCTGGGCGACGGGGCGTGGGGCATCGAGGTCACCGGCCGCGACAACGGCTTCTCGCTGCGGGAGACCGCCGAGTACGTCGACTTCGTCGGCCCGCACGTGTACCGCTCCGACACCGACCGGCCGCGGCAGCACTACCGCGCGGCCTTCGAGTGCGAGCTGGCCGCGGTGACCGGGCAGCCGGTGGTGCTGGAGGAGTTCGGGCTGTCCACCGACACCGTCTCGGCCGCCAACGCGGGCCATTTCTACCGCCAGACCCTGCACAACTCGCTGCTGGGCGGGGCCACGGGCTGGATCGCCTGGAACAACACCGACTACGACGCCCTGTGGGACCGGTCCCCCTACGACCACCACCCGTTCGAGATGCACTTCGGCATCACCGACTCCGCGGGTGCGCCGAAGGAACCGCTGCGTGAACTGGCCGCCTTCGCCGACGTGCTGAAGGCCGTGGACTTCCCGAACTGCGCCCGGACGGAGGCCGACGCCGCACTGGTGGTGCCCGCCTTCCTGGAACGCGGCTACCCGTACAGCCGTCCCGCCGACCGGCCGCTCATCTTCACGTCCCTGCACCAGGGTTACGTCACCGCGCGCGCCGCCGACCTCCCCGTCGCCCTCACCCGCGAGGCCGACGGGCTGCCCGGCGAGGCGTCGCTCTACCTGCTGCCCGCGACCCGGCAGCTCACCACGCGTACCCGCCGGGAGCTGGCCCGCCGGGCCGCCGACGGCGCCACCGTGTACCTGTCGTTCTGCTCCGGCGAGCACCCGGGCACCCGCGGCCCCTGGTTCGACGACCTGGACGGCCTCTTCGGGGTGGAGCTGCAGTTGTCGTACGGCGTCGCCGAGCCGATCGAGGACGACGTGCTGGAGATGACGTTCACCGAGGACTTCGGCGGCCTGCGCGCCGGAGAGGTGCTGCGCTTCCCGGTCGCGGGGAACGAGGACAGCCGCGCCTACCTGCCCGTGGTGCCGCGCGCGGGCCGGGTCGTCGCCGTGGACGCGCACGGCCGGCCCGCCCTGGTCGTGCACGAGACCGGCACGGGCCGTACCGTGCTGGCCACCTACCCGCTGGAGCACATGGCGGCCCGGACGGCGCGCGTCAACCCGGACGCCACACACCGGCTGTACGCCGCGCTGGCGCGGGTGTCGGGCGCGCGGCGGCCCGTCACGGTGACCGATCCGCACGTCTCGGCGGACGTCGTCGCGCACGCGGACGGCCGCCGCTTCGTCTGGCTGGTCAGTCAGAGCGACGGGCCGCTGGTGGTCCGTCCGCGGACCGACGGGAAGCTGCACGCCCTGGCCGACGGCGAACCCGTGGACGATGTGCGGATCGACCCGTACGGCGTCGCCGTCCTGGAGCTGCGATGACCGTCCCCCGCTACCGCGACCCGGCGGCGCCGGTGCCGGAACGCGTTTGCGACCTGCTGGGCCGCATGACCCCGGCGGAGAAGGTGGGCCAGCTCAACCAGCGCATGTACGGCTGGCACGCCTACGAGCGCGGCCCGGACGGCCACCGCCTCACCGACGCGTTCCGCGAGGAGGTCGCCGCCTTCGACGGCATGGGCGCGCTGTACGGACTCCAGCGGGCGGACGCCTGGTCGGGCGTCGGGTTCGAGGACGGCCTGGACGCCCGGGACGGCGCCCTGACGGCGGCGGCCGTCCAGCGGCACGTCCGGGACAACACCCGGCTGGGCATCCCCGTCCTGCTGGTCGAGGAGATGCCGCACGGCCACCAGGCGCTGGACGGTACGGTGCTGCCGGTCAACCTGGCGGCCGGCGCCACCTGGGATCCGGAGCTGTACGCGGAGGCGGTGGCCGGCGCGGGCGCCGAACTGCGGGCCCGGGGCGCGCACATCGCCCTGGTGTCCGCGCTGGACCTCGTACGTGATCCCCGCTGGGGACGCAGCGAGGAGTGCTTCGCCGAGGACCCGTATCTCGCGGCACGGATGACCGAGGCCCTGGTCGAGGGTGCGCGGCGGGCGGGTGTCGCCGTGGTGCTGAAGCACTTCGCCGGCCAGGGCGCCACGGTCGGCGGGCGCAACAGCGCGGCGACGGAGCTGGGCCACCGCGAGCTGCACGAGATCCACCTCGCGGCGGCCCGGGCCGGGGTGGCGGCGGGCGCGGCCGGGGTGATGGCCGCCTACAACGAGTTCGACGGCGTACCGTGCGTCGCCAACCGGTACCTGCTGACCGAACTGCTGCGCGACGAGTGGGGCTTCGACGGTGTCGTGATGGCGGACGGAACCGCGATCGACCGGCTGGTGCGGCTGACGGGTGACCCCGTGTCGGCGGCGGCCCTGGCTCTGGACGCGGGCTGCGATCTGAGTCTGTGGGACGACTGCTTCCCCCGGCTGGGCGAGGCCGTGGAGCGGGGGCTGGTGTCCGAGGAGGCCTTGGACACCGCGGTGGCGCGGGTGCTCACGCTGAAGTTCCGCCTCGGTCTGTTCGAGCGGCCCGGGCCCGCGGACGGCCCGGGGAGCCCCGGCCGGCCGGACGTCGGCGACCTGGGCGAACGGATCGCCCGCGGCTCGGTGACGCTGCTCGCGCACGAGGGCGGGGTCCTGCCGCTGTCCCGGGCCGCGCGGCGGATCGCGGTGCTCGGGCCCAACGCGGATTCCGTCGCCCAGCAGATCGGTGACTACACGGCACCGCAGCGGCCCGGTGACGGCGTCACCGTCCTGGACGGCATCCGTGCCGCCGTCGCGCCCGGCACCGAAGTGGGGTACGCCCGTGGGTGCGAGCTGGTGGGGGACGACGTGTCGCGGGTGCCCGAGGCCGTGGCACTGGCCGCCGGCTCGGACGTCACCGTGCTGGTGCTGGGCGGTTCCAGTGCCCGCACCGCCGACACCGCCTTCGAGGAGAACGGGGCGGCCGTCACAGGGGCGGGAGCGCCGTCCGGCATGACGTGCGGTGAGGGCGTCGACCTCGCGGAGCTGGCCCTGCCACCGGCGCAGCGGGCCCTGCTGGCGGCCGTGTCGGCGACCGGGACGCCGGTCGTGGTGGTGCTGGTGCAGGGCCGGCCGCACGCCCTGCCCGAGGTCGACGCACCGGTCTCGGCGGTGCTGAGCACCTGGTACCCGGGACCGCGGGGCGGGCGCGCCGTGGCCGAGGTGCTGTTCGGCGACGCCGAGCCGCGCGGGCGGCTGCCGGTGTCGGTGCCCCGCTCGGCCGCCCAACTGCCCGTCTTCTACAACGGCAAGGACCACCGCTACCGCGGCTACGTCGACCAGAGCGCGACGCCCCGCCACGCCTTCGGGCACGGACTGTCGTACACGAGCGTCGAGTACGGGGCACCGCGCCTGTCGCAGGTCCGGGTCGCCGTGGACGCGCCCCGCCTGACCTGCCGGGTCGCCGTCCGCAACACCGGGACGCGGCCGGCCGACGAGACGGTGCAGCTGTACCTGCGCCGGGTGTCGGGGGGCACGTCCTGGCCGCGGGTGCGCGAGCTGCGGGGGTTCGTCCGCGTGCGCCTCGCGCCGGGCGAGCGGGCCGACGCGGTCTTCGACCTGGACGCTCGGACGCTGGCGTCCGTGGGGCGCGACCTGCGCCTTGCCGTCGAGGCGGGCGTCGTGGAACTGGAGACGGGACCGGCGTCCGACCGTACTCAGGGGGCACGTCTGGAGATCACCGACTCGGAATCGCGTGCAACTTAGGCTAGCCTTCCCTTCATGGCGAAGGTTCGTCGGCTCACGCCCCAGCAGCCCGAGATGTTCCGCGCCCGCGTGGTGCGGACCGAGCGGGTCACCCCGTCCATGCAGCGCGTCACGGTCACCGGGCCGGGGCTCGGCGGCTTCCCGTGGCTGGGGTACGACCACTGGTTCCGCCTCTTCCTCCAGCTCCCCCACCAACGCGCCCTCCGCCTACCGGAGTTCACCGGCGCCCAGTGGTGGCAGCCGTACCTGGCCATCCCCGAGGCCGAACGGCCGCACTGCGCCAACTACTCCGTGGCGGACTTCCGCCGCGAGAGCGCGGAGATGGACATCGACTTCGTGGTGCACCGCGGGCCCACGGGGGAGATCGAGGGCCGGGCCGCGATCTGGGCCTGCGCCGCCCGGCCCGGCGACGCGCTCGCCGTGCTCGACCAGGGGATCCTCTTCGACTGCCCGCGGGACGCCTCCGAGGTCACCGTCGTGGCCGACGAGACGGGCCTGCCCGCGACGGCGGGCATCCTGCGGTCCCTGCCCGCCGACGCGGTGGGCCGGCTCATCCAGGAGGTCCCCACCGCGGCCGACCGGCGCGAGCTGCACGCCCCGCCCGGCGTGAGCGTGACCTGGGTCGTGCGTGAGGACAGCGCCTCGGTCCCCGGCGCCGCCGCCCTGGGCGCACTGCGCCGGGTCACCCGCGCCGAGGCCACGGGGTACGCCTTCGTCGTCGGCGAGTCGACACTGGCCACCGAGGGCCGCAGGCACCTGCACCGCCTCGGTCTGCCGAAGGAGCGCATCACGTTCTCGGGCTTCTGGAAGCACGAGAAGGCGCAGGCCGCGGCCTGAGGCGGTTCAGGACTGGGCGTCCTTGACCCGCTGGTAGTGACGCCGGGCCTTCATCCGGTTCCCGCAGTCGGCCATGGAGCACCAGCGGGCACTGTTGGGCTTGCTCCGGTCCAGCAGGAAGAGCCGGCACTCGGGATTACCGCACGGCTTGAGCCGTCCCGGCTTCGTTTCCCGCAGATGCGCCCAGGCCAGTACGGACTCCACCGCGAGTCGCCGCGCCGCGGGCACCCGCAGCGACCACTCCAGCCTGCCGTCCTCGATGTCGGGCACGCTGTCGACGCCGTCGAGGAAGCCGCGCAGGGAGTCCGGCCCGCGCTCACCCCGGACGACGCTCTGCAGCACGTCCCGCACCTCGGCGAGGAAGGCGATCTCCTCACGCGTCCCGGCCCCGCCGTGGTCGCGCACCCAGGCGCGGGCCTCGTCGGGCGCGCCCAGGGTGTCGTGCACCGCACCCGCCACGACGGGCGTCGTGTTGAGCAGCTCCAGGAGCCGCTCCTCGGCCGCCCTGTCGATCATCACGTCCACCGTCTAACCCCTCTTCGCGAACTGACAGGTTACAGCCGCTCACACACTCTAACCCTTTATCTTCGCTTGACAGGTTAGCCCCGGAGTGCTCCACTGAAGCTAACCACTTAATGCAAACAAAGGGGTTACGATGAATGCCACCGTCCATCACCGCACCGCCACCATCGACGGCCTGGACGTCTTCTACCGCGAGGCCGGGGACCCGCAGGCGCCCGCCGTCGTGCTGCTCCACGGCTTCCCGACCAGCTCCCGCATGTTCCGGAACCTGATACCGAAGCTCGCGGACACCTACCACGTCATCGCGCCGGACATGATCGGCTTCGGGCATTCGGCGATGCCCCGGGTCGACGAGTTCGACTACAGCTTCGCCTCCCTCACCGACGTGACCGTCGGCCTGCTGGACCACCTCGGCGTCGACCGGTTCGCGGTGTACGTGCAGGACTACGGGGCGCCGGTCGCCTGGCGGATCGCCACCCGGTCACCGCGGCGCATCTCCGCGATCATCACGCAGAACGGCAACGCCTACACCGACGGCTTCGTCAAGACGTTCTGGGACGGACTCTTCGCCTACACCGACCACCCGGCCCCCGAGACCGAGGCCCCGGTCCGTGCGGCACTGTCCCCCGAGATGATCCGGTGGCAGTACGTGAACGGGGTGGCGGACCCGACCGTCGTCAGCCCGGACAACTGGACCGTCGACCAGGCCCTGCTCGACCGGCCGGGCAATGACGCCGTCCAGCTCACGCTGTTCCGCGACTACCCGACCAACGTCACCCTCTACCCCCGGCTCCAGCAGTACTTCCGCGACTCCCAGGTACCGCTGCTGGCCGTCTGGGGCGCCAACGACGAGATCTTCGGACCCGACGGAGCCCGCGCCTTCCAGCGCGATCTGCCCGAGGCCGAGATCCACCTCCTCGACACCGGGCACTTCGCCCTGGAGAGCCACCTGGAGGAGATCACCGGCCACATCCGCGGCTTCCTCGCCCGCGTCGCCCCCTGACCGGCGCCCGCCGGGCCAGGACCTCACGCGTGGCCGGCCGGGCGCCCCATGACGTGGGGCGCCAGGATGTCGGCCACCGTGCGGTTGCGCGGGACCGGGATGCCGAGACGGTCGGCGAGGTCCGCCACTCCCCCGCTGAGCCAGGGCAGTTCCAGGCGGTTGCCCTGCTCCAGGTCGTGGTGCATGGAGGACGTCATGTCCGCGGGGAGCGTGTCGCAGAAGTCGAGTCGGTCGTCGGCGAACCCGCTGTCCAGCCGCACGCCGGACGCCCGGGCCACGGCCACCGTCTCGGCCATCACCTCGCGCAGCAGGCGGCGGCTCTCCTCGTGGGCCCGCACGACCCCGATGGGCCGGCGGACGGCCGCCGTGGTCGCCGACAGGCCGACCAGGAAGACGAACTTCTCCCAGACGACCCGCTCGATGTCGTCGCTCGTCTCCGCGTCGATCCCGGCGTCGCGGAACGTGGCGAGTAGGGCGTCGCTGATCGCCTTCTGACCGTCGTGGTAGGGGCCGAGCACGATCCTCTGCAGCGTGCCGTTGTGGACCACGACCCCGGGCTCCTGGATGAACGCGGAGATGAAGCAGACACCGCCCAGGACCTGTTCGTCCGTCAGCCGGTCACGGAGGATGCCGTCCTTGTGCACCCCGTTCTGGAGGGACAGCACCGGCGCCGAGTGCGCCGCCGACGACCGCAGCTGTCCGGCGACGTCCTCGGTGTCCCAGAGCTTGACGGCGACCAGGACCACGTCGACGGGGCCGAGTTCGGAGATGCTCGCGACCACCGAGGCGGGCGGCGCCCGGAACACGCCCAGCGGGCTGCGCACGACCAGCCCCGACCGGCGTATCGCTTCGAGGTGGGCGCCGCGGGCCACGAAGGTCACCTCGTTCCCGGCGGCGGCCAGCCGCGCTCCGAAGTACCCGCCGACGCCGCCTGCCCCGATCACCGCGATGCGCATGAATCCGCCCCACTCCCCTTGGTAACCATTCGAACAGTTACTATCCAACCATGGACGGTGAGCAGCGGGACACACCTCGTCGCAGGGTCACCGCGCGACTCCGGGAGCTGCGTTTCGACGCGGGGGCCCTCTCCCTGAACCTCGTGGCGACGGTGGGCCGCAGGCCCGGCGTCCCGGTCGAACGGATGGGGGACGTCGCACGCCTCGAAACCTGGTGCCGCGGCGTGGGACTGGTGCCGGCCGAGGGGCAGGACCCGCAGGAGATGCTGCGCTCGCTGCACGCCCTGCGCGCGGCCGCGTTCGACATCGCCTCCTCCGCGCTCGACGGCCACCGGCCCCGGCCCGCGTCGGTGGACCTGGTCAATCAACTGGCCCGTGCCCAGCCGCCGGTGCCGCGACTGGAACTTGCTGCCGACGGTGGCGGCTGGGTCCCGAAGAACGGCCGGGCGCTGACCCGGGAAGCACTGCTTTCGCTCGTGGCACGGGACCTGATCGACCTGATGACGGACGAGGCCCGAAGCTCCCGCCTCACCGCGTGCGCCTCCGAGGTGTGCCGGATGCTGTTCCTCGACTCCGGCGGCGGCAGGCCGCGCAAATGGTGTTCCATGCGGCGCTGCGGCAACCAGGCCAAGGCGGCCGGCCACCGGTCGAGGGCCGGCGGGCCCCGGTGAGCCGTCCGCTATGACTTCACGAAGGCCAGGAGGTCGGGGTTGATGACCTCCGCGTGGGTCGCGTGCATACCGTGCGGGAACCCCTCGTACGACTTGAGGGTGCCGTTCTCGAGGAGTTCGGCGGAGAGCGGGCCCGCGTCGGCGTAGGGCACGACCTGGTCGTCCGTGCCGTGCGCGACGAGGACCGGTACGTCGATCCGCTCGAGGTCCTCGGTGAAGTCGGTCTCGGAGAACGCCTTGATGCACTCGTAGTGGGCGTTGGCCGCGCCCCTCATCCCCTGGCGCCACCAGTTGTCGATGAGGCCCTGCGACACCTTCGCGCCCTCCCGGTTGAAACCGTAGAAGGGCCCGGACGGCACCTCGATGTAGAACTGCGCCCGGTTGGCGGCGAGGGCCGCGCGGAACTCGTCGAAGACCTCGATCGGCGTGCCGCCGGGATTGGACTCGGACTTGACCATGATCGGGGGCACGGCGCTGAGGAGCACGGCCTTCGCGACCCGGCCCGGCTTGGCACGCGCCACGTAGCGCGCGACTTCGCCGCCGCCGGTCGAATGCCCCATGTGCACGGCGTCCTTCAGGTCGAGCGCGTCGGTCATGGCCGCCACGTCGGCGGCGTAGGTGTCCATGTCGTGGCCGGTCGAGGGCTGGCCGGAACGCCCGTGACCGCGCCGGTCGTGGGCGATCACACGGTAGCCGTGCGAGAGGAAGAACAACATCTGGTTGTCCCAGTCGTCCCCGCTGAGCGGCCAGCCATGGTGGAAGACGATCGGCTGCGCGTCGCGCGGCCCCCAGTCCTTGTAGAAGATGGTCGTGCCGTCCGAGGTGGTGACCGTGCCCATGGCTGATCCTTCCGCGTCCGGGGCAGGAGAGAGCGCCGGACCCTGGCCGGGGCCGGAGGCCGTGGCCGAGTCCGTCTCCGCCAACCCTACGTCGATGTCGGACATGCCACATTTTCACCCGTAATGATGAGCCGACATTCGCACAAGACCCGCGACCGGCGCCGACCGCACCATCGCGGGCATGAAGGAGAACGGCACCCGCACCCACCTCTCGCACGGCCTGCACGTGGTGCGCGACGGCCCGCCCCAAGCGCGGCCGCTGCTGCTCGTCCACGGCACCGGAGCCTCGGGCGCGTCCTGGGGTCCCGTGACCCCCGCGCTGGCCGCCCGCCATCACGTCGTCCGGGTCGACCTCCCGGGCTGCGGCCAGTCCCCGCCCGCGGAGTCGTACGACGTCCCCGCGCAGGCGGACCGCGTCGCGGCGCTCCTCGACCACCTGGGGCTTCGCTCCGTGACCGTGGCCGGGCACTCCAGCGGCGGGTACGTCGCGACGGCGCTCGCCGAGCGGCGCCCGGATCTGGTGGGGGCCATCGCGCTGGTCAGCACCGGTCCGGACATGGACGCCTTCCGCACGCAGCCCCTCGCCCTCCGCCTGCTGCTGGGCCCGCCGTTCGGCCGTCTCCTGTGGTCGCGCCGCACGGACGCGATGATCCGCAAGGGGATCGGCGCGACGGCCGCCCGCCCGGTGGACGTCCCGGACACGATGATCGACGATCTGCGGAACACCTCGTACCGGGCATTCCGGACGTTGTCGCACCGGAACATCGCGTACCTCACCGAGCGCGCCGTGTCCGAGCGCCTCGCGGCGCTCCGCCTCCCGGTGCTGGCCGTCTTCGGCGACGCCGACCCCCGTTGGGAACCGACGTCGGCGCACCGGTACGGCGCCGTGCCCGGCACGCGGGTCGAGACGCTGCCGGGGGTGGGGCACCTTCCCCCGCTCGAAGCGCCCGCGGCGACCGCCGAACTGCTGCTGCGTTTCGCGGCGAGGGGCGCCGGCGCTCCGCCCGTCGCCCACTGAGACCTAGAGTGTGCCCGTGTTGCCGTCAGACGCGCCACCCGACTGGACGAGCGTGGACATCGCCGTCCCGCACCCGTCGGTCCGGCTGCCGGGCATCAGCATGGCCGGCTTTCGGCAGCCCGTCCCCTCCTTCACGGACATCGCGATGGTGGCGCACCCGTCCGTCACCCTGCTCATCGACCTGAGCGAGGGCGAGGGCATCCAGTACGGCGCCCACGGCCGGCACGGTCGCGGCAGCTTCGTCGCCGGTCTCCTCCCGGGCGAGCTGCGGGCGTCGGGACGAGTGGGCGAGTGCCTCCAGATCCGGCTGGAGCCCGCCGCGGCGACCGCTGTGCTGGGCTGGTCGACCGACCTCACCGGGCGGGTCGAGTCCTTCGCGGACGTCTGGGGCCGGAACGCGGAACGGACCGAGGAGGAACTGCGCGCCGCGGGGTCGTTGGACGAACGGTTCGCCGTCGCGGCGGGCATGCTGCTCCGCCGGGCAGCTGACCGGCGTCCGGTCGACCCGGAGGTCGCGCGTACCTGGCGGCGGACGCTCACCGGCCGGGGGCGCGTACGGGTCGACGGCCTGGCCGGCGAGGTCGGTTGGAGCCGCAAGCACCTGTCGGCGCGTTTCACGGCCCAGCTCGGCATCACGCCCAAGCTCGCCGCGCGTCTCGTCCGCTTCGACCACGCCGCCCACCTCCTCGCGGCGGGCCTCGCCCCGGCCGCCGCGGCCGCGGAGGGCGGCTACGCCGACCAGTCCCACCTCCACCGCGAGGTGCGGGCATTCACCGGCCTCACCCCCACCGCCCTGGCCGCCGCACCGTGGCTGGCGATCGACGACGTCGCCTGGCCCGGCTCGTCACCGGGCCGGTCCGCCCCGCGTGCGGGTGTCACACGGCGTTGACCGGGTGCCGTACGACCGCGTCGGACAGGTGGCCCTGCGAGTTGTGGACGGTCGCGTCGGGCCATGGCGCTTCGTAGAGCCAGGCAGCACTGGTCCTCGCCGCACAGTTCGCCCGGGCCCCTGCCGTCCGCCTCCACCTCGGCGACGTAACCTCCGGCCGTATGGAACCCGTGCGCCGTCCTCCGGAACCCTCCTCCGTCGCTCCCCGGCCCCGGGCGCGTGACCTCGGTGTCGTCATCGGGTCCGGCACCCCCGGGCCCCGCAACGCCATCACCGACGTGCCGGGCGTCCGGGTCGGGCACACCACCGTGCGGCGGCCGCCCGACGTCCACAGCGGGGTCACCGCCGTCCTGCCCGACCTGGTCTGCCCCCGGACCCCACTGCCGGCCGGGGTGTTCAGCGGCAACGGCTACGGCAAGCTCATCGGGACCACCCAGCTCACCGAACTGGGCGCGCTGGAGACCCCGGTCCTGCTCACCTCCACCCTGTCGGCCTTCCGGGTCGCGGACGCCCTGGTCGGCTGGATGCTGCGGCGGCCCGGATGCGAGGAGGTACGCAGTCTCAACCCCGTGGTGGGCGAGTGCAACGACGGCTTCCTGTCGGACATCCGGGCACGTCCCGTCCACGAGGACCATGTGCACGCCGCCCTGGACACCGCCGCCGGCGGGGCCGTGGCCGAGGGGTGCGTAGGCGCCGGAACCGGCACCGTGGCGCTGGGTTTCAAGGCGGGCGTCGGCACCGCCTCGCGCACTCCGGAAGCGGGTGGCCGGCGCCGCACCGTGGGCGTCCTGGTGCAGGCGAACTTCGGCGGCACGCTCCGGGTGCTCGGCCGGACCCTCACCCCCCGCTCCCTGGGCGTCGCCGGGGCGGACAGTGCGGGGCCGGTCGCGGACGCGGGGTCCTGCATGATCGTGGTGGCCACCGACGCGCCGCTCGACGCCCGGCAGCTCACCCGGGTCGCCCGGCGCGCGGTGTTCGCGCTGGCACGCACCGGCGCGGCGTACAGCCACGGCAGTGGTGACTACGCCGTCGCCTTCGCCACCCGCCCGGGCGGCGCCCCGGTGGCCGATGCCGACCTGAACCCGCTGTTCGAAGCGGTGCTCGACGCCGTCGAGGAGGCGGTGCTCAACTCCCTGCTGGCAGCGACCACGACCACCGGCCTGGACGGCCGGACGGCCCCCGCGCTCCCGGCGGAGTCCCTGCTCCGCGCCCTCTCCGCCCCTCCGGCGCCGGGCGCCTGAGGCGAGTTCCGGCCTCATCGGTCAAGGGGAGTTCACGCGACGTACCGTGCGGATCAGGCTGGTCGATCAGAGGCATAGCGGGCGAGCGTGGTCTCTACCGCCTGCTCGACGGCGTAGCGGATGTCGGAGGCTGCCGGGTTCCAGTCGGTCAGCAGCATGCGGGGCCACAGGACGTAGTTGGCGATCATCCCGAGGAACTGGTTGGCAGCGCTCTCCGCGTCCGGAACGTCGGCGTTGCCGGCCTCGTGCTCCGACTCCAGGTAGTCCTGGACCGAGGTGAAGTAGGGCAGCTTGCCGAGCTGGAACTGCATGCGTCCCAGTTCGGGGAAGCGGGGCAGCTCGGCGATGACGATGCGGAACAGGGCTGTCATGCCGGGCCGGCTGATCAGGTCGGCGTAGCGGTGGCCGATGGAGGTCAGGCCGGAACGGAGGTCTCCTGCCCGAGGTCGCGCGACGGCGCCTGTGGCGTCACGCTGCCAGGACTCGGTGACGATGGCCTCGAAGAGGGCTGCCTTGGTGGGGAACTGCTTGAAGAGGGTGGACTTCGAGACTGCCGCCCCTTCGGCGATGCGGGCGAGGGACGTGCCGTCGTAACCGTGGTTCAGGAAGAGGTCCGTGGCCGCGGAGATGATCGCCTCACGCTTCTGCTGGGCGAGACGGCGGTGATGTGCGGAGAGCTCTGCTGCCATGCGTGCAGTATGCCCCAGCCCCGAGGCGAGTCACTTGACTCGCCTCTTTGGGCGCACCTACGCTGCACGGGAAAGGCGAGTCACCTGACTCGCATCCGATGGCGGTGTCCCAGGTCTCTCTGGTGCCGTGCGATGAGGGAGTAGCCGATGGCAGCCGACATGATCGCTCTGGTGACCGGCGCGAACCGCGGTCTGGGCCGGAGTACGGCCCTGGCGCTGGCGGCGCGCGGGGTGAGGGTCGTGGTCACTCATCGCGGTGATGCGACCGGCGCCGAGGAGACGGCGCGGCAAGTGCACGCCGCGGGTGGGACTGCCGCCGTCGCGCGTCTCGACATCAGCGACGTCTCCTCTTTCGGGGTCTTCACCGCCGAGCTGAGCGGACTCCTTGAGCGTTGGGGGGCCTCTCGGCTCGACATCGTGGTCAACAACGCGGGGGTGGGTGTCTTCGGCCCACTGGAAACCGTCACGACCAGCGACTTCGACACGGTGTTCGACACGAATGTGCGGGGCACGTTCTTCCTCGTCCAGTCGCTTGTGCCGATGCTGGCGAAAGGCGCCCGCGTCATCAACGTCTCGTCGTCGTTGACTCGCCACACCAGTCCCGCGACCTCGGTCTACTCCGCCTCGAAGGCCGCCGTCGAGGCCCTGAGCCGCACTCTGGCCGCAGAACTCGGCCCCCGTGACATCCGGGTCAACTCCATTGCCCCGGGGCCGACCGCCACCGACTTCAACGGCGGCGCCATGCGGGACGACGCCGGCATGCGCCAGGGCCTGGCCGGGCAGACCGCGCTCGGCCGCGTCGGCGAACCCGAGGAGATCGGCGACGCCATCGCCACGCTGGCGTCCGAGGGCCTGCGCTGGATGACCGCCCAGCGCGTCGAGGTCTCCGGCGGCGCCCTCCTCTGACCGGGTGAGCCTGCCCCGGGAGAGCCCAGGTTGATAGGCAAGTCGACGCTTGCCTATTCTGAGGTCATGACGCAGGATGTGTTCAAGGCGCTGGCCGACCCCACCCGCCGGCGCATCCTTGACGAACTGGTCGAACGGGACGGCCAGAGCCTGTTCGAGATATGCGCCCGCCTCACCACCAAGCACGGCCTGGGCCTGTCACGGCAGGCGGTCAGCCAGCATCTCGCCGTGCTGGAAGCGGCGGGCCTGGTCGTCCCCAGGCGTGAGGGCCGCTACAAGTTCCACGACCTCGACACCGCACCCCTGGAGCGCATCGTCACCCGATGGCTCAGACCCGACGCACCGGAGAGCACCCCATGAAAATCCACCTCACCAGCGTGTTCGTAGACGACCAGGAGAACGCCCTGCGCTTCTACACCGACGTCCTGGGCTTCGTGAAGAAGCACGACGTCCCCATGGGCACGGACCGGTGGCTGACCGTGGTCTCACCGGAGGCCCCCGACGGAACCGAGCTTCTGCTGGAGCCCTCCGGCCACCCCGCGGTGCGGCCCTACAAGGAGGCGCTGGCCCACGACGGCATCCCGGCCGCCTCCTTCGCCGTGGACGACGTGCCGGCGGAGTTCGACCGGCTGCGCGGGCTCGGGGTGCGCTTCACCCAGGAGCCGCTGGAGATGGGCCCCATCACCACCGCGGTGCTGGACGACACCTGCGGCAACCTGATCCAGATCGTGCACAGCAAGTAGCGGAGCGGGTCACCCCGCCGGCGGGCGGAACTGGGGGCCGTAGTTGCCCCCGCCGTCCGGCAGGGCGGTCTCCATCAGCCGCAGCGCGGGGGCTTCCATCGCGCCCATGGCGCGGACGGCCGAGCGCAGGGTGCGCGGGTCCCCGTCGGTCCACGCCGCGTCCAGGGTGCTCAGGACCTTGGCGTAGGCGGTGTCGAACTGGTCGAGCAGACCCTGGACGGAGGTGGACGCACCGGACCAGCCGCCCGCCGGGACGCGGGCCATGGGGCGTGCGGCGGGGAAGGGGACGGGGGCGCCGGTGAACTGCCAGCCGTCCTCCGTCTCGCGCAGCTGCCGCCCGTGGTAGATCTCGCCGAAGGCGTAGTAGTGGGCGGGGTGGTCGTCGCCGAAGGCTTCCGCCGGGGAGCTGGCGGTGCCCTCGCCCTGCTCCTTGATGATCTCGATCGAGCGCTCGACGCCGTCGAGGTCGGTCACGGGTTCCATGACGTCGTTGCCGATGCGATCGGAGAGCTGTCCCCGCGCCGTCATCTCGGGCGCCGCGGCCTTGAACGCGCCGAGCAGGGCGTCGTAGAAGTCACCGATGCTGGGCGCGTCCTCCACGTGCCGGGCGAGCGGTACGTCGGGGGCTTCGATCGCCATCATCACGTCGTGCACGTAGGGGCGGGTGAGGCCCGACAGGTAGACGTTCACCTCGGCGCGCACCCCGCCGGGGAGCGGCCCGGGGTAGGCGAGCGCCGCGTCCGCGATGCGTGGCCGGCCGCCGACGGCCACCAGCAGGTTGCAGACCACGCCCATGTGGTACATCTCGTCGGCGAGGATGCGCCGGATCAGCCGTGCCGCCTGGCTCGAGCGGTCCTCGATGGACCACCAGCCGCACAAGTACGGCGGGATCGTGGCGAGTTCGAGCGCCACGGCCACCTGCAGGGACTGCTTGAGCCACTCGACGTCCCGGCCGTCCGTGGGGACGGCGAGCAGCGACGCCACGGACGGGCAGGGGCCCGTGCCGACCGGGCAGCCGGCCGCCGGGACGGGAGCGGCCGCCGCCGAGGGAGTGGCCGCCGTCACGGGAGCGGCCGCCGTCAGAGCGGCCGACGCCATGAAGGTCCTCCGCCCGAACGGGGCCCGGGCCCCCGACGATTCCGCGCGCACATCTGTCACCCGCTGCTCCCTCGCATGTGAACCGCGCCTCGGACCGAGGCGTCCGGTTTCCTCCGACGGCTGGCGAAACTAGCAGCGTGGACGCCGTTTCCCCGGCGCGCGCCGCCGAGTGCGGCATCGCCCACCCGGTCGGCCGTATCGGTGGCGCGTCCGGCCGGGGCGGGCCCCGGTGGCCTCGGGGTCAGGAGTCGGTGGTCGCGTCGGCCGGTTCCGGTCCGTCCGCCGGGGCGGGGCCGGGGTGCCGCGGGCCCCGGGCGAGGACGTAGAAGAAGAGGACCGCCATGACGGCGACGCCCGCCCACATGGCCTGTCGCCGGCCGTCGACGAACGACTCCCTGGGCGCGTCCGCCACCGCCCGCGTGTGCGGCCCCGCCCGGTGCGCGGCGTCCAGCGCGTTGGCGACCCCTTCGCGCGCCGTGTCCGCGGTCGCGCCGTGTCCGCGGTCGCGCCGTGTCCGCGGTCGCGCCGGGGACACCGTCGAGCCGGGCGTCGACGGCGTCGCGGCAGCCCGCGGAGAGCAGGGCCCCGAGGAGGGCGACGCCGAGCGCGGTGCCGAACTCGCGGGTGACGTCGTTGAGCGCGGACGCCCCGCCCTGGTGCCCGCGCGGGAGGGCACCGGTGATGGCCTCGGTGGAGGGTGTCATCGCGAGGCCCATGCCGGCGCCCCCATGGCGAGCATGCCGGGCAGGACGGACAGGTAGCCGCCGTCGACAAGGCCGAGCCCGGCATGACCGTGGTGCGCCGGCGCATGACCGAGCCGGCGTCCGACCATCCCGCGCGCACGCGGGCCCACCCGGGGCGCGAATGGCTGGTCGTCCTGTCGGGCACCGCGACACTGCTCCTCGGCAACCGGCGGTTCCGGGTGGAGACCCACCAGGCGGCGGAGTTCCCCACCATGCTCCCGCACAGCATCGGCGCCGAGGGCGGGCCCTGCGTGATCCTCGGCATCTTCGACCGCGACGCCCGACGGGGCCACCAGCCCGGCGAGACGGGGACTCCCGCACGGTGATCCCGGCCCCCACGCAACACTCTTGACACGCTCACGTCGACCGCTTGTATGGTCTAGTCCAACAGAACTCGCCGCTCCGTTTGCGGAGTTGGCCCCTGCCCGGGGCCGTACTTCGCGCGAGGACGGCGAGCGCGCGTCACCTTCGCGCCTCTTGGCCCCACCCACGAGAGGCCGTACTCGGCGTGCGCGGTCACCCCCCACATTCGACCGCGCGCCGCCCTGGAACGGCCTGATGTGAAGGAGTTCCCCATGCACGCACGCAGGAAGACCGCCGCGCTGATCGGCGCGGCCCTCGCTCCCGTCGTCGCCGTCAGCCTCCCCGCCTCCTCGGCGAGCGCACACGGTTACATCTCCGATCCGCCCAGCCGCCAGGCCCAGTGTGCCGCCGGCACGGTGTCCTGCGGTGACATCCAGTACGAGCCGCAGAGCGTCGAAGGGCCCAAGGGGCTGACCAGTTGCAGTGGCGGCAACAGCCGCTTCTCGGAACTGGACGACGACAGCAAGGGCTGGGCCGTCACCCCGGTGTCGAAGAACACGACGTTCTCCTGGAAGCTCACCGCGCAGCACAACACCAGCACCTGGGAGTACTACGTCGGCGGGCAGCGGATCGCGCTGTTCGACGACGGCGGCGCCAAGCCGGGCGCGGTGGTGAACCACCAGGTCGACTTCGGTGGCCTCTCCGGCCAGCAGAAGGTGCTCGCCGTGTGGAACGTCGCCGACACGTCCAACGCCTTCTACGCCTGCATCGACGTCAACGTCGGCGGCTGACGTACCGGTTGCAGCAGTCCGGGAGCGGTCGCACTCCCCCTGAGGGCCGCGACCGCTCCCCCCTCCTCCGCCCTCCGTGCCGTTCCCCCCACCGAGCAGGAGTCGACAACCGTGCAGCACCGCAAACTCGCACTGCTGGCCGCCACCGGCGCGGCCGCCGCCCTCTGCAGCCTGGCCCTCGCGCCGTCGGCCCTCGCCCAGAAGTCCGACGCCCCCAGGTCCGACGCCGGGGCCGCCGCCGGATTCGTGGTCAGCGAGGCCCAGTTCAACCAGATGTTCCCGAACAGGAACTCGTTCTACACCTACAGCGGACTCACCGCGGCGCTCAGCGCCTACCCCGGGTTCACCAACACGGGCAGTGACACGGTGAAGAAGCAGGAGGCCGCCGCCTTCCTCGCCAACGTCAGCCACGAGACCGGCGGGCTGCAGTACGTGGTCGAGCAGAACGAGGCCAACTACCCCCACTACTGCGACGCCAGCCAGCCGTACGGCTGCCCGGCCGGCACCGACAAGTACTACGGACGCGGTCCCGTCCAGCTCAGCTGGAACTTCAACTACAAGGCCGCCGGGGACGCCCTGGGCATCGACCTGCTCAACAACCCCGACCTGGTCCAGAACGACGCGGCCGTGGCCTGGAAGACCGGCCTCTGGTACTGGAACACGCAGAGCGGTCCCGGGACCATGACACCGCACGACGCCATGGTCAACGGCGCGGGATTCGGCGAGACCATCCGCGCCATCAACGGCAGCCTGGAGTGCGACGGGGGCAACCCCGGTCAGGTCCAGAGCCGGATCGACAACTACCAGCGCTTCACGCAGGCCCTGGGCGTCGAGCCCGGCGGCAACCTCAGCTGCTAGCCGACGCCACCGGCCCCTCGCGATCAGCGGCACCGCCGATCGCGAGGGGTCGCCGCGCTACCCGCCGCAGGGAGAGCACCTCTGACCGGAGAGGGTGGCGCGCAGCCGCCACAGGTCGCGGAGGACCGCGATCTCGGACATGTGGTGGATGAACTCGAGGTTGGCGCCCGCCACCACGGTGATGTAGGGGTCGTCCGGGTCGGAACCGTACGGGTACTGCGAGAAGCCGACCGTGTCGAGTTGCTCGTCGGTGACGGTGGCGACGTCGGCGCGCCAGCGGTCGATCAGCGACCAGAAGCGGTCGAGGGCGACGTCGGCGGAGGGAGAGAAGTCGACCAGCTGCCTGGGGTCCTGCCGGCGTTCGCCGAAGGTCCACTCCCACTGGCCCGCGAAGCAGGAGTGCAGGTGCCCGAGCCGCCAGGCAAGGGTGGTGAACGGTGCCTCGTCCGGGGGCGGTTCACCGGTGTGGGCGAGCACCTGCCCGACGCGCTCGACGCTCACGCTCCAGTCCGCGGCGATCTTGGCGACCGGCATGCCCCCGGCGGCCTGTCGCGCCACCTCGGCGTACTCGTTGGCCGGGATGTCCGGGGCACCCTTGTCCAGCACCCACTCGCCCGGCCCGTACGCCCGGGGCGTCGCCGCCTTCGACCTGCGCCGGATCGACCAGCAGCCGCGCACCGGCTCCCACAGGTACTCCTCGTCGCCGAGTCCCGCCAGTCGTACCTGCGCCATCTCCCGGGCCTGGTCGAACTGGTCGAGCAGGCACCCCAACCGGTCGGTGCGCGCACCCTCGGTCTCCATGTCCGGCTCCCCTCGTGGCACCCCGCGCCCTCACGGCGTTCAGGCGGAGGCTAGCGAGACGCCACCCGGCGGTGCGACTGGATTTCGGCGCCGGAGGAGTTCACGGGGACGGCGTGACCCCGGCCGCGGTGGGCCGGCCGTCGACGTAGGTGGCCACCACCTCGATGTCGCCGATGCGCGAGGGGTCGACGCGCCGCGGGTCGTCGCCGAGCACGGCCAGGTCGGCGCGCTTGCCCTGGGTGAGGCTGCCCAGGTCGTCCTCCCAGTGGCAGGCGTGGGCACCGGCGACGGTGTAGGCGTGCAGGGCCTCGTCGACGGTGATGCCCTCGGCGGGGCCGATCCGCCGGCCCGACAGCGAGGCGCGTTCGACCATGAACTGGACGGCGCGCAGCGGGGATCCGTCGGTGACGGGGCGGTCGGAGCTGCCCACCAGCGGGATGCCGTGGTCCAGGAACGCCCTGCCCCGGTAGAGCCACGGGGCGCGTTCCGCACCCATGATCGCGGCGTAGTCGTCGCCGAAGCAGCGCAGGAAGTTGGGCTGGACGACCGCGGTGACACCGAGCCGGGCGAAGCGCGGGAGCTGGTCGGGGCGGACCAGTCCGGCGTGCTCGACGCGGTGCCGGGCGCCCGGCCGCGGACGGAGGGTCTGCGCCCTTTCCAGCGCGTCCAGGGCGACGTCGGCCGCGCGGTCGCCGATCGCGTGGACGGCGAGCTGCCAGCCGGCGAGGTGTCCGTCCACGATGGTCCGGGCCAGCACGTCGGGGTCGTCCTGCAGCTGGCCCGCGTGGTCGAGCCCTACGTAGGGGCTGCTGAGCGCGGCGGTCCTGGCCATCATGCCGCCGTCGGTGAACACCTTCAGCGCGCCCACGGAGAGCCGGTCGTCGCCGAAGCCGGTGCGCAGTCCGAGGTCGAGGGCCCGGGGGATGCCGTCCCTCTCGTGGGCGTCGACGGGGTGCAGCCGGTCCGCGGACACCATGAGCTGCACCCGTAGCGGCAGCAGGCCCCGGTCCCGGGCGAGTTGGTAGGCGCCCAGCTCGACCGGGCTGTGGCCCAGGAGGGTGCCTCCGATGCCCGCTTCGGCGCAGGCGGTGACGCCCTCGGTGAGGCAGGTGCGGGCGGCCCGTCCGATCGCCTCGGCCAACTCGTCCTGGGCGTGCGGCAGGCGCAGGGCGCGGGCGGCGCCCATGGCGCCCTCGGCGAGGAAGCCGTTGTCGTGCGGGGTGCCGGCGGGGAGCAGGTCGAGAACGGCGGAGTTGACGGCGCAGCCGTGCCCGGAGTCGTGCATCACGTAGAGCAGGTGTCCGTGGCTGACCCGGTCCAGTTCGGCGGCGGTCAGGTGGCGGCCGAGGACCCGCTGGTCGTAGCCCGCGATGCTCACCCAGGAGCCGGGGGTGCCCTTGCGGGTGACGGCCTCCGCCACGACCGCGAGGACGTCCTCGACCCGTGTGAGCCCGGCGATGCTCGGGGTGCTCTGCTTGAACCCGGTCCAGGCCAGGTGCACATGGGCGTCGATGAAGCCCGGCAGCACGGTGGCGCCCTGGAGGTCGACGACTTCGCGGGCCGGCAGGGAGGTCACGGCCTCGTCCAGGCCGACGATCCGGCCCCGCCAGATGCCCAGGTCGTGGGCGACGGGGTGGTCCGGGTCCATGGTGAGGAAGCGCGCGTTCGTCAGTCTGGTGGAGAGCATCGGGGGTCGGATCCTCCTGAGGCATTAGGTTAGGCTCGCCTAACGGCTGGCGAGCTTAGCCGTCCCGTTTTCCGCTCCACAAGGAGACGTTCATGAGGCTGGTGGGGGAAGAGCCCTTCGCCGCGTACGGGCTCTCCGGCGCGCCCGGCACCGACGCCTTCTGGGCCGGAGCGCGGACTCCCGCGTCGTTGGCCGACGGCGACGGCTGGACGACCCTGTTCCTGCGGCGCGGCGGGGAGGCGGCGAGCGTCGGCTTCGAGAGCTGGTCGGACCCGGTGCCGTTGCGCAGGTGGGGGCTCACGGACTGCTGGTACGCCGAGGTCCGCATGCCGGCGCGGCTGCGCGTGACGTACCAGTTCCTCGTGGGCGACGAGGCGTACGCGGACCCGTGCAATCCGGTGGGCGCGGGCGGCGAGCGGTCCATCGCGGCGACACCGGACGCCCCGCCCCAGCCGCACTGGCCCGTGGTGGGCGCCGACGACGTCCTGCCCCTTCCCCGCACCCGGCTGCGCTGGACCAGTGAACGCCTCGGTGGGCGGCGCACCGTTCGGGTCCATGAGGTGGGCGGGGGCGGGCCGGTGGTCCTGCTGCTCGACGGGGACGACTGGCTGTATCTGCATCCGGCGGCGGCCGCGTTCGACTCGGCGGTCACGAGCGGCGAGATACCGCCGGTCACGCTGGTGTTCCTGCCGGCCAAGGACCGGCAGACCGAGTTCGGGTGCCGGCCCGCGCTGTGGGAGGCGGTCCGGGACGAGTTGCTGCCCCTGGTGGCGGAGAGCGCCGTGCACGCCGACCCGGACCGGCTGGTGGTGGCGGGCCAGAGCCTCGGCGGACTGAGCGCGGTGTACGCCGCGCTGGAGTTCCCGGACCTGGTGTCCCGGGTGGCGTGCCAGTCGCCGTCGCTCTGGTGGACACCGGACGCCGCGCGCCTGCCGGACCCGCTGGGCGGCCCGGTCGGCGGCACCGTCGCCGCGCGGCTGCGCAGGGGTCCGGACCTGTCCGGGCTGCGGATCGCGTTCGACGTGGGGGAGCACGAGACGCGGATGCTCCCCCACTGCTCCCTGGTGGAGACCCTGACCGAACAGGCCGGTGCGACGGTGCTCGTCTCCCGCTCGGCCTCGGGCCACGACCGGGCGGGCTGGCGCCACGCCCTGCTCCGGGACGTGGCCTGGGCGCTCGCCTAGGTCCTGTCGTCGGACTCACGGCCTAGGAGGTACCGCCGACGACGGAGAGGTCGAGGGCGCGGTCGGCGTCGTGCGGGCGGAGGACGCGCGTGATGCCCTCCAGCAGGTAGTAGTCGGCGTAGGGGAGGGATATCTCGACGCCGTCCTCGGCCGGGCGGTTGCGCGTGCAGCGGGCGACCACCGCCTCGGCCCGCGTCGAGCCCCGCGTGAGACATGTCCGGGCCAGCGCGGTGAGCAGCCGCAGCGCCGTCTCGCGGTACTCCCGCCTGCCGGTGGCCGCTGCGAGGTCGAGCAGGCCGCAGGCCATGACCGCACCGGCCGAGGCGTCCTTGACGTCGTACGGCTGCTGCGGCGCCCGGTAGTCCCACACGGGGACGTGGTCCTCGGTCAGGGCGCCCGTCGCGAAGTCGGCCAGGCCGCGGGCGGTGGACAGGAAGGCGCGGTCGCCGGTCCTGCGGTACATCGTCGTGAAGCCGTAGATGCCCCAGGCCTGGCCGCGCGCCCAGCACGACGTGGGACTGTACCCCTGCACGGTGCCGGGCCCGACGGGCGCTCCGCTGTCCGGGTCGAAGTCGTAGACGTGCGGGGTCGATCCGTCGGGGCGGAGGAAGACCCGCTGCGTGGTCCTGGCGTGCTCGACGGCGATGTCCAGGTACTTCCCGTCCCCCGTCTCCCGGCTCGCGAAGGCCAGCAGGTCGAGGTTCATCATGGTGTCGATGATGACCCGGCCCGCGTTCCCGGGGTCGGAGAGCGCGCCCCACGCGCGGATGAAGCGGCCGCGCGGGTTGTACCGCTGGATGAGGGAGTCGGCCGCCCTGATCGCACCGTCCTTCCAGGCGGCGTCGCCCGTCAGGCGCCAGGCGGTGACCCACGACGGGTAGAAGAGGAAGCCCAGGTCGTGGGTGGAGGTGTCGTACCGGCGCGGCGCGAGTCCCCGCGCCGAGTCGAGGGCCAGGGTGCGGAAGTCCTCGTCGCCGCTGTGGAGATACGCCATCCAGAGCGTCCCGGGCCAGAACCCGCCCACCCAGTCGCCGTTCTCGGAGTAGACCCACTTCTCGAACTTCGTCCCCACCGGGAAGTCGCTCACCGTCGGCGCGACGACGCGGAGCTTCGCGACGGCGTAGTCCGCCGCGTCCCGCAGGACGCGCTCGGTGGCCGGCGCGGGCGCCCCGGCGTCGGCGGCGGCGGCCGCGGTCTGCTGTGACAGGGCGTGAACGCCCACGACGCCGGTGGCCGAGGCCAGCACGGTTCGACGGGAAACACTCATGGGTGGTCGTCCTCCAACTGGGCGACGGGACCTGGGAGTTGTCCGAAGCGTGGCACACGGCACCATGGGTGTACACCCTTGGGTGCTGTTCCTGTACGTGAACGGAGGTGATCACTCAGGGATCCCGCGGGCGGTCTTTCCCACTCGGCGCCGACGTGCCATGCTCCCCCGAACTCCACCGCGAACGTGATTCACATACATGTCTGATGGCATAAGGGAGAGGGGTGGGTATGTCTCACGACAAGAGCCACGGCGGCGCGGGTGGTTGCGCCGGTCCGGTCACCAGACGGGGTCTGCTCGGCGGTGCCGTGGTCGTGGCCGCGGGTGCCGTGGCCGGGGCGGCGCCGTCGGCCCTCGCCGCGGCCGGGGCACCGCCCGGCACGGCGCCCGGCAGGGTGCCGTCCCTGTGGCGTGAGTTCGCCCGGTCTCCCTTCACGCACCCCCAGATCCCCTTCGTCGGCCGGGCCGGCTGTCTCGGCGGGGCAGCACGGCTCCCCCGGCACACCGTGGTCGCCGACGTCCGCGACTTCGGTGCGGTGGCGGACGGCACGACCGACTGCGCCCCGGCGATCAATCGCGCCCTCGCCGCCGCCGGGCGGGCCGGCGGCGGCACGGTCACGCTGCCACCCGGCACCCTCCGCATCGACGGCCTGATCCGCGTCGGCCACTCGAACGTCGTGCTGCGCGGCGCCGGAAGCGACCGCACGACACTGCGCGCCACCAAGCACCTCACCGAACTCGTCGGCGCCTACGGGTCCCGGTACGGCGGCGACAAGTCCTCCTGGTCCTGGGCCGGCGGCCTGATCTGGCTGGCCCCCGAGGCCCGCTGGAACTCCCTCACCGACGCCATCAGGGCGAAGGAGTGGCCGTTCGAGGGCTGGACCGGCAACCGGCGCGACGAGTGGCGCACGCTGACGACCGTCGCCCCCGCCCGACGGGGCTCGTGGACGGTCCGGGTGAGCGCCCCCTCACGGCTCCGTCCCGGCGACCTCGTCCTGCTGCGCCTCGCCGACGACGCGGACCACACCCTGCTCGCCCACATGGCGGGCGGCGGACCGGGCGCCGAGTCCTACGCCTGGGACGATAAGACGAAGCTGACGTCGTACGTGCCCTACGAGTGGCCGGTCCGCCTCACGGAAGTGGACGGCCGACGCGTCACCCTGGAGCGCCCGCTGCCGCTCGACCTCCGCCCGGAGTGGGATCCCCGGCTGACGACGCACGTCGAGGAGTTGACCGGCTCGGGGGTCGAGGGGCTGACCCTGGAGGCCCCCGACGTTCCCCAGCAGCCGCACCTGCTGGACCGCGGGTACAACGGCGTCGTGCTGCAGTGCGCCTACGACTGCCGGGTGGACGACGTGACCGTGCGCCACGTCGACAACGGGTTCGGACTGGTCGCCGCCTCGGCCTGCACCCTGAGCCGCACCAAGGTGACTGGGCGCGGTTCCCACCACCCTTACTTCTGCCGCGAGGGGTCCCACGACAACCTGATCGAGGACTTCACCGTCGAGGAACGCACCACGCCCGCCCCCGCCGGCACCCAGTTGCACGGCATCAACGTGGAGGGGCTCTCCTCGCACAACGTCTGGTCACGCGGGGTGATGGAGATGGGTACCTTCGACAGTCACCGCGGCATGCCCTTCGCGAACGTGCGCACCGACATCACCGTGGACAACAACGGCCGCCACGGCGGCGACGCGAGCGCGGGACCGCTCTTCGGAGCCCGTTTCGCCCACTGGAACATCAGGGTGACGAACGGCCGGGCCGGTCTGATGAAGATCGACGGTCTGGCTCCCTGGTCCGCCACCGTCGGGATCAACGAGGTGCGCGAGTTCGACCAGATCGACGTCCCCGACTTCGCCGGGGACCTGCACGCGCGCCTGGAGCTGTACGGCACGACCGACGCCGTACGACCGCGGAACCTGTACGAGGCTCAGCACGGGCTGGGGCGGTAGGGCCCGGAAACGCGTCGGGTGGGGGGCTCACGCCACCCACCCGAGACGACGGGACGTCCTCAGCTCTGCGGACGGCTACCGTGGTTGGCGCCGTTCTTGCGGCGGGCCTTCTTCTTGCGACGTCGCTTCGAGGACATCGAAACCTCCTTGCTGATCACTTTTCACACGCTGTGCACCGGATGGTCGGCTCCGGTGATCACAGGTCCCCTTTCCCGTGTGTGCCACGGCAAACATCCGGAACGGGTGCATCGGGGGACACCTGTACGAGACCTGCGTCACCGGGTCACCGGGTCACCGCCAGGCGGTACTCCTCGTCGGCGGCCAGGAGGTTGCGGTGCGTGTCCTCGGCCGTGATGACGCCCTCGTCGAGGACGAGGACGCGGTCGGCGGCGTCCAGGAGGGCGGGGCTGCTGGTGATCACCAGGGTGGTGCGGCCCCGGCGCAGCTTGGCGACGTTGCGGGCGATGAGCTGTTCGGTGACCGCGTCGACGGCCGTCGTCGGGTCGCGCAGCACGAGGACGTCGGTGTCTGCGGCGAGGGCGCGGGCCAGGGAGAGCCGCTGGCGCTGTCCCCCGGAGAGGTTGGCACCGCGGTCGCGGACCGCGTAGTCGAGCCCCTCGCGGTGCAGGGCGACGACGTCGGTCAGCATCGACGCCTCGACCGCCTCGGGGACCGTCCGCCCGGTGCCCGACGGGTCGATGTTCGTGCGGAGGGTGCCCGCGAAGATCTCCGCGTCGTACGGGTTGACCAGCATCTGCTCGCGGACCGTCTCGACCGGGAGGCCGGCCAGGTCGCGTCCGCCGAGCCGCACGCTCCCGTCGTACCTGTCGGGCGGGACGTGCAGTGCCAGGACCGAGGCCAGGTCGGCGGCGGCGCGCGGCTGGTAGGCGGCGATCGCGACGAACTCGCCGGCGCCCACCCGGAACCGCACCTTGCGCAGCGTCCCGTGCCGTACGCAGTCCACCTCCAGGTCGGCGCCCGCGGGCGGCCGGCCGGTGCCCGGTGTCGTCACCGGCGGCGCGGTCAGCACCAGCGCCATCCGCTCGGCCGAGGCCCGGGCGATCATCACGTACTTCGGCATCTCCGAGAACAGCCTCAGCGGCTCCATGATGAACTGCGCGAGCCCCACGGCCATCACGAGTTCGCCGATGTTGATCCGGCCGGCGAAGGCCAGCCAGCCCGCCGTCAGGGTCACCGCGGCGGCGAGCACCGCGTTGAGGCCCAGCGCGGTGCCCGCGTAGACGCCGTTCACCCGGGCGACGGTGATGGACTGGTGCTTCGCCTCGGTACTGACCCTCCGGTACGAACGGAAGGCGGCGTGGTTGCCGCCGAAGCCGTGCAGCGGACGGAGTCCGATGATCAGGTCGGCGACCTTGGCGCCCGCCCGGGCCACCCGAGCCTGCTGTTCACGGGTGCTGGAGCCGATCCGCCGGGACATCACGCTCAGCACCGACAGGATCGCCGCGGTCCCCACGATCACCAGCAGGCCGAGCCGGATGTCGGCCAGGCCGAGCGCGACCGCCGCGATCAGCACCGCGACCAGCGAGCTGATCAGCAGCGGTACCACCTCGATGATGTCGGCGGTCTGGTCGGCGTCCTCGGTGGCGATGGTCAGCACCTCGCCGGACTTGAGGTCGATGTCCCGGGCCACGGGCTGGAGTCCGCGACCCGCGACCCGCACCCGCCAGCGGTGCGCCTCGGTCGTGTTGGCCTTCTGGAGCACCCGCATCCCGAACCGCCACGACAGCGACACGGTCGTGATGATCACGGCCAGCGAGCCGATGGAGACACCGAGCCTGCCGGGACTCCGGTCCCGCATGGTGTGTTCGACGATCAGTCCGAGCGCGATGGGGAAGGCGGTCTCGGCGGCCTGGTAGAGGCCCATGAGGAGGGTGCCCCAGGCCATGGCGCCGAGGTTGCGCCGCAGGGCGGTGCGGAGGATGTCGGACCCCTGGCGGGTCCGCTGCTTGTCAGAATTCTTCATCGAGGTGGCGGGCAATCGCTTCCGGGGTTCGCAGGGTCAACAGGTCGCGGATCGTGATCACTGGACCGTACTCCCGGCGGAGCAGTCCGGTCAGCCGTACCGCCAGCATGGAGTGCCCGCCGAGGGCCGTGAAGTCGCTGACCGCGCTCACCTCGTCGTCGTCCAGGTCCAGTGCCTCGGCGAAGAACTCGCAGACGGTGGTCTCGGTCTCCGTCTCCGGGCCGCGCTCCCCCGCCGTGGTCAGCGCGCCCAGCGGCTTGGCCTCGGGCAGCGCCTTGGTGTCGGCCTTCCCGTTCACGGTCAGCGGGACGGCGTCGACCCGCGCGTAGTGCGTGGGGCGCAGGAAGTCCGGCAGCCCGGCGCCGACCTCGGCCGCGACCGCCGCCAGGTCGGCGCCGTCCAGCACGAGGTAGGCGGCGAGCCGGTGGGCGCCGTCGACCTGCGGGTCGGGCTGGGCGACGGCGGCGGCGAACCGCACCGCCGGATGCGCTGCGAACACCGCCTCCACCTCGCCCAGTTCGACCCGGTGGCCGCGGATCTTGACCTGCTGATCGGTGCGGCCGAGGTACATCAGGTTGCCGTCGGGGCGGCGCAGCACGAGGTCGCCGGTGCGGTACATGCGCGCGCCGGGGGCGCCGAAGGGGCAGGCGACGAAGCGGTGCGCGGTCTGCGCCGGCTGCCCGAGATAGCCGCGCGCGATGCCGATGCCGGACACGTACAGCTCCCCGGGGACGCCGTCGGGCAGCGGCCGCAGCCACGGGTCCAGGACGTACACGTCGGTGTTGTCGATGGCGACCCCGACGACCGGGTCCTGGCATTCGAAGGTGCCGACGCCGAGGGTGTTGATGGTGTACTCGGTGGGCCCGTACAGGTTGTAGCCCACGGTGCCCTCGGTCGCGGCGAGCCGCTGCCACAGGGCCGGGGTGACGGCCTCGCCGCCCAGCAGCACCAGCGCGGGCCGGCGGGCCGGGTCGTCGAGCAGTCCCTCGGCGACCAGGTGCTGCGCGTAGGTCGGGGTCACGTTGATGACGTCGATGCCGTGCCGGAGGCAGTACGCGACGAGGCGGGGCGCGTCACGGCGCAGTTCCTCGTCGCAGATGTGCACCTCGTGGCCGTCGGCCAGCCACAGCAGTTCCTCCCACGACATGTCGAAGGCGAAGGACACGGTGTGGGCGATCCGGAAGGTCCGGTGGCCGTGTTCGGCCAGTACCGGTCCGAAGATGCGGCGCTGGTGGTTGGCCAGCATGTTGGTCAGCCCCGCGTACTCGGTCACCACACCCTTGGGCTTCCCGGTCGATCCGGAGGTGTAGATGGTGTACGCGGGGTGCCGCAGCCGGTGCGGATCGTCCGGCGTGAAGGTGCGGTACGGCTCGGCCTCGGGCAGCGGTCGGTCCAGCTCGATCAGGTCGCCGGTCAGCCGGGGCGAGACCGCGCTCACGGTGAGGGTGACGTCCGGGCGGGCGTCCGACACGATCGCGGCGATCCGCTCGTCGGGGTGGTCCAGCTCCAGCGGCACGTAGGCGGCGCCGACGCGCAGTACGGCGAACAGGGCCACGATGGAGTCGAGCGAGCGCGGGACCGCGATGGCCACGTTCGTCTCGGGTCCGATGCCGCGCCCGGCGAGGACGCCCGCCACCGCCCGGCTGCGGTCGCGGAGTTCCGCGAAGGTCATGGTGGAGCCGTCGGCGACGAGCGCCACCCGCTGCGGGTGGTGGTCCGCCGCCCGGTCGAAGCGGTCGACGACGGTGTCGGTGCCGACGTCGGTGCGTTCGACGGGGCGGGGCTCGGAGCCCAGGCCGCGCAGCGCGCCCACCGGGCCCGTGGCCCGGGCCAGGTCGTCCAGGACGCGCAGGTAGTCGTCGAGGAGGCGCCGGGCGTTCGCGGTGTCGTGGTCGCGGTACTCCAGCTTGACGGTGAGCCGGTCGCCGGGGGTGACGACCCAGGTGAACGGGTAGTGGGTGGAGTCGTCGGCGCGCACGGAGGTGATGCCGTGCCGGGCGTTCATCTCGGCGAAGGCGTCCAGGTCCAGGAAGTTCTGGAGCACGAACAGGTTGTCGAAGAGGGTGTCGTGGCCGCCGGCCCGCTGGATCTCGCCGAGCCCGAGGTGTTCGTGCTCCATGGCCTCGACCCTGGCCGTCTGGACCGCCGTCAGGTAGTCGCGGACCGTGTCGTGCGGCCGGGCCCTGGTCCAGGTGGGCACGGTGTTGAGGAGCACGCCCACGATGTCTGCGAGCCCCTCGCCGTCGCGTCCGGAGACGGTCACGCCGAACACGGCGTCGGTGCGGCCGGTCCGGGCGGCCAGGAACAGGCCGAACGCGCCGGTCAGGACGGAGTTCAGGGTGACCCCGTGCGTCCTGGCCGCCTCCCGCAGCAGTTCCGACTCCTCGGCGCCCAGTGTGTGGACGAGTGCGCGTGGCAGGTCGTCCGTGAGGGCCGGGACCGGTCCGGCCAGCAGGGTCGGGCCGGGGAGACCGGCCAGGTGCTCCGCCCAGAAGCGTTCGGAGGCGGCGGGATCCTTGGCGGCGAGCGCTCGCGCGTGGTCCTCGAAGCCGGGCGTGGCCGGGACCGCGACGGGGAGTGTGCCCGCGAGGACGGACCGGTAGGCGTCGAAGAGGTCCCGCAGCACGATCTCGCGCGACCAGCCGTCCCACAGCAGCAGGTGGTAGCTGAGCAGCAGGCCGTCGCGGTCGTCGGGCAGGCGCACCACGGTCAGGCGGATCAGCGGTGGTGCACCCGGGTCGAATCCCGTGTCCCGGTCGGCCAGTCTCAGGGCCTCGACCTCCGCGTCCGTGGCCGCTTCGACGGTGCGGACGCCGGCCCGCCGTCCGGCGGCGAGGACCTGGACGGGGTCGCCGTCGGCGTCCGTGGTGAAGCCCGCGCCCACAGCCGGGTGCCGGTCCATGACGAAGGCCATCGCCTCGGCCAACGCGTCGGTGTCCAGGCGCCGTTCGAAGGTGAAGTAGCTCTGGGCGACGTAGTGCCCGGTCGAGCCGGCCAGCTGGGCCTGGAAGAACAGGCCCCGCTGGAGGGGGGTGACCGGCGCGGTGCGCTCGGCGGTCCGCGCGGCGTCCGCGATCTTTGCGAGTGACGTCAGCCAGTGCCCGGTGATCGCGTCGGGGACGCCCTCGGCGAGGGTGAACTCCGCGTGCAGGGCGCCGGTGGCCGCGTCGGTCCACGCGTTCACCTCGACGGCGTACGGGCTGTGACCGTCCTCGCCGGTCAGGCGCGGCGCCTCGGATTCACCGCCGCGGCCCAGGTAGTTGAAGAGCACCTGCGGGTGGGTGTCGAAGAGCGGGGCGGTCTGCGGATTGAGGTACCTGAGCCGGCCGTAGGCGGCGTGCGCGTCCTCGTCGGGCTGCCGTTCTGTGATCTCGCGCGCGGCGGCGACGGGGTCGGTGTGCGGGGTGAGCCGTACCGGCGCGATGGCGGTGAACCAGCCGACGGTGCGGGTGTAGTCGTGGTGTGCGAGGGCCGGGACGCGGCCGTGCCGCTCCAGGTCGATCGCCAGGTCGGTGGGTTCCGCCTGGACTTGGGTGAGTGCTGTGCGCAGCGCGCCGCACAGCAGCTCGGTGAGACCGAGGCCGAGTGCGGCGGGCGCGGTACGCGTCAGGCGTTCGCCGACCTCGCTCGGGAGGACGGCCGTGGTCTGGCGCAGCCCGGTGGCCGGGGGCAGGGGTGTGGGGGCCGCGAGTGTGGTGAGCCAGTGGTCCAGGTCGTCGACGGCGGTGGCGGACCGGTACGTCAGCGCTTCGGCGTACTCGGCGTAGGAGGTGGTCGGCGGTGCCAGGGGCGTCCCGCGCAGGGCGTCGGCCAGGTCGTCCAGCAGGATCAGCCAGGACACGGCGTCCACGGCGAGGTGGTGCACGACGACGACCAGGGTGCGGCTCGTCTCCAGCCAGGTGAACGCGGCGACCTCGCCGGACTCGGGGTCGAGCCGGCCGGCGGCCAGGTCGGCGGCGGCCGCCGTGTCGGTCCCGTCCGTGCGGACGACCGTCACCTCGCGTTCGGGCTCCGTGGTCAGGGACCACACGCCGTGCCGGACGCGCAGGCGCAGCCTGAGCGCCGGGTGTGCGCTCACGACGGCATGGGCTGCGCGCCGCACGTCGGCGGGTCCGGCTTCCTCGGGGACGGTGAGTGTCCTGGCCTGGGCGAACCGGGTGAGCGGGCCGCCCAGTCGGCGCCGGCGCAGGATGATCGGTGTGAGGGGCAGCGGGCCGTCCTCGCGGCGGGTGGGTGCGGGGGTCCCGGTGTGCGGGGCGCCGGTGGTGCGGAGGTGGTCGGCCAGGGCGCGCGGTGTCCTCAGCAGGAACACGTCGCGCGGGGTGATCGGCAGGCCGAGCGCCCGGGCGCGGTTGATCACGGTGATGGCGACGATGCTGTCGCCGCCGGCGGTGAAGAAGTCGGTGTCGGCGTCCACGGCCGCGCCGGGCAGCGTGTCGGTGAAGATGCCGACGAGCGGGGTCAGGGCGTCGGTGCCCGGCCGGGCCGTCACTGGTGGCACTCCGGGCCGGCGGGTCTCGGCCGTGTCCTCCGGCTCCACCACGTCACGGGATGCCGCGGCGGCGCGCGCGGTCAGGGCGCCGCGGTCCAGTTTGCCGTTGACCGTCAGCGGGAGGGCGTCCACGGTCAGCACCCGGCCCGGCACCATGTGGGCGGGGAGCTTCGCCGCCAGGCGGGCGGTGAGGTCGTCGGGGACCCGGCCCACGACGTGGGCCACCAGGTGGTCGCCGGTGTCCGCCACCGTGACGGCCGCGTCCACCACCCCGTCGAGGTCCCGGAGCGCGGACTCCACCTCGCCGGGTTCGATGCGGAACCCCTTGAGCTGCACCTGGTCGTCGGCGCGGCCCGCGAACTCCAGCTCGCCGTCGAGCGTGCGGCGGGCGAGGTCGCCCGTGTGGTACATCCGGGAGCCGTCACCGGCGAACGGGTCGGCCACGAAACGCCCGGCCGTGAGCCCCGGCCGGCCCAGGTAGCCCAGGGACACCTGGTCGCCGGCGACGTAGACGGCGCCGACCCGTCCCGGCGGTACCGGCCGGAGCCGGTCGTCGAGCAGGTGGGTGACCAGGCCGGGGATCGGGCCGCCGATGGGACTGGCGTAGTCACCGGGACCGAAGTCCGCGTCGGTCAGGACCCGGTGGGTGACGTGGACCGTGGTCTCGGTGATGCCGTACATGTTGACCAGCTCGGGCGAGGCGGTGCCGTGCCGCTCGACCCAGCTGCGCAGGCGTCCCAGGTCCAGCGGTTCGCCGCCGAAGATGATCCGGCGCAGTGCGGGGAGCGGTCCACCGGCGTGCCGGTCGGCCTCGGCGAACTGGTGGAACGCGGACGGCGTCTGGTTGAGCACGGTCACCCCACGCTCGCGGACCAGCCGGTGGAAGTCGACCGGGGAACGGGTCAGCGCGTAGTCGGGCACCAGCAGTTCGGCGCCGTGGGCCAGCGCGCCCCACAGTTCCCAGACCGCGAAGTCGAAGGAGAAGGAGTGGAACTGGACCCACACGTCGTGCGGGCCGAACTCCATGGCGGGCCGCGTGTGGGCGAGCAGGGTCACCACGGCGGCGTGCGGGACGACGACACCCTTGGGCCGGCCCGTCGAGCCGGACGTGTAGATGACATAGGCGGGGTCGCGCCAGTCGGCCTCGCGACCCGGCTCGGTGCCGGCCGGTACGGGCTCCTCCCCCTGGACGAGCACCCGGGCGGCGACGCCCGCGCGGTCCAGCAGCCGGGTGAAGCGGTCGCGCTGCTCCGGGGCCACGAGGACGACCTGCGGCGCGGCGTCGGCCAGGACGTACTCCAGCCGCTCGTCCGGGTAGGCCAGGTCCAGCGGCACATAGGCTCCGCCCGCGCAGACCACCGCGACCAGGGCGACGACCTGCTCGACGGAGCGCGGGACGGCGACGGCGACGCGCCCGCCCGGTGCCACACCGGCCGCGCGCAGGACGGCGGCGAGATCGTCCTTGGCGTGCGCCAGTTCGCCGTAGGTCAGGGACCGGGTGGTGCCGTCGAGGGCGCACTGGGTGACGGCGGTGGCGGCGGGGTCGCGGCGCGCGGCGGCGTCGAAGAGCCCGCCCAGGGTGGCCGGGGCGACCGGTTCGACGTGCTCGGCCTCCGCCGTGGTGAGGTGGCCGACCGGGGTGTCGGGGCGGGTGAGCAGGCCGGTGAGGGTGCGGGTGAAGGTGTGCAGGATGCGTCGGGCCCGGGGTTCGCGCAGCAGCTCGCCGTCGTGGACGAGGTTGAAGCGCGGTCGGCCGTCGGGGGTGCGTTCCACCACCAGCGTCAGGGGGTAGTGCGGGGCGCCCTCGTTCACGATGCCGGTGACGGCCAGCGTGTCGCCGGGTCGCCGCAGGTCCGCGGTGTCGGTCGCGACGTCGAACACCACGAGGGTGTCGAAGAGGGGTCCCGTGCCGGCCCGCCGGGTGACCCCGGCGAGGGGGACGTGCTGGTGCGGCAGGACCGCGCTCTGGTGCTCCCGGACGGCGGCGAGCAGGTCGCGTGCGGTCGTGGTGCCGGTCCACCGGGCGCGCAGGGGGATGGTGTTGATGAAGAGGCCGACCATGTCCTCGATGCCGGGCACGTCGGCGTCGCGCCCGGAGACCGTCGAGCCGAACACGACGTCGTCGCGGCCCAGGAGGGAGCCCAGGGTCAGGGCCCAGGCGCCGTGCACGGCGACGCTGAGCGGCACGCCGGCCGCGCGGGCGGCGGCCTCGGCGTCGGTATCCGGTACCACGGCCGTGTCCGCGAAGCGGTCGGAGGGGGTGTGGCCCTCGGCGACCAGGGAGGGGCCGGGCAGTCCGTCGAGCTGCTCGCGCCAGACCCGGTCGCTCTCCTCGTCGTCGCGTGCGGCGAGGCGGCGCACGTGGTCGGGGAAGCCGCCGAGCGGGTGGACGGTGCCCGGCGCGTGGTACTCGGCGAGGAGGGTGCGCAGCATGGGCGGCACCGACCAGCCGTCGGCGATGATGTGGTGCACCGTCTGCACCAGGACGTGCCGGCCCTCGCCCGTGCGGACGAGGGTGTACCGCATCAGCGGGCCGGTGGCCAGGTCGAATCCGGCGCGGCGGTCGCGCTCGGCGTGCTCGCGTATCTCGTCGCCGGTGAGGCCGGGGCGGTCGAGCACGGTGAAGGGCGCCTGGACGCCGTTCTCCAGGACGGAGACCACCCGGCCGTCGTCGAGGGCCACGAAGCGCGCGGTCAGGTTCGGGTACAGGCTGAGCAGGCGGGTGGCCGCCGTGGCGAGCCGGTCGGTGTCGACCTCGCCGTCCAGGGTCAGCAGTTGCTGCTCGACGTAGCTGCCGGTCGCGTCGTCGTCGTAGACCGAGTGGAAGTACAGGCCCTCCTGCAGGGGGGTCAGCGGGAGGATGTCCCGCAGCGCGGTTCCGTCCAGGGCGTCGACGTCGGCCTGGGTGAGGGACAGGGGCCGGAAGTCGCTGGGTGTGTGGCCGCCGCGGTCGAGTGCGGCCAGGCCGTTCAGCGCGTCCAGGTAGTAGCCGCCGAGGGTGGTGATGTCCTCGTCGGTGAACATGCCGTCGGGCCAGGAGACGGTGGTGACGAGCTGGTGGGCGCCGTCCGTGCCGGGTTCGGCGACGGCGTTGAACTCCAGGGCGCGCGGCAGGCGCATGCGCGGGTCGCGCTTCTCCCCCAGCTGTTCCGTGTTGCGCGCGAGCTGCCAGTCGCCCGAGCCCCCGGCTTCGAACCGGCCGAGGTAGTTGAAGAGCACCTGGGGTGTCGGTGCGTCGAAGGAGACTCCGGCGAGGTGGCGGAGGGCGCCGTAGGAGACGCCGTTGTCGGGTACGCGCGCGAGGTCTTCCTTCACCGCCTTGAGCGCGGAGGCCAGGTAGGCGGGTGCGGTCGGGTCGGGGGCGCTGCCGGGGTCCACGGTGACCGGGAAGAGAGTGGTGAACCAGCCGACGGTCCGCGAGAGTTCGGGCTCGAAGCCGGCGGACGGGGCGACGAAGCGTCCCTCGCGGCCGTGGCCCTCCAGTTCGATGTGCGCGAAGGTCTGGGTCTGGCCGAGGTCGCGGCGCCACCGGGCGAGGGCGACGGCCAGTGCGGTCAGCAGGACGTCGTTGACGCCCGCGTGGAATCTGGCGGGTGTCTCGCCGAGGACGGCGGCGGTGGCACCCGCGTCGAGCGACACGGTACGTACCCGTTCCCTCGCCACGGTGTCGGTCACGGCCGGCGCGCGACGGCCCACCGGTTCGTCCGGGCCCGGCAGCGGGTGCCGGAAGGGGGCGCTGTCGGCGTCGAAGGCGGCGCGCTCGAGCAGCTGGGTCCAGCGCCGGAACGACGTCCCCTCGGGGGGAAGTCCGACGGGTGTGCCCGAGGAGAACTGCCGCCAGGCCGTGGCCAGGTCCTCCATGAGCACCCGCCAGGACACCCCGTCGATCACGACGTGGTGGACGACCAGGACCAACTGCCGTGCCGCGCGCCGCCAGACGGCGCTCAGCATGGTGCCGGACTCGGGGTCCAGTGCCTCGGTGGCGAGGGTGACGCACGCGTCGAGGGGCCGGTCGCTCTCCTGCCAGAGGGCCGCGGCCGGGGCCGTGTCGGGGATGTCGAAGCCCCAGCGGTCGCCGCGCACCAGCCGGGCGCGGAGCATGGGGTGCCGGCCGGTCAGGGCGGTCAGGACCGCGTCGAGGGCGTCCGCGCCGAGGCCGGCCGGGGTGTTCAGGACGACCGACTGCACGAAGCCGTCGACGGCGTCCGTGGTCTCGCCGAGCCACTGCACGACGGGGGACCCCACGACGGTGCCGGTCGGGACGTCGCGGTGGTCCACGGCCGTGGTGTCCTCGCGGCTCGCCACGGCGGCCAGCGCTCCCACGGTGCTGTGGGTGAAGATCTGCCGGGCCGTGACGTAGAGGCCCGCCTCGCGCAACGCGCCGAGCAGGAAAATCGCCAGGATGCTGTCCCCGCCGAGCTGGAAGAAGTCCTGGTCCACGCCGACCTCGTCCAGTCGCAGGAGCGCCGCGACCGCCGCGCACACCGCGCGCTCGTTCTCGGTGGCGGGCGGCACGGACGCGGCGGCGCCGGTCACGGGTTCCGGCAGCGCGTGGCGGTCGATCTTGCCGCCTGCGGTGAGCGGGAACCCGGTCGTCACGACGACGTGGGCGGGCACCATGTACTCCACCATGTGCGCGCCGGCCCACGCCAGGACGTCGTCGGCACGGAGGTCCTCGTGGCCGGCGGCGGGGATGACGTAGCCCACGAGGTAGGTGCCGCCCGCGGCGTTCTTCCTGGCGACGACGCAGGTGTGGCGCACCCCGGGGTGTTCCGCGAGGCCGATCTCGACGTCCTCGATCTCCAGGCGCATGCCGCGGATCTTGACCTGGTTGTCGGCGCGGCCGAGGAAGTCCAGCGAGCCGTCGGGGGCGAAGCGCGCGAGGTCTCCGGTCCGGTAGAGCCTGGACCCGTCGTCGGCGAAGGGGTTGGCCACGAACCGTGACGCGGTCAGACCGGGCGCGCCCGCGTAACCGCGGCCCAGGAGGAGGCCGCCGACGTACAGTTCGCCGCCGACGCCGACCGGGACGGGGCGCAGTTCGTCGTCGAGGACGTACAGCTGGGTGTTGGGGTTGGCCTTTCCGATGGACGTCGACAGGCGTTCCGCCGCGCCCCGGTAGACGACGTGGGAGACGCCGATGGTCGTCTCCGCCGGGCCGTAGCCGTGGTAGAGGGGGATGTCGAGCCGGGTGCGGAAGCGTTCGTACAGCTCGGGGGTGAGCACCTCGCCGCCGCACCACACGTGGCGCAGGCTGTCGAGTCGCCCGGAGTCGCCCGCCATCTCCAGCAGGACGTCCAGCATGGACGAGACGAGGTAGGTGAAGGTGACGCGCTGTTCGGCGATGACGCCGAGCAGATGGTGCGGGTCGCGTTCGCCGCCCGGGCGCAGGACCACGAGCCGGCCGCCGCGGACCAGCGGCAGGAAGATCTCGTTGACGGAGATGTCGAAGGAGAGCGGCGCTTTGAAGAGCGACACGTCGTCCGGACCGAAGCCCAAAATGTCCTCAGCCTGCCACAGCAGCCGTTCACTGATTGCCTCGTGGCGGATCATGGCGCCCTTGGGCCGTCCGGTCGACCCGGAGGTGAAGACGACGTAGGCGAGAGCGTCGCCCCGGACGGAGATTTCCGGCGCTTCGGCGGGGTGGGACCCGTAGCGCCAGTCGGCGAGGTCGACGGCGAGGGCCTCCGGTTCGTCCGGGGCGTGTTCGCCGGTGGCGTTGAGCTGTACGACGATCCCGGCGTCCTCGATGACGACGGCCCGGCGCTCGGCCGGCCAGTGCGGATCGAGCGGTACGAACGCGCAGCCCGCCCGGAGCACGCCGAGCAGCCCGACGACCATGTCGGCGGAGCGCTCCAGTGAGATGCCCACGGCGCATTCCGCGGTCAGCCCGCGTCCGGTCAGCCGGTGGGCCAGCTGGGCGGACATGGCCGCCGCCTGACGGTAGGTCAGTGAGCGGTGCTCGTCGACCACGGCGATGGCGTCCGGTCTGGTGCGGGCCTGGGCGAGGAACATCTCCACGAGCGTGGGACGCGCCCGGTCGGCGTCGGTGTCGTTCCAGGCGGCCAGGCTCGCCAGCCGGGCCGCCGGGCCGGAGGGGCCGATGGTGCCGAGGGGCCGGTCCGGGAAGTCGGCCAGGTCGTCGAGCGCGAGCTGCGCGTCGTCCGGTACGACGCCGTCCGGGAGGGTGATGCTCCGGCCGTCCGCCGCGACCTCCCAATCGCCTGGCGTGGCACCTCCGTTGGCGACCCAGCCGAGCACGTCGCCGAAGAGGGTGCCAGGGGTGAGGTCGAGCCCGGCGGGGCTGCGGCCCGTCGCCCAGTACGACAGTCCGATGGCGCAGGCCGCGGCGATGGTCCGGTCGGCGAAGTCCCCGGCGCGTCTGCGGATGTCGGTCAGGTGCCGGGGAGAGAGCTGTACGAGACGAGCGGTCGGTTCCATCATCGAAGACTCCACGCCCTTCCGAGGAATGCACGCAGGCTAACCTAACTAAGGCTTACCTAACCACTCTTGCCTAACTGCCCTCTCGCCAGGCCTGCCACAGCCGCGCGTACCGGCCGCCCAGCGCCACCAGTTCCTCGTGCGTCCCCTCCTCCACGACACGCCCGGCGTCCAGGACGGCGATCCGGTCCGCCGCCATCGCCTGGGTGAGCCGGTGCGCCACGAACAGCGTGGTCCGGCCGGCGCACGCGGCGAGCACGGCACGTTCCAGCTCGGCGGCGCCCTCGCTGCCCGCCTCCGCCGTGGACTCGTCCAGCACCACCACGGGTGAGCGGCTCAACACGAGCCGGGCGAGGGCGACCTGGGCGACCTTGGTCACGTCCAGGCGCTCTCCGCCCTCCCCCACCAGGGTGTCCAGTCCGTCGGGCAGGGTGTCGACCCACCGGTCGGCGCCCACCGTCCGCAGGGCGTCGGCGAGTTCGGCGTCGGTGGCCTCCGGCGCGGCCAGCCGCAGGTCGTCGGCGAGCGGCCCGGAGAACACGTGTGTCTCCTGGGTGAGGATGGTCACCAGGGACCGCGCCCCGGCCTCGTCCAGTCCGGCCAGGTCGGTCGGCCCGACCCGCACCGACCCCGCCTGCGGAGTCCCGATGCCCGCGATCAGCGCGGCCAGCGTCGTCTTCCCCGCGCCTGTGGCGCCGACCAGGGCGAGCGAACCACCGGCGGGGATCGTCAGGTCGACGTCCCTGAGCACCGGCTCGTCGGCGCCCGGGTAGGTGAACGTCAGCCCCTCCACCCGCACCGGACGGACACCGGCCGCCGCTGGCCCGACCGAGGCGTCGCCCACCAGCCGGTCCTCGGCGTCCTCGCCCACCACCCCGACCAGCCGGGTCAGGCTCGCACCCGACTTCTGCGCCTCGTCGAAGGTGAACATGATGGCACCGAGCGGCGTGAACAGCCGGTGGAAGAGCAGCGGGGCCGCCGACACCTCGCCGAGGGTGGCGGCGTCGGCCTCCAGCAGGGCGTACCCGACCACCAGGATGAGCGTCAGGCCGATGAACTCGGCGCGGTTCTCCCGGCCGACGAACCGCCCGAAGAACCGGAACACCTCGATCCCGAGATCGCGCACCCGCCACGACTCACGGGTGACCTGCTCGCGGAAGGCGTCCTCCAGCCGGTACGCCCGCACCGTGTCGATGCCGTTGAGACCGCTGATCAGGGCCTGGGCACGGTCGGCCTGGGCCACCCGCTGCCGCTGGTAGAGCGGGGCGGAGCGCGGGAGGTACCAGCGCAGGGCCAGCGCGTACGCGGGCAGCGCGCCCGCGCCCGCGAGACCGAGCCGCCAGTCCAGGCCGAACATGCCGGCCGTGGCGATGACGACCAGCACCCCCGCCGAGAAGACCGTGGGGACCGCCGTACGGATGCCCTTGGAGAGGACGGCCACGTCGTCGCCGACGCGGGACAGCACGTCTCCGCGCCCGACCTGCTCGACACGGGCGCTGGGCATGGCCAGCACCGCGCGGACGGCACCCTCGCGCAGTCGTGCGAGCAGGTCGGCGCCGAGCCGCCCGATCAGGTACGTCGACACCGCGGTGGCGGCCGCGCCGAGGAGCGCGGCCGCCACCATCACGGCGCCGATCGTGACGAGGACCGAGCGCGACTCGCCGCCGACCACGGCGTCGACCACCTGGCCGAGCAGCAGTACCGGGAGGACCTGGAGAGCCGCTCCGGCCACCGTGGTCAGTGCCGTGGCGAGGGTCAGCCACGGCACCTCACGGCAGTGCGCCCCGACCCAGCGGGTGGCTTCGCGTCCGGTCGCCGTGCGCAGGGCGGCCGGGGCGACCCGGGTGTCCGTGGCGCTCACACCTACCCGGCCGACTTGACGAGTTCGTCCACCGCGTACGGCATCGACAGCAGGGTGCCCTGGGAGATGGCCGCGCCGACCGCCGGGCCCTCGCTGTCCAGCAGGTAGGTCACCTTGCCGTTCTTGACCGCGTCGAGATTGGTGAAGAGCTTGAACTTCTTCAACGCGTCCTGATCCGCCTTGTCGTTGATGACGAAGACACGGTCGACGTCGACCAGGTCGACGCGTTCGGGCGAGAGCGTGGTGTAGAAGTCGCCGCCCGCGACCTCGTCGATCTTGGTCTGGTACTTGAAGCCGATACCCGTCACCAGGCGTCCGCGTACATCGGTTGAGGTGAACGGGGCCACCGAGTCCTTGTACCAGGAGAGTGCGACGGCGGTCCGGTCCGCGAACTCGGGGTGCGCCTTCTTGGCCGCGTCGAGCTTGCCCTGGATGTCGGCGACCATCTTCTCGCCCTCCTCGGCCTTGCCGAGGGCCTTGGCGATGTGCAGGGCGTTGTCCTGCCACGGGGCGCTGAACGGCTCCTTCTCCGCCTTGGTGCGTCCCACGGTCGGCGCGATCTTGGAGAGTTTGTCGTAGGCGGCCTGGTCGACCTCGGAGTACACGGCGACGATCAGGTCGGGGCGCAGTGCGGCGATCTTCTCGAAGTTGGGGCCGGTGTCACCGTTCTTCATGACGACCTCGGGCTTGGCGTCGCCCCACTTCTCCTTCACCCACGGCCACTGGGTGTTGATGTCGGGGCTCTGGCCTTCCGGGTTCGGGTACTGGTCGACCATACCGACGGGCTTGATGCCGAAGGCCAGGACCGTCTGGTCGTCCGTGTAGCCGACGGTGACCACCCGCTCGGGCGCCTTGGCGACCTCCGTGGTTCCGAACGCGTGCTCCACGGTGACGGGGAACGCGCCGGCGCCGTCGGTCGCCTTGTCGCCGCCCGCGCTGTCCGACGGGTCGTCGGAGTCGGAGCCGCACCCCGCGAGGAGGCCGACGCCGAGCGCGGCGGCGGAGAGTGCCGCCGCCAGTCGTCGCCAGGGCGTCATACGCGTCGTTCTGAGGAGCATCCGGAGATCCCTTGCTGTCGCGCCGTCCACTGCGCCCCGTTCTGAGGGCAGCGAATCTTATCGCACCCTAGTGAGGTTAGCCTACCCTCACTTCGACAACTCCGGGGAAACCGGGTCGAGTTCGACGTGGGCCCGCCCGATGGGCACGATGAGGGGCCGGTCCCCCACGGGGTCGTCGATCACCTTGGCGCGCAGCCCGAAGGCCTCGTGCAGCAGTTCGGCGGTGATGACCTCCCTCGGATGTCCCTGGGCCAGGATGGCCCCGTCCCGCATCACGACGAGGTTGTCGCTGTAGCGGGTGGCGAGGTTGAGGTCGTGCAGCACCATGACGACCGTGCACCCGGACTCGTGCAGGTCGTCCACCAGGTCGAGCACGTCGATCGCGTGCGCCAGGTCCAGGTAGGTGGTCGGCTCGTCGAGGAGCAGCAGATCGGTGCCCTGGGCCAGGGTCATGGAGATCCAGACGCGCTGACGCTGCCCGCCGGAGAGCGAGTCGACCGGACGGTCCGCGAGGTCGGACACCCCGGTCATGGCCAGTGCGCGGCCCACCACGGCCGCGTCGTCCGACGACCACTGCCTGAGCCAGCTCTGGTGCGGGTGGCGGCCCCTGGCGACCAGGTCGGACACCGTCAGTCCCTCTGGCGCGACCGGTGCCTGCGGCAGGAGTCCGAGCTTCTTGGCGACGTCCCGGGTCCTGAGCCCCGCGATGTCCTCGCCGTCCAGCACGACCGTGCCGCTGGTCGGCTTCAGCAGCCGGGACAGGGTCCGCAACAGGGTCGACTTTCCGCAGCCGTTGGGGCCGATGATGGTGGTGATCACCCCGGGCGGGATCGCCACGTCGAGCCCGTCGATGACCGGCCGGGCCCCGTACCCGACCGCCACCGACCTGGCGGCCAGCCGCGTGGCGCCGCCGACTGCCGGCCCGGCCCCGGTGATGGACTCAACGGCCACGAGGCCCCCCTCCATTAGGCACGCCTTACTTTGTACCAGCTATCGGCGGTTCGCCCGCACCAGCAGGTAGACGAGGAAGGGCCCGCCGATCGCCGCGGTGACCACGCCGACGGGCAGGGAGACCGGCAGTGCCGTCCGGGCGACCAGGTCCGATCCGGTCAGCAGCAGGGCGCCCACCATGCCGGAGGCCGCCAGCGGCGGCGTCGGGCACCTCGCCAGCCGCATCGCCACCTGGGGCGCCACCAGGGCCACGAACGGCACCGGGCCGGCCGCGCTCACGGCCACGCCGGCCAGCAGCACGGCGCACAGCAGCAGGACCGCGCGCACCGCCCCGTAGCGGACGCCGAGACCCGCGGCGATCTCGTCACCGAAGTGCATCGGCTTGAACTGGAAGGCGGCGCACGACACCACGGCCAGGAGTGCGAGCGTGCACCAGAGCGCCATCCGCACCTCGTCCCAGGACCGGTTGTCCAGCGAACCCACCAGCCACGCCTGGGCCCGGGCGACGTCTCTGATGTCCGCGGTGGCCAGCAGCCAGGTCGTGATCGCCTGCATGACGGCGGTCACCGAGATGCCGATGAGGATCAGCCGGAAGCCGTCGATCCCGCGGCGCCAGGCCAGGAAGTAGACCAGCAGGCCGGTCCCGAGCCCGCCCGCGAGCGCCGCCGCCGACAGGCCCACGGAGTCGACGACGGCCGTCGCGGCGCCGCCCGACACCGTCACCAGGAACACCGCCACCGCGCCCGCGCCGCTGGTGATGCCGAGGACGTCGGGGCTGGCCAGCGGATTGCGCGCGATGGACTGGGTGAGCGCGCCGGACACTCCGAGCGCGATGCCCACCACGAGCCCGGCCAGCGCGCGGGGCATCCGCAGGTCCAGGATGACGAACTCGTCGACCTGCTCGCCCCGGCCGACGATCGTGGTGAGGACCCGGGGCAGCCCGATGGGGAAGTCCCCGACGCCGATGGACAGGCAGCACACCAGGAAGGCCGCCGCCGCCAGCAGCATGGTGACACCCGCGGTCCAGGGCCGCCACACGAACGACACACCGCCGAGCCGCACTCCCGGCGCCAGCGACGCGCTCACGTCCGCCCCACCCGGCCGCACGTCCGTCCCGTCTGCCTTCACGTCCGCCCCGCTCACGTGTTCTTGAACTTTCCGCGCCACACCAGTACGGCGAAGAACGGCGCCCCCAGCAGCGAGACGACGACCCCGGCGTCCAGCTCCCCCGGCCGCACCACCACACGCCCCACGATGTCGCAGACCAGCAGCACCACCGCGCCGAGCAGACCGGCGTACGGCACCAGCCAGCGGTAGTCCGGGCCGGTGAGGTACCGCGCGACATGGGCCACCATGAGCCCGAGGAAGGCGATGGGACCGCAGGCCGCGGTGGCCGCGCCCGCCAGCAGGGTGATGGCGACGATGCCGGCCGTCCGGCTCCGCGCGACGTTCACCCCGAGCCCGCGTGCCACGTCCTCACCGAGGTTGAGGAGGTTGACGGCGGGCAGCGTGGTGAGCGCGAGCAGCAGCCCGGCGGCGATGAACGCGGACACCGGCCCGATGACGTCGAACCCGACGCCGGCCAGCGAGCCCGCGTTCCAGAACCGCAGCGCGTTCAGCGAGGCCTGGTCCGTCAGTGAGACCGCCGTGGTCATCGCCGCGAGGAAGACCGCGATCCCCTGGCCGGCCAGGGCGAGTGTCAGCGGGTTGCCCGCCCCCCGGCCGATGCTCGACAGCCCGAACACCACGGCACCGGCGAATCCAGCGCCGAGGAACGCGAGCCAGACGTACAGAAACGGGTCGGTCAGGCCGAGCAGGGCGATCGCCGAGACCACGGCGAACGAGGCGCCGGCGTTGATCCCCAGCAGCCCGGTGTCGGCGATGGGGTTGCGGGTGTACCCCTGGATCAGCGCCCCGGCGGCCCCGAGGGCGATGCCCGCCACGACCGCGAGGACCGTGCGGGGCACCCGCACGGTCCGCACGATGAGCCTGATCTCGGTGAGCCGCTGGTCGGCCTCGGGTGCGGCCGTCAGTCCGTGCCAGACCTCGGCGGGGGTCAACGCCCGGGCGCCGACGGCCAGCGAGGCCGCCGCCGCGAGCACGAGCAGCACGGCGAGTACGCCCAAACCGGCGACCCGTCTGCGACGGGCCTCCGTCGTGCCCCCGGGCGCGGGGCGCTGGGCCGCAGTCGTGGTCATGGCGACGTACACTAGCGCGCGCCGCCGCCGGCTCCGTCGGCGATGCTCCGGGCCTCGTCGGAGGCGGACTTCAGGTTCCGGTCGACCAGGGACTCCAGGATCTCGCCCACCCTGATCGCGGTGTTGGAGAGCAGCGACGACGTGATGCCGTGCGTGTGCTCCGTACCGCCCTGGAGGTAGATGCCGCAGCGCAGTGCCGGGTCGGTGGCGACGCGGTAGTCGCGCTCGACGCGCACCAGGCCCTCGTCGTCGCGCAGGCAGCGGTCCGCGACCTCGCCGAGCAGCCCGAGGGGGTCGGCCGGGCGGTAGCCGGTGGCGAAGACCACGACGTCCGCGTCGAGGAGCGTCTCCTCGCCGGTGACCAGGGAGGTCACGGTGGCACGGACCCGGTCCGAGGTCTCCTCGACGTCGGTGAGCCGGGAGACGTTGAGGAAGCGCAGCCGCTCGGTGCCGAGGACCTTCTCCCGGTACATCTGCCGGTACAGGTCGTCGATCAGGTCGATGTCCACCACGGAGTAGTTGGTGTTGCCGTGGTAGTCCATCAGCCGGCGTTTGACGCTGCCGGGCGCGGCGAAGTAGTCGTCAACGGCGGCCGGGTCGAAGATCCGGTTGGCGAAGCCGCTGTCGTCGGCGGGACTGTAGCCGTAGCGGGCGAAGACCGCGCACACCTCGGCCCCGGGGAAGCGACGGTGCAGGTAGGCGACGTTCTCGGCGGCGCTCTGCCCGGCGCCGACGACCACGAACCGGGCGGGTGCGGTGCCCTCCAACGTGTCGACCCGCGCCAGCAGTTCGGAGGTGTGCCAGACCCGGTCGCCGCGCTCGACGCCCTCCGGCATCAGGGGGCGCAGGCCGGTGCCGACGACGAGGTTGCGCGCCCGGCGCACCTCCAGCCCCTGGCCCGAACGGACCGTCACCTCGAGGTGGTCGACGGCTCCGTCGCGCTCCACGGGTGCGACGCCGACCACCTCGTGGCCGTAGGAGACCTGGTCGTCGACCTTGGCGGCGGCCCACTCGAAGTAGTCGTGGAACTCCACGCGCAGCGGGAAGAGGTTCTTGTGGTTGATGAAGTCGATCAGCCGGCCCTTGCTCTGCAGGTAGCAGAGGAAGCTGAACTCGCTGGCCGGGTTCCGCAGTGTCACCAGGTCCTTGAGGAAAGACACCTGCATCGTCGCGTCGTCGATCAGCATGCCGCGGTGCCAGCCGAAGCGGGGCTGCTGCTCGAAGAAGCGGGCGCTGACCGTCTCCTGACTGCCGGCCTGTGCGTTGTGCTCGCGGATCGCGATCGCCATGGCGACATTGGACGGGCCGAAGCCGATGCCAATGAGGTCGTGGACCAGCGTTGCGTCATCAGGAAGAACCTGTGACATGTCACTCCCATCGTGCGGGACGGTCGCCTGTGAGGCCTGGAGTGCCGGAATGGGACGTGCCGACGGAGCCGCCCGCCGGAAACTTAGGTGAGCCTAAGCTAAGGCTTTGCGGCTGTCGATAGGGCGAACCGGAGTGCCCGGCGTCCCGGTACTGATCAGCAACCATCCCGAGGACGACGAGTAGTCCGCGCGCCTCAAGGACGCGGAGTCGGACCGGCCGCAGTCACGGCCCGGCCGTCACGCGGGGACCGGCCGCGCATGACGGACGGGGCCCGACCGTGCTGCCACGGTCGGGCCCCGCCACGTACGGCCGGTGGCGGCCTCAGCCGCTCTTGCGCCGGAACGACCGCTGGCCGGCGGCCGGACCGTGGGTGCCGCGGATCTTCGCCACCTCGGTGTTCGCGGCGAGGGCCGCGGCCTCCGCCTGTTTGCCGCGCTTGCGCTCCAGGGCCTCGCGGAACTTGCCCTTCAGGTCGTACTGACCGTCCTCGTCGGGCGTGAGGGCGGGGCGCTCGTCCTCCGCCGGTTCCGAACCTGCCTGCGATGAAGACTCTTCAGCCATGACGACCTCCTGGGCTCGGACAATCAGGAGCACAGCTTGTCACGGCCGGCGACCCGGAACCACCGAAAATGTCCCCGGCCCGGCCGGCAGGGTCACCGTGTACTGACTCAGGTACGTGTCCAGGTACGGCGACCGGTCACCGGGGGTGGCGACGTCGTCGGCCGGGTCGTCGAGGGCGAGCCGCAGCCTGGCGTCACTGACCCGGATCGTCTCGCCGGAGGGAGTGTCCCGCCAGGACCCGGTCTGGATCGACCCGATCTCCACGGCCAGCACGTGTCCCGCGGCCAGGGTCCAGTCGGTGGCCTTCAGGTCGACGGTCAGCCGGCCGGAGTCCACCAGGGAGACCTGTTCGTCGAACATGACGGCGGTGCCGTCCGGGGCGACGTCGTGCAGCTTGACCATGACGTTGCCCTCGCCCTTCGCCTTCAGGGACAGCCGAGGCGTGCCGGTGACCCGTACGGGCCTGTTCAGCGGCTCGGACCACACGAAGAAGCTGGAGGCGACCTCACCGTCCCGCTGACGCTCCGCCAGCTCCGCGGCCAGCCCTTCGGGGGCCGGGTGCTCGGTCGCGGGGGCGTTCTCCATGTCCCACCGGCCGGTCGGCTGCGGCGGTGCCGCGGGCGTCGGCCCGCCCGGTGCGGCCAGCGCCGCGCGGGCGGACGCCCCGCCGTCGTCGACGTAGGAGCCGTCGCCGAGCGGAAGGTTCACCGAGCGCTCCGTGACGGGCCAGGTGCGCTGGGCGCGCCATGCGCCGGTGGAGTCCTCGACGGCGTAGGCCGGGTAACGCACCGACGGCCGCACGCCCTTGAGGTACTGGTCGTAGAACGACAGGGTCTCGTCGTACCAGCCCTCGCGGCCCATCGCCAGGCGGCCGTCAGGGGTGCGGTCCCCGCCGCGCACGTGGTCCCACTGGCCGACCCAGCCGCGCTCGGGGCCCCTGTGGTTGTCGAGATACTCCTCCATCTCCTCGGGCTTGGTGTTGTTCTCGATGAAGCCCTGCGTGACGAACAGCGGGGTGTCGCTGCCCTTCGCCATCCTCGCCAGGTCACGGGAGGTCCAGTGCTCGTCCCGCTGGTCGGATATCCGGTAGCCGGCCGAGTTCTCGGTCAGGCACTCCGGATGGGTCTGCTCGTGCAGCGCGGCCGCCCGGTAGCGCGGGTCGTCGTCCGGCATGGGCGCCATGGTGGCGATGGAGTTGTAGGCGTTCGCCGTTCCGGTCACGTTCGGGCGGGGCACACCGTTGGAGTAGATGTACTGGTACATGTCCCACAGCGGCTCCTGGGCGACGACGGCCTTGAGCGCGCGCTGGTCCAGGTTGTTGCCGATGAGGCCGGTGACCGCGTCGTACGACTTGCCGTACATGCCCACCGCGCCGGTGGACCACGGCTGCCGGGACGCCCAGTCGATCGCCGCCCGGACGTCCGCCTGTTCGCCGGGGCCGCCCCAGTCGAGGCAGCCGGTGGAGCCGCCGAAGCCGCGCAGGTCCACCATGACGAACGCGTAGCCCTGGTCGAACAGGTCGGTGCCCTCGATGAAGTCCTGGAAGCGGGCGGACGGGCCGGTGTGGGTCCAGCCCTCCGGCCCGGTCTGGCCCGCGTGGGCGAAGTACGGGCCGACGGACAGGATCACCGGCACCTTCTCACGGCGCGTCAGCCCCTCGGGCAGCAGGACGTCGGCGTGGAGCCGGGTGCCGGAGCGGTCGGCGGACGGGAAGTAGTGCTGGGTCCAGACCGAGCCCTCCGGGACGCGGTCGTTCTCCTCGTGCGTGACGGGGCCGGCCGTGGTGGCGGCCGGTCGGGCCTCCCCCTGGTCCGCGGCGACGGCGGGGCCGGCGAGACCGGCGGTCAGGGCGAGGGCGGCGACCAGTGCCGAGGCGCTTCGGACGGCGGCGCGACGTGCTCTCACATGCTCCTCCTTGGACGGTGGGTGCAGGTGGTGCAGGTGGTTCAGGTGGTACCGACGGTGCAGGCTGCTGTGCAGGTCTAGCAGTGCAGCCCTCGTACGTCGATGGGGCGCCCAACTCCGGTCCTGCCGTGGGCAGATCCCGTCCGCCACGCCCACGCTCCCGGTGCACATGGGGAGATGGCGACGAACCCGGCGATACTCCCGTCTCGGCCTGGGGCATTCCATCCGGCCGGCCTGCCTGCCGGGGAGACCGGCGGGCCGCGGCAGCGTGCGAACCACTGCGGCGAGAACCCCCTGCCGACCGGCCGACCGACCCTGGTGCAGGACGTGGAGCCGGCCACCGTCCACGACTGCTCGGTCCGGGAACTCTCGCGCCCGTCCTGAATCGCCCGCACCGCGAACCCTGCCTAAGGTTGGGGACGCCGGCCGAACCGGAGTTCTTGCCAATCGCGATCGCGGGAGAGTGGGGCGACATGGCGCGCGGTGTCGAATCGATCCGGCGGACCGCTCTCGGTACCGTCGGCGCCGTTCTGCTGGTGATCGGCGTCGCCCTCCTGGTGCTGCCCGGCCCGGGCCTGCTGCTCGTCTTCGCGGGGGTCGTGCTGCTCTCACGCGCGATCCCGGCCCTGGACCGGTTCGTCGCCCCCGCCCGGACGCGCGCGATGCGCGCCGCCGAAGAGAGCGTCTCCTCCCGCTGGCGGATCGCCGGGGCGGTGCTCGTGGGTCAGTTCCTCCTGGCCGCCGGCGTGGTGTGGGGCCTCTTCCCCGAGCTGCCGTTCTCCGGGTGGGCCACCGGGGCGAGCCTGATCATCTCCGGCTGCGTCCTCTTCGCCCTGCTCGTGTGGAGTCACCGCCGCGTTCAGGCGCAGCGCCGGGAGGCTCCGGAGCCTCCCGTGGACGGCGCGCGTTGACCAAACGGGACAGCGTTCCGTATATTAAACGGGACAGCGTTTCGCTTCCTGCTGCGCGAAGGACACCTCACCGTGCACACCACGCTTCCCACCCCCGTGCTCTCCGTCGCCCCGGTCACGCTGCCCGCCCCCGGCCGGGCCGTGGACCTCCAGGTCCGGGTCTCCGCGCCCGTCACCGGCAGCGGGCTGCCGGTCGTGCTCCTCTCGCACGGACAGGGCCCCTCGAACCACCTCTCCTCCCTCAACGGCTACGCACCCCTCGCCCACTACTGGGCGGCACACGGCTTCGTCGTGATCCAGCCGACCCACCTCAGCTCCAGGAGCCTCGGCCTGGACCCCGGCACCCCCGGCGCACCCCTGTTCTGGCGCTCCCGCGCCGAGGACATGACGCAGATCCTCGACCGGTTCGACGTCCTGGAGGAGGCGGTCCCCCAGCTCTCCGGCCGGCTGGACCGTGACCGGGTCGCCGTGGCCGGGCACTCGATGGGCGGGCACACCGCGAGCCTGCTCCTTGGCGCCCGGCTCACCGATCCGGACGACGGCACGGAGGTGAACCTGACCGAGCCCCGCATCAAGGCGGGCGTCCTGCTGGCCGCGCCCGGCCGGGGCGGCGACGCCCTCAGCGGGTGGGCGGCGGAGAACCTGCCGTTCCTGCGGACCATGGACTTCTCCACGATGACGGCGCCCGCGCTCGTCGTCGCCGGCGACAAGGACGACTCGGCCCACCTGACGGTCGCCGGGCCCGGGTGGCACGCCGACCCCTACTCCCTCGCCCCGGGCCCCAAGTCCCTGCTCACCCTCTTCGACGCGGAGCACGGGCTGGGCGGGATCGCCGGGTACGACGTCGCCGAGACCACCGACGAGAACCCCGGGCGGGTGGCCGCGGTGCAGCGGCTCACCAGGGCCTACCTGCGCGGCGCGCTGTACGCGGGGGACACGGCCTGGCGGGCGGCGGGCGAGGAGCTGACGGCCGGACCGAACGTGTCCGCGCGCATCGAGTCCAAGTAGCTCCCCAACCACTCGGCGGGGCAGCGCACTTCGAGCGCCGCGAACTTTGAACACATCGATGACAAAGTATGGACATGCCAAGCGGAAGTCTCCTACCTTTGCGGCGGAACCACCGTCCTGCCGCTCATGACCGGAGCGATTTCCGGCACGGTCCGGTCCCCACCCACTGGAGGACCAATGCCCCCACGGCTGTTCTCGCGCGCCCGAAGACACCTCATCCTCCTGCTGGCGTCAGCAGTGTCCGTCGGCGGCGTCCTGGCGGCCCCGGCCTCCTCCGCGGCCCCGGCGGACATCCCGCCGCAGGAACCCGGCGTCACCATGCGGGTCTTCGACGTCCAGACGCCCCTGAACGAGCTGTGCACCCTCAAACCGGGCCAGACCCCCAACCACGACAAGCTGATGCCGACGGTCGACTGGTCCAGCACGGCCGACTTCGGCGGCATCGCCGACAACTTCGTGACGGAGGCGTCCGGTTACCTGGTCGCTCCGCGCGACGGCACCTACGCGTTCCGGCTCGTCAGCGACGACGGCTCCCGGCTGACGCTGGACGGCGCCACGGTGATCGACCACGACGGCCTGCACGGCGCCGAGCCGAAGGACGGCACGGTCGAACTCACCGCCGGCGCGCACCCGCTGCGCGTCGAGCACTTCGACCGCGGCGGCGGCCAGCAGCTGCAGCTGTCCTGGATGCCGCCGGGCGAGAGCGGCTTCAGCGTCGTACCGCAGGAGGCGCTGAGCACCGACGCCGGGGTCGTCCGGGTGACGGCGCCGGGCCGCAAGGAGTGCGAGGCGGGCACCGACACCCCCGGCGACGGTCTGCCGCTGAACTCGGTACGCCCCGACCTCACCCTCACCGACCTGCGCCCCGAAGGCTTCGAGCCGCAGGTCACCGGCATGGACTGGCTGCCCGACGGACGTCTCGCGATCAGCACCTGGGGCGGCACCGACAACGTTGCCGGGGAGGTGTATCTCCTCGACAACGTCACCGGCGCGACCAGCCGTGACAAGGTCACCGTCAAGAAGGTGGCCGAGGGGCTGCGCGAGCCGATGGGCATCAAGTACGTCGACGGCGCGCTGTACGTGTCGCAGAAGCACGAACTCACCCGGCTGGTCGACGAGGACGGCGACGAGGTGACCGACGAGTACCGCACGGTCGCCACCTGGCCGTACGGAGGCAACTTCCACGAGTTCGCCTTCGGGCTGCTCTACCGCGACGGGTACTTCTACGTGAACCTCTCCGTCGCCATCGACCTCGGCGGCGCGACCACCACCCCGCAGCCCGCCCCGGGGCGCGGGACGACGTACAAGATCAACAAGAGGACCGGGAAGATCAGCCCGGTCGCGGGCGGGCTGCGCACGCCCAACGGCATCGGCTGGGGCCCCGGCGGCGACCTCTTCGCCACTGACAACCAGGGCGGATGGCTGCCGTCCTCGAAGCTCGTCCACGTCAAGCAGGACCGCTTCTTCAACCACTACACCGAGCCCGCGGGCCCCTTCGAGAAGTCGCCGGTCACCGAGCCGGTGCTGTGGCTGCCGCAGAACGAGATCGGCAACTCGCCCTCCACGCCGCTGTACGTGAGCAAGGGCACCTTCGCCGGCCAGATGCTGATCGGCGACGTCACCTACGGCGGCCTCCAGCGCGCCTACCTGGAGAAGGTGAGGGGCCAGTACCAGGGCGCCGTCTTCCGCTATACCCAGGGCCTGGAGGCCGGGGTCAACCGGATCTCCGTCGGCCCCGACGGCGCGGTCTACGCCGGCGGTCTCGGCGCGGACGGCAACTGGGGGCAGGAGGGCAAGCTGAAGTTCGGTCTGCAGAAGCTGACGCCGAACGGCGGCGACACCTTCGACATCCAGAAGATGCGGGCCGTACCGGGCGGCTTCGACCTCACGTACACCCAGCCGGTCTCCGAGGAGACCGCCGCGGAACTCGCCGACCGCTACCAGGCCGAGCAGTGGGGCTACACGCCGACCGCCGACTACGGCGGCCCGAAGATCGCCGAGGAGGTGCTGGCCGTGCGTTCGGCGACCCTCTCCGACGACGCGCGGACCGTGCGGCTGCGGCTGGACGGGCTGAAGCCGGACCGCGTGGTGCACGTGCGCTCCCCGCGGCCCTTCAGCTCGGAGTCCGGTGAGGCGCTGTGGAGCACCGAGGCCTGGTACACGCTGAACGAGATGCCCGGCAAGCAGCCCCCGCCGGCCACCCTGTACGAGGCCGAGGAGGCGCGCCTGACGGGCAGGGCCGGCATCAACACCGACCACGCCGGCTACTCCGGCAGCGGGTTCGTCGACCGCTACGCCACCGAGGGCGAGGCGGCCACGACGTTCGACGTGACCGTCCCGAAGTCGGGCACCTACGACGTGGGCCTGCGCTACTCCAACGGCCCGAACCCCTTCGAGGGCACCAAGTCGCTGTCCCTGTACGCCAACGGGAAGAAGGTGCGGCAGACGCGGCTCGCCTCCACCGGGGACTGGGACACCTGGTCCACGCGCACCGAACGGCTGAGGCTGCGCGCGGGCCACAACTCGGTGTCCTACCGGTACGACGCCGGGGACACCGGCCACGTCAACCTCGACCTGGTGACCGTGCACCCCCGGGGAGCCCGCGTCGCCCTGTTCGACGGCACCGCGGCCTCGCAGGAGCAGTGGCAGCACACGGACGGACGGCGGGTGGCCTGGCCGCTCACCGAGGAGAAGTCGATGGAGGTGTGCTGCGGCGACATCCGCACCAAGGACGCCTACCAGGACTTCAAACTGCACGTGGAGTTCCGCGTCCCCCTGCTGCCGCCCGACGTGACCGGCCAGGACCGCGGCAACAGCGGCATCTTCCTCCAGGACCGCTACGAGCTGCAGATCCTCGACTCCTACGGTGACACCACCCTGGACACCAACGAGGCAGGTGCGATCTATCTGAAGAAGGCGCCGGACACCAACGCGGCCGCGGCCCCGGAGACCTGGCAGACGTACGACGTCGTCTTCCGTGCCGCCCGCTTCGACGAGAGCGGCCGCAAGACCGCCGACGCGCGGGTGACGGTGGTCTGGAACGGCGAGAAGGTCCACGACGACATCGTTCTCGACGGGCCCACCGCCTCCGGCCGGGCCGAGACACCGGCGGCCGGGGCGATCCGGCTGCAGGACCACGGGAACAAGGTCCGCTTCCGGAACATCCGGGTGGAACCGCTCACCTGACCGGCGAGCGCGCGGGGCGGCCCCTGACGGCCGCCCCGCGTCTCCCGCTCCGGGCCGGAGCGCGTCGCTCGGTAGGGTGAGTGGCCGAGGCCCTGCACATCGAACAAGGAGCGGCATGAGCGAGCCGGCGTCCATCGCCCTGCAACTGGAGATCGCCCGGGAACTGGAGGTCGCGGAGACCTTCGACGCCGACCGGGAGATCGAACGCCGGGTGGCCTTCCTGGCCGACCGGCTGACCTCCACCGGGCTGCGGTCCCTCGTGCTCGGCATCAGCGGAGGTGTCGACTCCACCACCGCGGGCCGGCTGTGCCAGCTCGCCGTGGAGCGGGCCCGGGCCGCGGGTCACGAGGCCCGCTTCTACGCGATGCGGCTGCCGCACGGCGTCCAGGCCGACGAGCACCACGCCCAGCTCGCGCTCTCCTTCATCCAGGCCGACCAGGTGCTGACCGTCGACGTCCGGCCCGCGAGCGACGCCGCGCTGGACGCGCTGCTCGCCGCCGACGTGGCGTTCCGCGACGACCACCACCAGGACTTCGTGCACGGGAACATCAAGGCCCGGCAGCGCATGATCGCCCAGTACGCGGTGGCCGGGGCGCACCAGGGCCTCGTCGTCGGCACCGACCACGCGGCCGAGGCGGTCTCCGGCTTCTTCACCAAGTTCGGCGACGGCGCCGCCGACCTGGTGCCGCTGACCGGTCTCACCAAGCGCCGTGTGCGTGCCCTGGCGGGCCGGCTGGGGGCGCCCGCCGAGCTGGTGGGCAAGGTGCCGACGGCCGACCTGGAATCCCTCGACCCCGGCAAGGCCGACGAGGACGCCCTCGGCGTCACCTACGACGAGATCGACGACTTCCTGGAGGGCAAGCCGGTCAAGGACGAGACCTTCCAGAAGATCGTCGACCGGTACCGGCAGACGGACCACAAGCGGCGGCTGCCGATCGCGCCCTGAGGGCGCCCCGCTCGCGGACCGGGCCGGAAACGCCCCCTTTCGGCCCCCGTCTTTCGGCCCCCGTCGCCGCCTGCGCCGATCACTCGGACAGAGCACTGCGGGTGGTCCAGCTGATTCTGTGCACCCCGGCGCTCGACGCCGTCCACCCGCAGGCGCGAGAGGAAACGCACGGCACGCCCGTGCGAGGTGACCGGTCGTCACTCTTGTCCTTTATGTGCGGTTTGCCGGAAGCGACCTTAGTCTGTCCGAGGAAAGGCTCGAACAGTCGACAGCCGGTCACGCCGGCGGAAGGCGAGCTTCCATGGCTGAGCGGCTCAAAAGATCCGGACTGATCGGCGAACTGTCGGCCGAATTCGCCGGCACCATGGTCCTCATCCTCTTCGGCTGCGGCGTAGTGGCCCAGGTCGTGGCGGGCGGGGCGCTCACGGACCCCGCGGGCGGCCTCGGGGACCACGACAGCATCAGCTGGGCGTGGGGTCTCGGTGTCACCCTGGGCGTCTACGTGGCGGCACGGCTGAGCGGTGCCCACATCAACCCCGCGGTGACCCTCGCCCTCGCCGCGTTCAAGGGCTTCCCCTGGCGCAAGGTGCTCCCCTACGCGCTGGCCCAGACGGCGGGCGCCTTCGTGGCCGCCCTCATCGTCCGCTGGAACTACAGCGAAGCCCTGGCGAAGGCGGACCCCGGCCACACCATCAAGACGCAGACGGTGTTCTCCACGCTGCCCGCCAACGGCAACCCGGCGCTCCCGGTGCACGAGTGGGGCGCGTTCCGCGACCAGGTCATCGGCACCGCCATCCTGCTCCTGCTGGTCATGGCCGTCACGGACATGATGAACACCCCGCCGGGCGCGAACCTGGGCGCCTTCATCATCGGCCTGATCGTGGTCGCGATCGGCATGGCCTGGGGCACCAACGCCGGCTACGCCATCAACCCGGCCCGTGACTTCGGTCCCCGGCTGGCCAGCTTCCTCACCGGGTACGGGGGCGCGTGGCGAGATCAGTACGGAAATCTCTACTTCTGGGTGCCGATCCTCGGTCCGCTGATCGGAGGCGTGCTCGGCGCCGGTCTGTACAAGGTGTTCGTCGGCCGGTTCCTGCCGACCGCCGAGCCCGAACCGCCGGGGCGTGTCCCGGCATCAGAAGGCTGACACCGGCCGGAGAGGCGGCACAACCATGGCGGACTTCATCGGCGCGGTGGACCAGGGGACCACCAGCACGCGATTCATGATCTTCGACCACGGCGGCAACGAGGTCGCGAAGCACCAGCTGGAGCACGAGCAGATCCTGCCGCGCTCCGGGTGGGTGGAGCACGACCCGGTGGAGATCTGGGAGCGCACCAACTCGGTGATGCAGAACGCGCTGCGCAACGGCGGCCTGTCGGGCAGCGACCTGGCGGCCATCGGCATCACCAACCAGCGCGAGACGACGGTGGTCTGGGACCCGCGCACCGGCCGCCCCTACTACAACGCCATCGTGTGGCAGGACACCCGCACCGACGCCATCGCGGCGAACCTGGAGCGCTCGGGCCGGGGCGACGTCATCCGCCGCAAGGCCGGACTGCCCCCGGCGACGTACTTCTCCGGCGGGAAGATCCAGTGGATCCTGGAGAACGTCGACGGCGTCCGCGAGGCGGCCGAACAGGGGCACGCCGTGTTCGGCAACACGGACTGCTGGGTGCTGTGGAACCTGACCGGCGGTCCCGACGGCGGCATCCACGCCACCGACGTGACCAACGCGAGCCGCACCATGCTGATGAACCTGGAGACGCTCGACTGGGACGACGAGCTGCTGGGCTTCTTCGGCATCCCGCGGAGCATGCTGCCCACCATCAACCCCTCCTCGCACCGGGAGGCGTACGGCACCACCCGGACCTCCCGGCCGCTGCGCGCCGCCGTTCCCATCACCGGCGTCCTCGGGGACCAGCACGCGGCGACCGTCGGGCAGGTCTGCTTCTCGCCCGGCGAGGCCAAGAACACCTACGGCACCGGTAACTTCCTGGTCCTCAACACCGGTACGGAGCTGGTCCGTTCGGAGCACGGCCTGCTCACCACGGTGGCCTACCAGTTCGGCGACAGCCCGGCGGTCTACGCGCTGGAGGGCTCCATCGCGGTGACGGGTTCGGCGGTGCAGTGGCTGCGCGACCAGATGAAGATCATCAAGACCGCGGCCGAGAGCGAGGAACTGGCCCGTACCGTCGAGGACAACGGCGGCATGTACTTCGTCCCCGCCTTCTCCGGACTGTTCGCCCCGTACTGGCGCTCCGACGCCCGGGGCGCGATCGTCGGGCTCGCCCGGTACAACGACAACGCGCACCTGGCGCGGGCGACGCTGGAGGCCATCTGCTACCAGAGCCGCGACGTCGTCGTGGCAATGGAGCAGGACTCCGGCGTCCACCTGGACGTGCTCAGGGTCGACGGCGGGGTGACCGCCAACGACCTCTGCATGCAGATCCAGGCCGACGTCCTCGGCGTCCCGGTCAGCCGCCCGGTCGTCGCGGAGACCACCGCGCTCGGCGCGGCCTACGCGGCGGGGCTCGCGACGGGCTTCTGGCGGGACACCGACGAACTGCGCACGCACTGGGCGGAGTCGAGGCGCTGGGAGCCCCAGTGGTCCGAGGAGCGGCGCGCGGAAGGGTACGCCGGCTGGAAGATGGCCGTGGAGCGCACCCTCGACTGGGTCAAGGTGCCCGAGAGCTGAGCACGGCGCGGGGTTCCCGCTCCGACCCTCACGCCGGGGGACGTCGGGGCTTGCCCATAGGGTGACCCCCATGTCTGCCAGATTGAGTTCCGCGAGGACCCGCGCCGCGCTGCGCACCGGCGCCCGCGTCTCTGCCGAGTTGCTGATCGTACTCGTCATGCTCGCGGTGGCCCTGTGGCTCCTCGGCCGCATGTGGTCGGTCGTGTGGCCCCTGATAGTCGGTCTGCTCCTGACCACGCTGACCTGGCCCGCGGCCCGTTTCCTGCGCCGGCACGGCTGGCGCCCCGCGCTCGCCGCGGCGACGGTCACGGTCGGGTTCCTGCTGGCCGTCCTGGGCGTCGTGGCACTGATCGCGGTGCCGATGTCGTCCCAGACCGGGGAGTTGACCGACGGTGTGGTCGAGGGCATCGAGCGGCTGCGCGAGTGGGCCGCCGGTCCGCCGCTGAACATCGGTGACGACCAGATCACGGGTGCGCTCGACTCGGCCATGGCCCGTCTCCAGGACAGCGTCGGCAGTGTGGTGACCGCCGTGACCACGGGGGTGAGCGCCGTGGTCAACGGTCTGATCACCGCGGTGCTGGGCCTCTTCCTGATGTTCTTCTTCCTCAAGGACGGACCGCGGTTCCTGCCGTGGCTCACCCGTCAGCTGCCCGGCCGGCTGGCCACCGACGTCCCGGCCGTGGCCCTGCGCGCCTGGGAGACCCTGGGTTCCTTCGTCCGCTCGCAGGCACTGGTGGGCCTGCTCGACGCGGTCTTCATCGGCCTCGGGCTGTGGATCCTGGATGTGCCCCTGGTCCTGCCGCTGGCCGTGCTGACGTTCGTGTCCGCGTTCGTGCCCATCGTGGGCGCCCTGTTCGCGGGCTTCGTCGCGGTGCTCATCGCGCTGGTGTCCAACGGGCTGACGGACGCGCTGCTCGTGCTGGCGATCATCGTCGTCGTACAGCAGTTGGAGGGCAACGTATTCCAGCCCATCATCCAGAGCCGCGGCCTCGGTCTGCACGCTGCGGTGATCCTGCTGGCGGTGACGCTGGGCGGCAGCCTGGCCGGGATCGTGGGCAGTCTGCTCGCGGTGCCGATCGCCGCGCTGATCGCGGTGGTCTGGAACTACGTGCGCGAGCAACTCGTCGAACCACCGGAGGAACCCGCCCAGGCCACGGCGGCGCCTGCCGGGGCCTGAGCGGCAGGCCGGGCGGGCGGCGGCGGGCGGCGGGCGGGAAACCGGTCGCCGCCGCGGTACGGGTGCGGTTGGCTTGCGGTCATGGATCTGTTCACCAGCTCATGGGCGGCCCTGCGCACCGCCGTCGCCGAGCTGGCCGACGAGGACTTCGCACGGCCGTCCGGCTGCACCGGCTGGCTCGTCCGAGACCTGGTCTGCCACCTGGTCATCGACGCCCAGGACGTCCTGATCACCCTGGCCACCCCGGCCTCGGCGGAGCCGACCCGGTCCGCGGCGACCTACTGGAACGTCATCGACCCCCCGACGGGTGACGACCCGTTGGACGCGCTGACCGTCCGGCTGGCCGCCGCCTACCAGGAGCCGTGGCTGCTCAAGTTCCATCTGGACGACGTGGGTTCGGCCGCCGGCCGCGCCGCCGGACTCGCGGACCCGGCCGCCCGCGTGGAGACCCAGGACCAGGTGCTCACGGCGGGCGACTACCTTTCGGCATACGTCCTGGAGTGGACGCTGCACCACCTCGACCTCGTCGCCCACCTCCCGGACGCGGCCCCGCCTCCCGCCGAGGCGCTGGCCGGGGCCCGCGCGCTGCTGGAGCGGGTCGTCGGGGAGGAGTTCCCCCGCTCGTTCGGCGACGCGGACGCGCTGCTGGTGGGCACGGGCCGGCGCGCGCCGACCGCGGCGGAGACGACGGCGCTGGGCGCACTCGCCGCGCGGCTCCCCTTCGCGCTGGGCTGAGCCGGCACCCGTACCGCGCCCATCGGCCGACCGCGGTCAACCGACCGGACGACAGGCCCGTCCTCCGCTGCCTCGACGTGCTGCGCGTGCTGCTCGCGGACCGGGGCGCGGTCAACCCCGCGGCCGGGTGCGCCGCCGGGTGGCGTGGAGGGTGCCGAGCAGGTCGAGGGCGCGGACGCTCGGGCCGCCGGGTTCGGCCTGGTAGACGACGAGTTGCTGGCCGGGCGCGTCGCGTACGTCGAATGCCTGGTAGGTGAGGGCGAGGGCGCCGACCTCGGGGTGGCGGAGGTTCTTGGCGTCCTGGGTCTTGCCGCGCACGGCGTGGGCGTTCCACAGGCGGGTGAAGTCCGCGCTGTGCTCGGAGAGGGTGCCGACCAGGCGGCGCAGCCGTGGGCTGTCCGGGTCGAACCCGGCCGCCTGGCGCAGATTGGCGACGGTGGCCTGGGCCGCCCGCTCCCAGTCCTCGTAGAAGGCCCGGCCCGCGGGGTCGAGGAACACCATGCGGGCCAGGTTGTCGGCCGGGTCGAACGGCTCGAAGAGGGCTTCGGCCAGGGCGTTGGCGGCAAGGAGGTCCAGGGTGCGGCTCAGCACGAACGCCGGGGTGTGCGGGAAGCCGTCCATCAACTGACGCAGCGCGGGGCTGACTTCCTCCGCGGCATGGGCGGAGGGCGCCTCGCCGGGTGCGCCGCCGGCGAGGCGGAAGAGGTGTGCCCGCGCGTCGGTGTCCAGGCGCAGGGCGCGGGCGAGGGCGTCGAGGACCTGGGACGAGGGGTTGCGTTCGCGGCCCTGCTCCAGGCGGGTGTAGTAGTCGCCGTTGACTCCGGCGAGGACCGCGACCTCCTCGCGGCGCAGCCCGGCGACCCTGCGGGTGCCGTGGCTGACCATGCCGACGTCCCGCGGCCGCAGTCCGGCCCGGCGTGCGCGCAGGAACTCGCCCAGGTGGTTCTCGTCCATGGCGTCCAGGCTAGGCGGCGGCCCGGGTCCCTGCCCGGGTGTGTCGCACCCAGGCAGGGACCGTCCTGGTACCTGGCCGGTGACCTGCACAGACTCGGTGGAGCAAGGCCGGAAACCGAGAGGACGCACTGTCATGACACACATCGCGAAGGTCGTACTGGTCACCGGGGCGAGCAGCGGGATCGGTGAGGCCGCGGCCCACCGTCTGGCCGCCGACGGCCACCGGGTGTTCCTGGGCGCCCGCCGCACCGACCGGCTGGAGAAGCTGGCCGGGCGGATCACGGCCGAGGGCGGCACGGCCGCCTTCCGACGGCTGGACGTCACCGACGCCGCCGACGTCCGGGCGTTCGTGTCGGCCGCCGCCGAACGCTGGGGCCGGGTGGACGTGCTGGTGAACAACGCCGGGGTGATGCCGCTCTCGCCGCTCGCGGCCCTGAGGACCGACGAGTGGGACCGGATGATCGACGTGAACGTGCGCGGGGTGCTGCACGGCGTCGCGGCCGCGCTGCCGGTCATGCGGCGGCAGGGCGGCGGACACGTCGTGAACATCGCGTCGGTCGGCGCGTACGAGGTGGTGCCCACCGCCGCCGTGTACTGCGCGACCAAGTTCGCGGTGCGGGCCCTGTCGGAGGGGCTGCGCCAGGAGTCGGACGGGAGCATCCGGGTGAGCGTCGTCTCGCCCGGCGTCACCGAGTCGGAGCTGGCCGACTCCATCTCCGACCCGCGTGCGCGGGAGGACATGAAGACCTACCGTTCGGTGGCCCTCCCCTCCTCCGCCGTCGCGGACGCGATCGCGTTCGCCGTGTCCCGGCCCGCCGGGGTCGACGTCAACGAGATCGTCGTACGCCCGGCGGGCAGCGCCCAGTAGCCGGGGCCCGGTCCCGGCGGTCAGGTCCAGGCCCGCCGCTCCGCGCCGCGGGGGTCGTCGACCGGCGTCCACTCCGCGTCGATGCGCATGGTCGTCCGGCGCCGGGTGTCGTAGGCGTCCCAGCCCGGGTCCCCGGTGCTCGCGAACCTGATCCAGGCCGCGTGCGTGCGGGCGGCGAGGTCCGCCGGTGGTGCGTCGGGGCCGAGCAGGCCACCGGGTCCGCGCAGCTCCGGCAGGCCGGTGCGGTCGAAGACGAAGGGCAGCTCCATGGTGTGGGTGGCGCCGAGCCGTCCGTCCAGGGCCTGCGAGCGCCAGGCGAACTCGTAGGCGTGGGTGGAGGAGGCCGGATGCGCGGCGTGCGCGTCGGCCAGGGCGCGGCTGCCGGCGCCGAAGAGGGCGTCGCCCATGATGGCGGAGCGGAGTTCGCCGGGGCTCGCTCCGGGGCGTGCCGTGCGGTACGTCCCGACGAGCCGCGCCGGGTCCGGGTGCGCCTGCGCGGCCGTGGCGTCGACGTCGTGGGCGTCGGAGGTGGTGTACCGGTCGACGGGGACCAGGTAGAGGTTGCCCTCCTCGGTGTTGGTTCCGATGAGCAGGTCGGTGCCCGCCCCGGCGCCCGCGGCGACGGACATCGCGGGCTGGGTGTCGAGGACCAGGCTGAAGGGGCTGAGGCCGAGCAGCGGGTCGCGGTGAGTGGGGGTCCGCAGGTCGAGGCCGGCCAGGCCGCCGACGGCGTCGACCAGGCGGTCGTCGGGGATCTGCGCGAAGGCGTCGGCCCGGGGTGCCACGCCGAGGGCGCCGGCCGCCGCCGCGGTGACGCGGGCGGCCTGCTCGGTGGTGAACGCGCCCAGGCCGCTGCCGCTCTGGACGATCGCCCGGCGCAGGAGCCCGGCGGCTCCGGGGTCGGCGAGGACGCCGCCCACGATCGTCGCCCCGGCCGACTGGCCGAAGAGGGTGACGCGGTGCGGGTCTCCGCCGAAGGCGGCGATGTTCTCCTGTACCCACCGCAGTGCGGCGACGACGTCCAGCAGGCCGCGGTTGGCGGGCGCTCCGGGCAAGTCGAGGAACCCGGCGATGCCCAGGCGGTAGTTGAGGGTGACGAGGACGACGCCGTCGCGGGCGAACGCGGACCCGTCGTACATCGGGGCCCGGGTCGATCCGGCGACGAACCCCCCGCCGTGGACGAACACCATGACGGGAAGGGCGCCACTCCTGGTCTCCGGCGTCCACACGTTGACGGTCAGATAGTCGTCGCCGGGGATCCGGCCGGGGCCGAAGTAGGCCGACATGTCGACACGGCCGAGTCTGCGCTCGGACTGCGGTGCGGTGGGCCCCGGCCGGGTGGCGTCGCGTACGCCGTCCCACCTCTCGTGCGGCCGGGGCGGTGCGAAGCGGCCGGCGCCCCGGGGCGGTGCGGCGTAGGGGATGTTCAGGAAGGCGGCGGTGCCGTCCCCGAGGGTTCCGCGTACGGCGCCCCGGGTTGTGGTCACGACGGGGTCGTGGTGGTTCACTTCGTGCCCTTCAGGTGGTCACGGCGCTGCTCGGTGTACGGGTCGAAGGGCGCCCAGCCCTTGATGGCGAACTTGTCCGCGTCGCGCGCCACTTCGGCGGCTCCGTGGCCGGCCAGGTGCGCCGGGAACAGGAGGGCGTGGTGGTCGGCGGCCCAGCCCAGGAGCCTGCGGCGGGTGGCGCGGGCGCCGGCGGGGTCCTCGCAGAAGCAGCTGTTGTGGTCCGGTTCGAGGATCTGGACCGGGGAGTGCACCAGGTCCCCGACGAAGAGCGCGCGGTCCGCCCCCGAGTCGAGGGTGAGCACGCTGGAGCCAGGGGTGTGACCGGGGGCCGGGTCCAGCCGCAGATTGCCGTCGATCCGGTGGCCGCCCTCCCACAGCACCACCTGTCCGGCCCGGTGCACCGGGGCCACGCTGTCCTCGAACACGTTCTGGTTGCCGCGGCCCAGCAGCGGACGGTGACCGTTCTCGGGGTTCCAGAACTCGAAGTCGTCGCGCGGCATCAGATAGGTGGCGTTGGGGAAAGTGGGCACCCAGTCCCGTCCGTCCAGGTGCGTGTTCCAGCCGACGTGGTCGATGTGGAGATGTGTGTTGATCACGACGTCCACGTCCTCCGGTGCGACGCCGGCCCGTGCGAGATTGGCGAGGAAATCGGTGTCGAGCCGGCTCCAGACCGGCGCGTAGGGGCGTTCCTTGTGGTTGCCCACACCGGTGTCGACGAGGATGTTCTTGCCCTCGCTGCGCAGCAGCCAGGTCTGGATCGCCGAGTTCACGATGTTGGTCCGGGAATTCAGGAAATGCGGTTCGAGCCAGTCCCGGCGGCGGTCCCACACGTCCTCCGGGACTTCGGGGAAGAACGTCTCGGGTGTCATGTCCACGGGCCCGAAGTATTCCCACACCCGGGTGACACCGACATTCCCGAGTTCGATCCGTTCCATGACGCTCCTTGGTGAGGCGAGGACATTACTGGGCCCGCCCGAGAACCTACGGACACTCCGGCGGGCGGGGTATCCGTCACCCGACTGCACCCGCGCCGGGCGGCCGACGCCGCTTGTAGCCTTGGCGGCGTGGACGAGCGCACAGGGAAGGCGGGTGCCGCCGCGGATCCGGGGCCGGACACCGGCGAGCCGGTCGTGGGCCGGGACGCGGAGTGGGCACGCCTCCTTCGTGCGCTGGACCCGGCGTCGCCCGAGCGGGTGCTGCTGCTCCTGGGCGAGGCGGGCACGGGCAGGAGCACGCTGCTGGAGTCCGTGGCGCGGCGGGCCGCGGTGAGCGGTACGCGCGTGCTGCGGGCCACCGGGAGCGGGTCGGAGTCGGACCTCGCGTTCTCCGCGCTGCACCAGCTGCTGCGGCCGGTGCGCACCGAGGCGGAGCGACTGCCGGACGGACAGCGCGCGGCGCTGGGCGACGCCCTCGGCGACGGGCGGGACGCGGCGCCGCCCGACCTCATGCTCGTCGGCGTGGCCGTCCTGAACCTGCTCTCCGCGCTGGGCGGGCGCTCCCCCGTGCTGGTGCTCCTCGACGACGCGCCGCTGTTCGACCGCACCTCCCTCACCGTGCTGTCCTTCGTCGCCCGGCGGCTGGCGGGCGAGCCGGTGACGATGCTGGTCGGTGCCCGTACGGGCGGGCGCCTCCCGGGCTTCGACGGGCACGCGCCGGCCCTCGTCCTCGGACCGCTGGACGACGCCTCGGCCCACCGTCTGCTGGACCTCCAGCCGCAGAGTCCCGTGGGCCGGACCCGGGCGCGGATCCTCGACCAGGCCGTCGGCAACCCGCTGGCGCTGGTGGAACTGGCGAGGTCCGCCCGGGACCCGGGCCGGGAGCCGACGCCCGCCGGACCGCTGCCGCTCACCGACCACCTGGAGCGGGTCTTCGCCAACCGTCTCGACGGCCTCCCCTCCCCCACCGCACGGGCCCTGCTGCTCCTGGCCGCCATGGACACCGGCGACTCGGCGCTCGCCGTACCGGCCGGGCTGCCCGGTGCCGGGGACGACGCGTGGCTGCCCGCCGAGGCGGCCGGGCTGATCGGGCGGACCGGCTCCGGTGTCCGGTTCCGCCACCCGCTGGTGCGGTCCGCGGTGTATCACGCGGCGTCCTCCGAGGCCCGCCGTGCGGCGCACCTGGCGCTGGCCGGCCTGCTGCGTGCCGAGCCGGACCGGCGCGCCTGGCACCGTGCCGCCGCCGCCCCGCACGCGGACGCCGACGTGTCGGCGGACCTGGTGCGCACCGCCGGGCGGGCCGGCCGCCGGGGCGGCCACGCGGCGGCGGCGAAGGCGTTGCAACGGGCCGCCGAACTCGCCCCGCGCCCCGAGGACGGCTCCCGGCTGCTGGTGGCGGCCGCGCGAGCGGCGGTGCTCACCGGGGACCTGTCCTGGGTCGAGGAACTGGTCGCGGCCGTCCGTGCGCGCACGGACGACGTGGGGCTGCGGGCCGAGGCGGCCGTGCAGGCCGGGCGGCTGGCCGTGCTGACCGCGCGTCACTCCGCGGTCTTCGCCCGGCTGACCGACACCGCCGAAGGGCTCGCCCGCTCCCGGCCCGCCGCCGCGCTGGATCTGCTGACGGACGCCGCGGTGGTCCGCTTCTATGCCGGACGCGCGGCCCAACTGCACCGGCTCGAAGAGGTGCTGGCGGGGCTGCCGGAGGACGTGCCGGATCCGTGGCCGGGCATCTGGGTCAGGGCCGTGTCCGACCCTTCCGGGAGCCGGGCGTGGCTCGTCCCCCGACTGCCCCGGCTGGCCGAGGAGTCCGCGGGCCGGCCCGAACGGCTCACCGCGGTGGGCGTCATGGCGTGGCTCATGGACGAGACACCGCTCGCCGTCCGCGCCTTCGACGAGGCCTTCGACCACTGGGAGGCGCACGGGGCGCTCCCCCACGGCATGGGCGGCGCGGCGGCCTGGGCCTACCTGGAGCAGGGGCGTTGGGAACGGGCTCGCAAGGCCTGCGCCCGCGTCACCGCGGTCGGCTCGGCGCTGGGCCTGGACCACGCCGTGGCGTGCGCGGCAGCGGTGGACGCCATGCTGCTCGCCCTCCAGGGGGACGGTGAGGCGGCCCGCGCCCGGGCGGCGGACGCGCTCGCCCTGATCGACCCCCTGGAGAGCCGCTCGGTCGCGGTCTACGCCCGGCGCGCGCTGGCGGCCGCCGCGACGGCCGACGGCGCCCACGAGACGGCGTACGACCACCTGCGCGCGGTCTTCACCGCGGACGGCTCACCCGTGCACTACCACGCCTCCTATCCGGCGCTCGCCGACCTGGCCGCGGCCGCCGTGCGCGCGGGGCGGCGCGAGGAGGCCGCCGCGATCGTCGAGCGTGCCGCGCACGCACTCGCCCAGAACGCCTCGCCCCGTCTGCGCGCCCTGATCGAGCGGGCCCGCGGTCTCCTCGCGGACCCGGAGGACGCCGAACCCCGCTTCCGGGCGGCCCTCGCCGGCCCGGACTCGGCGTACCGGCCGTTCGAGCGCGCGCAGGCCCTGCTGGACCTCGCCGAGTGGCTGCGCCGCCGGCGGAGGATCACCGAGGCGCGTGCGCCGCTCGCCGAGGCCCTGGAGACCTTCCGGCGGCTGGGCGCGCGCCCCTGGGCCGAACGGGCCCTGGCCGAGTCGCGGGCCGCCGGAATCGACGTCGCCGACGCGGACCCCGGGTCGCTGGCCGGGCTCTCTCCGCAACAGCGGCAGATCATCGGGCTCGCCGCCCGCGGGCTGACCAACCGCGAGATCGGCGAGCGGCTCTTCCTCTCCCCGCGCACGGTCGGCTCCCACCTGTACCGCAGCTTCCCCAAGCTGGGCGTCACGGCCCGCTCGCAGCTCCGCGACCTCGTGGAGCGGGCGGGCGGCGACCGGTCGTGAGGCCGCGCGACCGTGCGGGCGTCCGGGCTACCGTCGACGCTCGCGGTACAGGTCGCGGAGCAGGGCGATCTCGGCCCCGTGGTGGAGTACCTCCTGGTTGACCCACCAGACGATGTCGACGAACGGCTCCTCCGCGTCACTGCCGTGGGGGTACGTGCACCGGCCGACGGTGTCCAGTGCGGCGTCGTCGATGCTCAGCAGGGCCTCCCGCCAGGCCGTGGCGCCCGCCTCGAAAGCGGCGACCCCCTCCTTCGCGCCGCCCGCGACGGCGTACACGTCGCGGGTGAGGGTGCGCGTGCCGGCCGTGTGGTCGGCCCGCAGGAGCAGCATCTCGGCGAGGTGGCTGAGCCGCCACGCGAGGCTCGTGAAGGGCGGCGGTACGGGATGCGGGTGGGGCGCGGCGTCCCTGCCCCACTCGCCGGTGCCGGTCAGCAGCGTGGCCCGCGGCCCGGGCCCGTCCGCCCGCCGCCGCACCGACCAGCAGCCCGGCACCGGCTCCCAGGAGAACTCCTCGTCCGTCACGCGAGCGACCGGGGTCCGGGTTCCGTCGCCGCTGTCCATGTCCGGGCCGGTCAGACGGCCGGTCAGGCGCTCGCACGCGAAGTCGAACTGTTCGATCAGGGGGACCAGACGGGCCGGTGTCATCGGACTCTCCTGCCGTGTACCGGACGGGACCGGTGATGCATACGTGCTGCCGGCCCGACAGCCTGCCACGACCGCCCCGCGTCGCGCGCCCGGATTTCCGCGGAGCCCTCGGTTCCGTCCGGGCCGTGGGTGAACCGGTGTACGGGGAAAGGGCGTTGCCGCGTAGGTTGTGGGAAAGCACCCACGCCTCGGCTGAAAGACGGACCGCCACCATGAACGACCCCGCGACGACGCCCGGTCACTCGGCACACCAGAAGATCGACACCTCGGTACCGCACTCGGCCCGGATCTGGAACTACTGGCTGGGCGGGAAGGACAACTACCCGGTGGACGAGGAGGCCGGCGACGCGTACACCGCCGTCTTCCCCGGCATCGTCACCATCGCCCGCAGCAGCCGGGCCTTCCTGCGCCGCAACATCACCCATCTGGTCGCCGAGGCGGGCATCCGGCAGTTCCTCGACATCGGCACCGGTCTGCCGACCGCCGACAACACCCACGAGGTCGCCCAGCGTCTCGCGCCCGAGGCGCGCGTCGTCTACGTGGACAACGACCCGATGGTCCTCGCCCACGCCCGCGCGCTGCTGTACTCCACCCCGGAGGGCGCGACCGCCTACATCGACGCCGACGTGCTCGACCCCGACACCGTCCTGGCGGCCGCCGCCAAGACCCTGGACCTCGACCGGCCGGTCGCCCTCATCCTCAGCAACATCCTGGGCCACGTCGCCGACCACGACCGGGCGCGCTCCATCGCCACCCGGCTGATGGACGCCCTGCCGTCCGGCAGCCACCTCTCGGTCAACGACGGCTCGCGGGGCACGGACCCGGAGTTCGAGCGGGCGCAGGACGCCTACAACGAGAGCGGTGCCGCGCCGTACATCCTGCGCACCGTCGACGAGATCACGGCATACTTCGACGGCCTGGAGCTCGTGGAGCCGGGCGTGGTCCCGGTGACCCTCTGGCGCCCCGAGGCCGGCGGCCCCGCCCCTGAGCCCGTCGGCGAACACGGCGGTCTCGCGCGCAAGCCGTGACGCAACGCGCGGCGTCCGGCGCCGGACGCCGCGCCACGCCCGATCGAAAGGAGCACCCCGATGTCCGCATGGCAGCTGCCCGAGTCGTACCGCAGCGGCTCGGGCACCGTCCGCTGGAACCGGCTGGGCGACCCGGACGGGCGCCCGCTGGTCCTGCTGCACGGAACGCCGTTCTCCTCGTACGTGTGGCGTGCGGTGGCCCGTTCGCTGACGCGGGACCACCAGGTGTTCGTGTGGGACATGCCCGGCTACGGGCTGTCGGAGAAGTTCCCGGGCCAGGACGTGTCACTGGCGGCGCAGGGCAGGGTCTTCACCGAGCTGCTGGACCACTGGGGCCTGGCGGAGCCCCTGGTCGTCGCGCACGACTTCGGGGGCGCCGTCGCGCTGCGGGCCCATCTGCTGCACGACGCCCGCTACCGGGCACTGGCCCTGGTCGATCCGGTCGCGCTGGCGCCCTGGGGGTCGCCGTTCTTCCGCCTGGTCCGCGAGCACGCCGAGGTCTTCGAGCGGCTGCCCCCGGCGCTCCACGGGGCGCTGGTGCGCGAGTACGTCGGTTCCACGGGCGGTCCCGGACTGCACCCGGCGGTGCTGGACCAGCTCGTCCGGCCCTGGCTCGGCGAGTCGGGGCAGCCGGCCTTCTACCGGCAGATCGCCCAGGCGGACCAGCGGTACACCGACGAGATCCAGGACCGGTACACCCGGATCGGCGTACCGACACTGGTCTGCTGGGGTGAGGACGACGCCTGGATTCCCGTGGCGAAGGGGCGCGAACTCGCCGCCGCCGTGCCCGGCGCACGGTGGGAGCCGATCGCCCAGGCGGGTCATCTGGTCCAGGAGGACGCGCCGGCCGAGCTGACCGCCGCACTGCTCGGCTTCCTGCGCGACGTTCCCTGACGACACACCACAGGGCAGGGTGCCCGGAGACGCGCGGTCTCCGGCCACCCTGCCCTGTTCGGCGGTCTGCCGGTCAGGCGGGGGTGATGTTCTCCGCCTGCGGGCCCTTCTGGCCCTGGGTGATGTCGAAGGTGACGGCCTGGCCTTCCTGGAGCTCGCGGTAGCCCTGGGCGTTGATGTTGGAGTAGTGCGCGAAGACGTCGGGACCGCCGCCGTCCTGCGCGATGAAGCCGAAGCCCTTTTCAGAGTTGAACCACTTGACAGTTCCGCTGGCCATGCCTTTTGCCTTTCAGCCGTTATCGGATCCGCACCGCGCGAACCCGGAGGTGGTCGTCCTGGTCCTCCGGCATTGCACAGCAAACCGCCCGCACTCCGGGGCGGGCGGTCTGGGCGAACCACGACATCTGCTGCTGACGCTACACGGCATGTCCGAGCCCCACCAGTGAGTAAGGGGTGTGAGCGGCAACGATGTTGCGTACGAGGGCCCGGAACGGCCGCCGCGCGGGTCCCCTCTGCGCCATCCGGGGGAGAGGGCGGGGCGAGCGGACACCCCGGTTCCGCAAGTGGTCTAGCTATGAGTAGTCCACCCACGGAGTCGGAGATCGATATGACCGTCAGGAAAGCGCTGGCCCTGGTGATCGGCGCTGCCGTGTGCACCGGCGTGCTGGGGACCGGCTGCGCCCGGCAGCAGGCGGCCCCCTCCTCGCAGGACGCGCACGGGCCCGGCAGTCCGGCGGCCCAGCCGGTGTCCCCCCAGCCCGGTCCCCCGCGCCACTTCCCCCGTCCGCTTCCCGGGGTCGGTCCGGTCATGCGGGACCTGCTCCCGCCCGGCACGCGGCAGGCCCTGGTGGTGACCGGTGAGTCGGAGACGTCGTCGCAGGCGCGGGTGGTGCTCTACGAGCGGTATCCCGCCCAGGGGTGGCGGGCGGTCGCGGGTCCCTGGTCCGCGCACAACGGCCTGCGCGGCTGGACCGACGACCACGAGGCGGGCGACCTGCACTCGCCCATCGGTGTCTTCGGGCTCAGCGACGCGGGCGGCCGGCTGCCGGACCCGGGGAGCCTGCTCCCGTACGACCAGGATCCCGAGTTCGCCGTGTCGGGCACCGGGCATCTGGGCGAGCCGCTGGAGGGGTCCTTCGACTACGTGATCGCCATCGACTACAACCGGGTGCCGGGCACCACCCCGCTGGACCTGACCCGTCCCGAGGGGGAGGACAGGGGCGGCGGCGTCTGGATCCACGTGGACCACGACGGGCCGACCAACGCCTGCGTGTCCCTGAGCGAGGAGCACATGCGCGCGTTGCTGACCGCCGTGGACCCGGACAAGGAGCCGGTGGTCGTCATGGGCCCGAGGGAGGTCCTGGCGCGGTAGTACACCCCTCGTGCGTCCACCCCGCGTAGACGCCCGGTGCGAGAAGGCAACGGAGCACGACGTCACCGGACCGGGCCGGACGGACCGGTTCGGACGGTGCGGTCTTGACGGGGCAAAGCACGGTCGGCCTACTGGAGACCAACTGGGCGTATGCGGGGGACCGGCCCCATGCCGACCCGCCGTCATCCCGGGCCGGGACCGAGGTCAGGAGTCCGACAGTGCGGCGTCGACGGGCGGCGGCGGCAGTCCTGCTGGCGTGGGCGCTGCTGTATCTCCTCACCCCCCGGCCGCCGGTGCTCGACGAGGCGTCCGCGGAGCGTGCGGCGGTCACGGTCGCCGTGGTGGCCGACACCGCGGGGGAATCCGGTCCCTGCGAGGAGGACTCCCGGGCCCGTCACGTCGCCGTCCGCGCGCCGAGGGCCGCGGGTTCGGCGGGCGCCGACGACGGGGACGTCGCCCGCGTCCCGGCGCCTGCTCACGACGCCAGGCAGCACGGGGCGGCGGCCGGCCGTCCGTCGCCGGCCCGCGGGAGGGTGACCGACGGGGGCGCCCCGGGCGTGGCCGCACTGCAGACGTTCCGCTGCTGAGCGAGGCGGTACCGAGCAGGCCTGCGCCGCGCGGCCCGGGTGACCACCCGCCGCGACGCGGTGTCCGGCAGGCCGTCGTGTGTCCTCAGTTCCGACGACGCAGGAGGCAGGCGCGTGTCCGGTAAGCGCATCGACGTGATCGGGCCGGGGCGGCTCGGCGCGGACGACCACAAGATCTGGCGGGAGATCAGGGCCGCCTCCCGAGCACCGGCGAACCCGTTCCTGGACCCGGCGTTCACCACGGCCGTGGGCCTGGTCAGGCCGCGGGCCGAGGTGGCGGTCCTGCGGGACGACGGCGTCCCGGTGGGGTACTTCCCGTACGAGCGGGGATTCGCGGGCCAGGGCCGGGCCATCGGGCTCGGGGTGTCGGACAGCCAGGGCGCCGTGCTGCGGGACGGCATCCGTCTCGACCCCCGGGCGCTGCTGCGGGCCTGTTCGCTGTCGTCCTGGGAGTTCGACAACCTGGAGTCGGACCAGGACATGTTCCTGCCGCACACGGCCGAGGCGCTGGCCTCGCCGGTCGTCGACCTGGGTGACGGCTTCGACCGGTACACGCGGGCCCTGCGCGCCGGGTCGCCCGGGTTCCTGAAGCAGACGCTCGCCAAGGAGCGAAGACTCGCCCGGCAGGTCGGCGAAGTCCGCTTCGTGTACGACGAACAGGACCCCGCGGCGCTGGGCACGCTCATGCGCTGGAAGTCCGCGCAGTACCGGCGCACCGGCCGGCGCGACCGGTTCGCGCAGACCTGGATCACCGCTCTGGTGGAGCTGCTCGCCCGGAGCGAGGATCCCGGGTGCCGTGGTGTGCTGTCGGTGCTGCACGCCGGCGGCCGGCCGGTGGCCGCCCACTTCGGGCTGCGCTCGCCGACGGTCCTGTCCTGGTGGTTCCCGGCGTACGACCGTGCGTACGCCAAGTACTCACCCGGGCTCGTGCTGCTGTTGCGGATGCTGGAGGCGGCGGCCGCGGACGGGATCGAGACGGTGGACCTGGGCAGTGGGCCGGCCCGCTACAAGGAGTCGTTCAAGACGCGGGACCTGCGGGTGTACGAGGGTGCGGTGGTGCGCCCCGGGCCGGGCGGCGCGGTCCACCGGATGCGTCGGGATCCGGTACGGGCCGCCCGGCGTTTCGTGCGGGACCGGCCGCGGCTGGCGCGCACCGCGGCCCGGGCGCTGGAGGAGCTGGGCCGGGTGCGCGACCGCTGACGCGGGCAGGGGGGTGTGCGGCGGGTGTTCAGCGCACGGGCGGCATCTCGGTGGGCGTCGAGTCGAGGCCGGGCCTGCGCTCGCGCCAGGCACCCCGGGTGAAGTCGGGGATCTCGACCGGGCGGCCGCCCCGGGCCAGGGAGGTGACGCTCAGCGGGACCGGCGCGCACCAGGCGGCCGAGTCGTAGACGTCGATGTCCGGCACCAGCCCCACCCGCATGAGCTGGACCAGGCGCCACTGGAGGACGTAGTCCATGCCGCCGTGGCCGCCGTTGTTCGCGGCGTCGTCGCCGACCTTCCGCCACAGCCAGTGGTCGTACTCCTTGCGGTAGGCCTCGAAGTCCCGCCAGGTGTGGCCGCTGTGGTCCGGTTCGACGTAGATCCGGGCGCCGGTCGGGGCGGATCCGGCGTAGTCCTCGACGATGCCCCGGCTGCCGGCGAGGGTGTTGATGCGGCTGTACGGCCGGGGCGAACTCACGTCGTGCTCCGCCCGGATGGTCCGGCCCCGCGCCGTTTCGATCATGCAGGTGACCAGGTCACCGTTGATGTATTCCTCCTTCCAGGAGGGGTGGTCCCGGGGGACGAAGCGCGCCCGGTAGTCGGCCAGGCCCTTCGGCGCGGTCGAGGTGGCGGTGAGGGTGGCCATGCGGTCGCCGCGGTTGACGTCCATGGCCGCCGCGATGGGTGCCAGTCCGTGCATCGGGTAGAAGGACGCGGTGCTGCGGGTGTGCCAGAGCCGGCGCCAGGAGTCGGTGTAGTAGGTGTCGGAGAAGAGGAGTTCACGCAGGTCGTGGAGGTAGCCTCCGTGGCCGTTGGTGACCTCTCCGAACAGGCCGTCGTGGGCAGCCTTCAGCATGGCCAGCTCGTTGCGGCCGTAGCTGCAGTTCTCGGACAGGAGCAGGTGCCTGCGGGTGCGCTCGGAGGTGTCCACGAGGTCCCACAGCTGGCGCAGTTCGGTCGCGACGGGGAGCTCCACCACGGCGTGCTTGCCGCTGAGCAGCGCCGCTCTCCCCTGCTCGTAGTGGAACTCCCAGGGCGTGGCGATGTACACGAGGTCGATGTCGTCGCGCCTGAGCATCCGGGCGTAGGAGTCGGCCGAGCCGCCGTACTCGGCGGGGCGCGGGTGGCCCTTGCCCGCCAGCCGGTCGGCGGCGTTCTTGGCGCGGTCGGCGCGGATGTCGCAGACGGCGGTCACCGTACAGCCGGGTACGGCGGCCCAGCCGGTGATCATACCGCCGCCGCGGTTGCCGAGGCCGATGACGCCGACGCGGACGGTTCTGTGGGCGTCGAAGGGCACGCCGATCATCGACTTCTGGCCGGGCCGGCGGCGGGGCGGGGCCGGCTCGGCCGCCGACGCGGACGGGGCGGCCGCGGTCATCCCGGCGGCGGCCGCGCCGGTGGCGACGGCGGAGCCCAGCAGCAGTCGGCGTGAGACAGCGGGCTTTTCGGACATGACGGCAACACTCCTCGTGGGCGGTCGGCTGCACGGTGGGGGCGCGGACGGGCGTTGTCGAGCACTGTCGGGGCATGACTCTGCGGTGTCAGCCCTGACATGTCAATACGTGCTCGATACAAAGCCGTTCCGAGCATCTCCGCGCACCGGAGGGGTGCTCGTCCTCGCGTCTACATGCCGTCCTGGACCACTCCGCGGGTCGAGAGCGTGACGGGGTCCTTGGTGGTGAAGTCGCCGGGCGGGATGCCCGGATGGTGCCCCTGACCCGGGGGCGGGGCCTGGTCGCGCGGGCCCAGGGTGAGGCGGGAGACGATGCGGTAGCGGTCGCCCCGGTAGAGCGAGTGCACGTACTCGACGGGGCGGCCCAGCGTGTCGGTGGTCAGGCGCTCGAAGAGGAGCGCCGGGGAGAGTTCGGGGACGTCGAGGAGGTCGGCCTCGGCCCGGGTGACCACGGTGGGCTCGATCGACTGCACGGCCTCGCTGACCCGGACGTCGTGCCGCTCGGCCAGGTGCGCGTACAGGTCGCCCTGCTCCAGTTCCTCACTGGTCAGGTCCGAGACGAGGTCGGCCGGTACGTGCAGGTACTCGATGGCCATGGGCGCTCCGTCCACCAGCCGCAGCCTGGCCACGTAGTGGATCCGCGCCGCCGGCGACATGCGCAGCTTGCGGCCCACCCGGGCGCCCGCGGGGAGGGTGCGGACCTCCAGGAGGCTGCTGGTCCAGGCGCCCGCGGCCTGCGGGAGGCTGAAGGCCCGCCGGTCCGAGACCAGTTCCTGGGTGATCTTCTCGGCGGCGACGAACATGCCCCGGCCGTGCTCGCGCACCAGCAGTCCGGCGACCACCAGTTCGTCGACCGCGGCACGCAGCGTGGGCCGGGAGACGCCGAGTTCGGCGCACAGGGTGCGTTCGGAGGGGATGGCGTCCCCCGGGCGCCGCTCCTCGACGAGTTCCAGGATCGCGTCGCGGACGCGCTCACGTTTGAGCACCGCACCGGAGGCGGCGGCGTCGATCTCCATGCAGTACTCCCGTAACTGGTCTGCTGGTCAACCGAGCTTACCTGTCCACCTAGCTCGTGATCCAGCCACTCGTCGGGCCTACACGGCTGAAATCCCTTAGGCACGCGAGGGGTTGACGCCCTCATTGGTCCATGCCACCTTCGACCGACGCCGACTGGTAAGCCCTGCGCCCCTTACTGGTCAAGTGCGGGTGCGTCGTCCCTTCCAGCTCTCCCAGAGGTGAACCGTGAAGTACCGCTCCCTCGCCCTGTTCTCCACCCTGGTGCTCGGTGCCGGGCTCGCCGCCTGTTCCTCCGGCGGCTCCTCGGACGGCGCCGGGTCCGGCCGGACCGCCCTCGACGTGTGGCTCATGCGCGACAGCGTCTCGGCCGGCTTCCAGAAGGAGTTCGAGACGGGCTTCGAGAAGGCCCATCCCGACATCGATCTGAAGATCCAGATCCAGGAGTGGGAGGGCATCGGTGAGAAGGTCACGGCCGCCCTGGCCAGCAACGACGCCCCCGATGTCATCGAGGTCGGCAACACCCAGGTCGCCCAGTACGCCCAGAGCGGCGGCCTCACCGACTTCTCGGACCGGGTGGACGAACTGGGCGGTGGCGACTGGCTGAAGGGGCTCGCGGAGCCCGGGGCGTACGACGGGAAGCAGTACGGCATCCCCTACTACGCGGCCAACCGGGTCGTCATCCACCGCACCGACCTGTTCGAGAAGGCGGGCGTTGACCCCGCCTCGATCAGGACCAGGGACCAGTGGATCGCCGCCACCCGCAAGCTCGACGAGGGCGGCACCCAGGGGATCTATCTGCCGGGACAGAACTGGTACGTCCTGTCGGGCTTCGTCTGGGACGAGGGGGGCGACCTGGCCGTGAAGTCCGGCGGCGGTTGGAAGGGCGGCCTGGACAGCCCCGGGGCGCTGCGGGCGATGGACTTCTACCAGCGCCTCCAGGCCCTCGGCAAGGGCCCCAAGGACTCGGACGAGTCCCAGCCGCCGCAGGCGGAGGTGATGGCCAAGGGCCAGGTCGCCCAGATCATCGCGGTCCCCGGCGGTGCCAAGGTCATCGAGGAGAAGAACCCCGAACTCAAGGGGAAGCTCGGCTTCTTCCCGATTCCCGGCAAGACCGCCGACCGGCCCGGCGCCGTCTTCACCGGCGGTTCCGACCTGGTCGTCCCGGCCGTCGCCGCGCACCAGGAGGAGGCGTTCACCTTCATCCGGGAACTGACCGGCGACGCCTGGCAGAAGAAGCTCGCGGTCGCCATGAGCTACGTACCGAACAAGACCACGCTGGCGGACGCCGTCTCCGGCGACCCGGGCACCGCGGCCATGGCGGCCGGTGCCGCGAACGGACACGCCACCCCCAACACCCCGCAGTGGGCGGCGGTCGAGGCCAAGAACCCGGTCAAGGAGTACATGACCGCCGTCCTCACCGGCGAGGACGCGGCGTCCGGGGCCGCAAAGGCGTCCCGGACCATCACCGACACCCTCAACAGCGGCTCCTGACCGCGACCCGACGATCCGAGGGAACAGGAGGCGCCGTGTCGACCGTCCGTGAGCGGAGCGTGCCGCGCGAGGCAGCCCGTCGCCGTCCGCCCGCCGCGTCCGGGGGCGTGCGGGGACGCGGCGGGACGGGCCGGGGCGCGCTGTGGCCGTACCTGCTGATCGCGCCCGCCGTGCTGGGCATGCTCTACCTGCTGCTCTATCCGCTGGCCCGCGCGGTGCTCATCTCCGTGCAGGACTTCCGGCTGCGCCAACTCATCCTGGGTGATGCCGAGTTCGTGGGGCTGCGCAACTACCGGACGCTGCTCGGCGACCCGGAGTTCTGGGAGGTGGTGCGCCGCACCTTCGTCTTCATGGCGGTCTGCGTGGTCGCCATCATGGTCCTGTCGACCCTGGTCGCGCTGATGACCGAGCGGCTGGGCAGGGTGGCCAGGACCGTGGTCCTCAGCTCCCTGGTCCTGGTCTGGGCGGTCCCGGTGGTCGCGGCCACCACCGTCTTCCAGTGGCTGTTCCACTCCGAGTTCGGCATCGTCAACGAGACCCTGACCGGCCTCGGCCTCGACTCGTACGAGGGATACACCTGGTTCGCGCACGGCGGCACCGCGTTCGCCATCGTGGTGGTGCTGATCGTCTGGCAGTCCGTGCCGTTCGCGGCGATCACGCTCTACTCGGCGCTGGTCACCGTACCGGCCGAGCTGTACGAGTCGGCGCGGATGGACGGCGCGGGCGGCACCCGCGTCTTCCGCTCCGTCACCTTCCCGCTGATCCAGCCGATCTTCATGCTCGTCCTGTCGCTCGAGGTCATCTGGACGTTCAAGGCGTTCGTGCAGATCTGGGTGATGACCCGGGGCGGCCCCGGCGAGGCCACCACCATCCTGCCGGTGTACGCCGTGCAGACCGCGCTGGCCGGGCAGCGCTACGACCTGGGGTCGGCCGCCTCGATGCTCACGGTCCTGCTGATGAGCGGCGTCCTCGTCCTGTACTTCCGCCAACTCTTCCGTCAGGAGGGCGAGCAGCTGTGAGCACCCCGCACCCCTCGCCGCGCCGCGCGCCCCGCCGCGCGCTGCGCCGCCTCCCGCTCCACGCGGCGGCCCTGCTCACCGTCGTGGTCTGCCTGTTCCCCGTGTACTGGATGGTCACGACGGCCCTCAAACCGTCCACGGACATCCAGTCGTACGACCCCCGGCTGATCCCCGGCGCGTGGACGCTCGACCACTTCCGGCGGGCCGTCGGCGCCGACGGGTTCGCGCTGTTCTGGCGCAACAGCATCCTGGTCACCCTCAGCGCCGTGCTCCTCGCCCTGCTGGTCGCCCTCGGCGCCGCCTACGCCGTGGCCCGGATGCGCTGGCGCGGGCGCCGGCAGTTCATGCTGGCAGTGTTCATCGCGCAGATGGCGCCCTGGGAGTCGCTGATCATCCCGATCTACATCATCTCCCGCGACACCGGCATGCTCGACCGCCTGCCGACGCTGACGCTCATCTACTTCATGATCACACTGCCGTTCACCGTGGTGGTGCTGCGCGGCTTCATCGCGGGCATCCCGCCCGAACTGGAGGAGGCCGCGCAGGTGGACGGGTGCACCCGGGGCGCCGCCTTCCGCAAGGTCGCTTTCCCGCTGCTGGCGCCCGGTCTGATGGCCACCTCGCTGTTCGGCTTCATCACCGCGTGGAACGAGTTCACCTACGCCAACTTCCTCATCATCAAGCAGCAGGACAGCCGGACGCTGCCGGTCTGGCTCTCCTCGTTCCAGTCGACGTTCGGCACCGACTGGGGAGCCACCATGGCGGCCTCCACCCTCTTCGCCCTCCCCGCGCTGGTCGTCTTCCTCGCCCTGCAACGCCATGTGACGGCCGGGCTCGCCTCAGGAGGCGTCAAGGGCTGACCCGTACGGCCCTCCCCGCCCTCCCCCGCCCGCCGCGCACCGCCGACCACCGGAGCCGTCCCGTGGACCTGCCACGCCCCGAACTGGCCCTCGTACCCCGCCCCCGGCGCCTCTCCACCCGTGCCGGCCGCTTCCGCCTCGACGACACGACCCGGCTGCGGGTCACCCCGGGCGCCGGACCGGCCGCCGCCCTGCTGCGCACCCTCCTCGCCCCCGCCACGGCGCTGCCCCTGCCGACGGCCGCCGACGGCGCCTTCGTCCTCGCCCTCGACCCCGCCCTGACCGGCCTCGGCGACGAGGGCTACGGCCTGACCGTCAGCCCGCAGGGCGTCCTCCTGCGCGCCGCCCGCCCGGCCGGACTCCTGCACGGCGTGCAGACGGTGCGGCAACTCCTGCCGTACGAGGCCCTGTCCGGGCGGCCGGTGCGCGGGGTGCCGTGGGAGCTGCCCGCGGTGGAGATCACCGACGTGCCCCGGTACGCCTGGCGCGGCTCCATGCTCGACGTCGCCCGGCACTTCCAGCCGGTGTCCTACCTGCGGCGCTACGTGGACCTGATGGCGCTGCACAAGCTGAACGTGTTCCATCTCCACCTCACCGACGACCAGGGCTGGCGGATGCCGGTGGCCGCGTATCCGCGGCTGACCGAGGTCGGCGGAGCGCGGGCGGAGTCGATGGCGGGGCCCGCGGGCAGTGACCGCTTCGACGGCGTCCCGCACGGCGGTTCCTACACCCGGGCGGAGCTGCGGGACCTGGTGGCGTACGCGGCCGGGCGCGGCGTGAGCGTGCTCCCGGAGATCGGGCTGCCCGGACATGTCCGCGCCGCGCTGGCCGCCCACCCCGAGCTGGGCACCGATCCCGGACGGCGCCTGGGCGTGTGGACCCACTGGGGGGTGTGCGAGAACGTCCTGGGCACCGACGACCACGTCCTGGACTTCTTCCGGACCGTCCTGGACGAGGTCATGGACGTCTTCCCCGCGCCGTACGTCCACATCGGGGGCGACGAGTGCCCCACCGTCGAGTGGGAGCGCAGTGCGGCGGCGCGCGCCCGGGCCGCCCGGGAAGGGCTGCCGGGACCGCGCGCCCTGCACCCCTGGTTCATCGCCCGCATGTCCGAGCACCTGGTGGGCGCGGGCCGCCGGCCGGTCGTGTGGGCCGAGAACGGCGTCACCCTCCCCCTGGACTGCACGGTGATGAGCTGGCGCGAACCCGGCCACGCGCACGCGGCGGCACGGCGCGGGCACGAGGTCGTGCACGCCGACCACCGGGCGACGTACTTCGACTACCCGCGCGGCCCCGGCCCCGGGGAACCGCCCGGCCAGCCCGGCGGGATCGTCGACCTGCGCGCGGTGTACGACGTCGACCTCACCCCGCCGGCGCCCGAGGACGCGTCCCGGGTGCTGGGCGCCCAGGGCCAGTTGTGGACCGAGTTCGTGCCCACCGGGGCCCACGTCGAGTACCTCACCTACCCGCGGCTGTGCGCGCTCGCCGAGCGGGTCTGGGACGGCACGTCCGGCTGGCGGGACTTCACGTCCCGGCTGGCCGGGCACCGGGCCCGCCTGGACGCCCTGGACGTGCCGCACGCCGACCCGCCGGTCCCCGTGCCGGCGCTCCACGCCCCGAGCTTCACACCCCCCACGCTCCCGCACCCGCGGAAGCCCTGCCGAAAGGACTACCGATGAACGACCGACCCACCGGCCGACTCCCCGGCCGAAACACCAGCCGCACCGGCCCCGGGCGCGTCCGGCTCGCGCTCGCCCTGGCGGCGCTCCTCGGGGGCGGTGCCCTGACCGCCCTCCCCGCCCAGGCCGCCCCCGCGGCGGACGGCCTCAGCGTCCAGTACCGCACCAGCGCGGGCGGGGCCACCGCGGACCAGACGGAACCCTGGCTGAAGGTCCGCAACACCGGCTCCTCCCCCGTCCAGCTCAGCCAGGTGAAGGTCCGCTACTACTTCAAGGCCGACTCGCCGGGCGACTCCTACCGCTTCGCCTGCTCCTGGGCGGTGCGCGGCTGCTCGGTCGTCACCGGCACGTTCGGCACGCTGAGCAACCCGACGGCGACCGCCGACCGCTACCTGGAGGTCGGCTTCACCCAGGCGGCCGGCACACTGGCGCCCGGCGCGGACACCGGCGACCTCCAGCTGCGGTTCCACCGGACCAACTGGCAGACGGTCCGGCAGAGCGACGACTACTCCTTCAACGGCGCCCAGACGTCGTACGCGAGCTGGGACAAGGTCACCGCTCAGCTCGCCGGTGCCACCGTGTGGGGCACGGCCCCCGAGGGCAACGACCCGACCGACCCCACCGATCCCACGGACCCGCCCGGCGACGGGCAGGCGCTGTTCGACGACTTCGACTACGGCTCGCACACCGACCCCGCGATCTCCGCGCACGGCTGGAGCGTGCGCGCCAACTCCGGCGGCCCCGGCGTCCCCGGCGCCACCTGGGACCCGTCGAAGGTCACCTTCGTCTCGTCCGGGGGCAACTCGGTGATGAACCTGGAGACCTCCACGGCGGGGACCGGCGCGTCCACCACCCACACCGAGGTCCTCACCAGGGCCACGAAGTTCCGGAACGGCACCTACGCCGCGCGCGTGAAGTTCTCCGACGCGCCGAGGTCGGGGCCCGACGGCGACCACCTGGTGCAGACGTTCTTCACCATCAACGACCTCAAGGCGCCGATGGCCGACGACTACGCCGAGTACGACTTCGAGTACCTGCCCAACGGCGGGTGGGGCGAGCCGGCGAACATCCTGTACACGACGTCCTGGGAGACCTACAACCCCGACCCCTGGCAGGCCGTCAACCAGCACTCGGAGCAGCGCCGGAGCTACGCGGGCTGGCACGACTTGGTCGTCACGATCGACGACAGCGCCATCAGGTACTACGTGGACGGGCAGCACTTCGGCACCCATGACGCGCAGTACCTGCCCGAGCGGCCGATGTCGATCAACTTCAACCAGTGGCTGATCGACCTGAACGGCCAGACGTCGACGGCCCCGCGCGCCTACGACCAGCAGGTCGACTACGTCCTGCACGTCAAGGACCAGGTGCTCACCCCGGCCCAGGTGGCCGCGAAGGTCGCCGGGTACCGGGACGCCGGTACGGACTTCGTGGACGAGGTTCCCGCCTCCTGACCCCTGGCGGGGACGGTCAGAACAGCCGCTCCTGGGCGGGTGCCGGCCGTCCCCGCCGGTTGCGGGGACGGGTGCCCGGGGCGGGCGCCTCCTCCCCGAACAGGGGGGCGGTGCCGTACTCGTCCGGCTCGGCCGGCACGGTGGCGGGACCGGTGCCCACGTTGAGGACCAGCGGGGCGTCCCGGTCGAAGTCGCCCGGTGTCATCGCCACCCACTCACGGTCCTGCCGCTCTCCCACGCACCGACACCTCTCTCGCGCCGCCCGCCGCGACCACGCGACGCTACCAGCCCCGCGGCCACCCGGTGATCACGGCTCCGGCCTGGCTCCCTCCCATCGTTCCCGGTGTTCCGCCGACCGACGCATCATGATTTATTCTGCGCTGAATGAAGGTTCTTCGATCACCTTCGTGCACCGACTCTCTCATTTCGAACCCTTGACAGGGGCTGGATCCGGTCGATTTACTCCCGGTCAACGCCGATGTCATGCGATCGGCGGCAGAGGTACGCCCAGCCGGTAGCTGGCTCGACGCCAGGAGCCCGGACTGAGTCGCCAGGACTGCCATGCGCGTCCGAGGCGGGGCCGTGCCCACCACCCTCCGGAGCTCGAACCATGAGCCGCACGCAGGTGCACACCTCGAAGAAGCCGGTTCTGGCGGGCGTCTGCGCCGCCGCCGTCCTCGCCACCGCCGCCGCACTCGTCCCGGGCAGCACCCCGGCCGAGGCCGCGGTACCGGCCCCGCCCCCCGCGCACGCGGACTTCGACTACCAGATCGGCGGCGCCTACACCCCGCCGGCCGGCGTACGGGTGGTCAGCCGCGACCACACGGCCTCCCCCGCGGCGGGCCTCTACAACATCTGCTACGTCAACGCCTTCCAGGCGCAGCGCGGTGCCGAGGACGAGTGGGACGACGACCTGCTGCTGCGCGACGCGGGCGGCGACATCGTCTACGACACCGAGTGGAAGGAGGCCCTGCTCGACCTGCGCACCGCCGACAAGCGCGAGCGCGTCGCCGAGAAGATCGGCACCTGGATCGACAGCTGCGGGGACAAGGGTTTCCAGGCGGTCGAGCCGGACAACTACGACAGCTACACCCGCTCGCACAAGCTCCTCGACGCCGCCGACGCCCAGGCGTTCATCAAGCTGCTCGCGGAGCGCGCGCACGCCGACGGGCTGGCCATCGGTCAGAAGAACACCGTCGAACTCGCCGGGAACCGCGTGGCGAACGGTCTGGACTTCGCGGTGGCCGAGGAGTGCGGCGAGTGGGACGAGTGCGGCGACTACACGGCCGAGTTCGGCGACCACGTGATCGTCATCGAGTACACCGCCGAGGGCCTGTCGAAGGCCTGCTCCGGGTTCGCGGACACGCTCAGCATCGTCCGGCGCGACCTGGACGTCTCGCCGAAGGGCAGCAGCTCCTACGTCCGTGAGACCTGCTGACTTTACCCACGGCCAGTCCTTGGAGGTACAGATGGATGCGGTCCGACGTGCCGCGGGACCCTCCCGCAGGAGGGTGCTGCGGTCGGCCTCAGGCGCGGCGCTCACGGCGGTCGCGGGCACCACGCTGACCGGCTGCGGAGCCGGCAGGGATGACGGCGTCGGCCCCGACGGCACGGTCACCATCGAGATGTGGCACGGCCAGGCCGACACCGCGAAGAAGGTCCTGCAGGGCCTGGTGGCCGACTTCGAGCGCGGTCACCCGCGCCCCAAGGTGTCGATGGGCGGCGGGGTGCTGTCGGACGTGATGCTCCAGAAGGTGACCGCCGCCCTCGCCGCCGGGTCCTACCCGGACATCGCCTACATCTTCGGCTCGGACCTGGCGCGGGTGGCCCGCAGCCCGCAGGTCGTCGATCTGACCGAGGAGGTCGAGTCCGGTCCCGTGCCGTGGAAGAGCCACTGGGCGGCGGCCCGGGAGGCCGTGACGATCAACGGGCGGGTCAGGGCCGCTCCGGCACTGCTCGACTCACTCGCCGTGGTCTGCAACAAGAAGCTGTTCCGCGAGGCGGGCCTGCCGCTGCCGGAGGCCGGCTGGAGCTGGCAGGACTTCGTCACCTGCGCGCGTCGCCTGACCGACAGCGGCCGCGGCCGGTTCGGCACCGGCTGGCCCGGCACGGGCGACGAGGACACCGTGTGGCGCCTGTGGCCGATGATCTGGGACCTCGGCGGCGACGTCGTCGACGACAGCGGCAAGGGCATCGGCTTCTCCGACTCCGGCACCCGCGCGCTGGAGGTGGTGGCCGGCCTGGTCCGTGACAAGAGCGTCTACATCGACCCCAAGCCCGGCAGCGAGCAGATGTACCAGGTGTTCCTGTCCGGCCGCATGGGCATGGTGGTCACCGGTCCCTGGCAGCTGCCCGACGTCGAGCACGCGGAGATCGACTACCACGTCGCTCCCCTGCCGACCTTCAGCGGGCGCCCGGTGACCATCTCGGGACCCGACACCTGGACCGTGTTCGACAACGGCGAGGCGCGGTCCCGCGCCGCCCGCACCTTCCTGGACTGGCTCTCGCGGCCCGAGCAGGACGTGCGCTGGGACATCGAGGCCGGCAGCCTCCCGCTCAGCCGCCGCACCGAGTCCCTGCCGGCCTGGCAGGACAAGGTCGCCCGCACCGAGGGCCTGGCCGTGTTCACCAAGGCCCTGGAGACGGCGCGCGTGCGCCCCGTCCACCCGGCGTACCCGGAGGTCTCGCAGGCGCTGGGGCAGGCGATCGTCGCCGTGCTCCTGGGGCGCGGCACTCCCGAGAAGGCGTTGCGTGCCTGCGCCGACGACGCCAACGCCGCCCTGCTCATACCGCGTTGAGGAGCCACACCGCCATGCCGCGCCTCCCCCGACCCATCACCCTCGCGGGATCGCCGCCCGAGCCACGTGCCCTGCGCCGCAAGCGCCGGCGCGAGACGGGCACCGCCTGGGCCTTCGTCTCACCGGCGGTCCTCATCGTCCTGGGCCTGAGCATCGTGCCCGTGGTCTGGTCGCTGCTACTGTCCTTCCAGGCCAGTGACCTGGTGACGCCGAGCCGCTGGGTCGGCCTCGACAACTACCGCGCCCTCGCCCAGGACCCCGACTTCAGTCAGGCGGTCCGCAACACCCTGCTCTACACGGTCCTGTACGTGCCGCTGAGCATGTTCTTCGGACTGGCCCTCGCCCTGGTGCTGAACCGGCGCTTCCGCCTGGTCGGCCTCTACCGCACCCTGATCTTCGTGCCGTTCGTCCTGTCGGCGACGGCGCAGGGCGTGCTGTTCTCCTTCATCCTGGACCCGGAGTTCGGCGCCGCCAACTCGGTGCTGCACCGCCTCGGCATCTCGTCGCAGGGCTTCCTCTCCGATCCGTCCCAGGCGCTGCTGGTGCTGGTGGCGATCACCCTGTGGAGCGGCACCGGGTTCTGCGTCGTCGTCTACCTCGCCGCCCTCCAGGACGTGCCGCAGTCCCTCGTCGAGGCGGCCCGCCTCGACGGCGCCGGCCGCCGGCATCTGCTGCGCCACGTCACGCTGCCGACCCTCACGCCGGTCACCGTCTTCCTGGTGGTGTGGCAGGCCATCCAGTCCCTCCAGGTCTTCGACCTCGTGTACGTCACCACCAAGGGCGGCCCGCTCGGCTCGACCACGGTGATCGTCTACTTCATCTGGGAGCAGGCGTTCAAGAACGCCACCGCCGGATACGGGGCCTCGGCCGCGTACGTCCTGGCCGTCGCCCTCGCCCTGGTCGCCGGGTCCGTCCGCATCGTCCGGCGTCGGGGACGCCACCGTCTCGAAGGGGCCCGATCATGACGGCGACCTCCACCCGGCCCGACACCCTCCACACCGTTGCGTCGAAGCCCGCCGGCATCGAACGGCACCGGCGGCGGCTCCCGTTCAGTCCGTGGCACCTGCTGCTCGCGCCGCTCGCCCTCACCTTCGCCGTGCCGCTGGTCTGGCTGCTGCTGAGTTCGGTGATGAGCAACGCGGAGATCAACCGCTTCCCGCCGGCCCTGTGGCCGTCCGGCATCGATCTCGGCGGCTACCGCTACGTGCTGGGCAACGCGATGTTCCCCCGCTGGTTCGCCAACTCGCTGATCGTCTCGGCGGTCACCGTCACCGCGAACCTCGTCTTCGGCTCGCTCGCCGGGTACGCCTTCGCCCGGATGCGGTTCGCGGGGTCCCGGGTGCTGCTGGGGCTGATGCTCGCCACCATGGCGGTGCCGTTCCAGCTGACGATGATCCCGACGTTCCTGGTGATGAAGAAGTTCGGGCTCATCGACACCCTGGGCGCGCTGATCGTGCCGTCACTGGTCACCCCGTTCGCGGTCTTCCTGCTGCGGCAGTTCTTCCTCTCGCTGCCCAGGGAGCTGGAGGAGGCCGCCTGGATCGACGGCTGCTCCCGGCTGCGGGTGCTGTTCCGCATCGTGCTGCCGCTGTCGCGGCCCGCGCTGAGCACGGTGGCCGTGCTCACCTTCCTCACCACGTGGAACGACCTGACCTGGCCGCTGATCGCGATCAACCACGACACGCAGTACACGCTGCAACTGGGCCTGACCACCTTCCAGGGACAGCACCACACCCAGTGGGCCGCGGTGATGGCCGGCAACGTCATCACCGTGCTGCCCGTGCTGCTCGCCTTCCTCGGCGCGCAGAAGACCTTCATCCAGTCGATCACCTCCAGTGGTCTCAAGGGCTGACGTCCCGCCCTCCCCCGCCGCACCTCTCCCGCCTCAGCCACCCCAGGGAAGACCCATGTCGCACACCCTCGACCTGCTCGTCGTCGGCGACGCCAATCCCGACGTCGTCCTCGGGCCGCTCGACGCCCCGCTCGCCTTCGGGCAGCGCGAACAACTCGTCGCCGTTGGCGCCCTCACCCTCGGCGGCTCCGCCGCGATCATGGCGTGCGGCGCCGCCCGCCTCGGTCTGCGGGTGGCGTTCGCCGGACGCGTCGGCGACGACGACGCGGGCCGGTACATGCGCGACAGCCTCCGTTCGCACGGCGTCGACACCACCGCCCTGCGCACCGACTCGCGCCTGCCCACGCCGCTCACCGTCGTTCTGACCCTGGCCGAGGGGGACCGCGCCATCGTCACGGCGCCGGGAACCCTGCGGTCCACGACGGCCTCCGACGTCCCGGCCGACCTGCTGGCCGCGGCCCGTCACGTGCACGCAGCGTCGTACTTCCTGCTGCCCGGCCTCGCCGCCGGGCTGCCCGGCCTGCTGCGCGCCGCGCGCTCGAACGGCGCGACGACCTCCCTCGACACCAACGACGACCCCTCGGGGCGCTGGGACCCGCCCGGTCTCGACGCCGTGCTCGCCCACACCGACTACCTGCTGCCCAACGCGGCCGAGGCGCGGCGGCTCGCCGGACTCGACACGACGGACCTCGGCGAGTCCGCCGCCGCCCTCGCGGAGCGAGGACCGACGGTCGTCGTCAAGAACGGGGCCGAGGGCGCCCTGTGCCACGACGGCAGCACCCTGCTCTCCACGCCGGGCATCCCGGCGCGGCCCGTCGACACGGTGGGCGCCGGCGACAGCTTCGACGCCGGCTTCGTCGCCGCCCTCCTCGCCGGGCTCACCCTGCCCGACGCCCTCGAACTCGCCGCCGTCTGCGGCGCGCTGTCCACCCGCGCCCACGGCGGCACGACCGCCCAGCCCACCTGGGACGAAGCGTTCGCCCAGGTCACCCGCAACGGAAAGAACCCCGCATGAGCACCGCCCAGCCGACCGCCCCCAAGATCACCTTCATCGGAGCCGGCAGCGTCGTCTTCACCCAGGGCCTGCTCGCCGACCTCTTCGCGTTCGACGAGCTGAAGTCCGCGCACATCGCGCTGCACGACATCGACGCGGAGCGCCTGTCCACCGCGCGGGCCGCCGCCGAGTACATCGCCGCCGAACGCGGCGCCCGCCCCCGTGTCACCGCGCACGCCGACCGCCGCGAGGCCCTCGCCGGCGCCGACTTCGTCATCAACATCGTGCAGGTCGGCATGCGGGAGGCGACCCGCACCGACTTCGAGGTGCCGGCCCGGTACGGGTTGCGCCAGACCATCGGCGACACCCTCGGCGTGGGCGGCATCTTCCGCGCCCTGCGCACCTTCCCGCTGCTCAGGGAGTTGGGTCGGGACATCGCCGAGCTGTGCCCGGACGCCTGGCTGCTCAACTACACCAACCCGATGGCGATGAACGTCCAGTACCTCGCCGAGGCGACCGGCCTGACCCGGGTGGTGGGACTGTGCCACTCCGTCCACTGGACCATCCAGAGCCTGTGCGACCTGCTCAAGGTCCCCTACGAGGAGGTCACCTACCGGGCCGCGGGCGTCAACCACCAGGCGTGGGTGCTCCGTCTGGAGCACGGCGGCAGCGACCTGTACCCGCGGCTCGACGCCCTGATCGCCGAGGACGAGCAGCTGCGCCGGCGGGTCCGCGTCGACATGTACCGGCGCCTGGGCGCGTACCCGACCGAGACCAGCGAGCACTCCTCCGAGTACGTCCCCTGGTACCTGCACCACGACAGCGAGATCGACCGGCTGCGGCTGCCCGTCGGCGCCTACCTGGACATCGTGGACGAGAACGTCGCCGAGTACGAGCGGACCCGGTCTGCGCTGGCCTGCGGCGCGCCGCTCACCGTCGAGGGCACCATGGAGTACGCCCCGCAGATCATCCACAGCATCGTGACCGGCACGCCCCGCACGATCTACGGCAACGTGCCCAACCACGGCCTGATCGACAACCTCCCCGCCCGCGGCGCCGTCGAAGTACCGTGCCTGGTCGACTCCTCGGGCATCCAGCCCACCCGGATCGGCGCGCTGCCCCCGCAATTGGCGGCCCTCAACCGCACCTACCTGAGCACCACCGACCTGGTGGTGCGGGCCGCGACGGAGGACGACCCGCGGCACATCAGGCACGCCGCGATGACCGACCCGGCGACGGCGGCGACGCTGCGGGTCGAGCAGATCTGGGAGCTGTGCGACGCCATGGTCCGCGCCCACGGTGACCGGCTCCAGCCGGGGCTGCGGGCGGTGCTCGGCCGCTGAGCCGGCGCGACCGACCCGACCGAATCGACCGAATCGACCGACTCTGCGAACACGACGAACACGACGAGGGAGGCGGGACGATGCCCCGAGTGACGCTGGCGCTGGTCGGTGCCGGTCTGCGCGGGCTGACGTACGCACGCCACGCCCAGGACACCGGCGCGGGCGAGGTGGTGGCGGTGGCCGAACCGGACCCCGTGCGCCGGGCCGCGGCCGGACGGGAGTTCGGCGTGCCGGCGCACCGCCTGTACACCGGCTGGGAGGAGCTGGCGGGGCGGGAACGGCTGGCGGACGCTGCGGTGGTCGCCACCCAGGACCGCCTGCACACGGCGCCCGCGGTGCGGCTGGCGGGGCTCGGCTACCACCTGCTGCTGGAGAAGCCGATGGCGACCGAGGAGCGGGACGCGAAGGCCATGGCCGAGGCCGCGGAACGGGCCGGGATCATGCTCGCGGTCTGTCACGTCCTGCGGTACACGCCCTACACACGGGCCCTCAAGTCCCTGCTGGACAGCGGCCGGATCGGCAGGCTGACGAGTGTGGAGCACCTGGAGCCGGTCGGCTGGTGGCACCAGGCGCACTCGTTCGTGCGCGGCAACTGGCGCCGAAGCGACACCTCGGCACCGATGCTGCTCACCAAGGCGTGCCACGACGTGGACTGGCTGGTCCACCTCGTCGGCAGCGCCCCGCGGCGGGTCTCCTCCTTCGGCTCGCTCACCCACTTCCGCGCCGACGCCGCGCCCGCCGGGGCGGCCGCACGGTGCCTGGACTGTTCGGTCGAGGCGGACTGCCCGTACTCGGCCAAGCGGCTCTACCTCGGCTGTCTGGGCGACGCGGACAGCGAGTTCTGGCCGCTGTCGGCGGTGACGGACACCTTCACCGAGGAGGGCGTGGAGCGGGCGCTGCGCACCGGCCCCTACGGGCGTTGTGTGTACGCCTGCGACAACGACGTCGTGGACCACCAGGTCGTCGCCATGGAGTTCGCCGACGGCGCCACCTGCTCGTTCACCATGAGCGCCTTCACGCCGATGGGGCACCGGCGCACCCGGCTGCACGGCACGCACGGCTTCGCCGAAGGGGACGGGACGAGCATCCGGCTGGTCGACTTCCGCACGGGCGCCGAGTCGGTGGTCGATCCCGAGGTCACGGCCGGGGCTTCGGCGGCCGACGGGCACGGCGGCGGGGACGAGGCGCTGGTCGACGCGTTCCTCGACGCGGTCGCCACCGGTGACGCGAGCGCCCTGGCGTCGGACGCGGCCGCGAGTCTGGCGACCCACCGGGTCGTCTGGGCCGCCGAACGGGCCCGCCGTACCGGTGAGGTGGTCACGATCGGCTCGTGACGCGGACGCTTGGTGCGGCCCCGCGTACGGGGGATGACACGGGGCCGCACCAGCAAGCTATCGAAGTAATCCGGTCCCGGCCAGACCCGGCGGCCTAGCGGTCGCCGCACTCGGCCGGCTCTGCCCGTTCGGGCAGCTCCTTCTGCCTCGGCGTCTCCTGACTCACCGGCACCACCGCGTTACCGTCCTTGGGTGAGCATCACGTCCCGGCGAGCGGCCAGGTGAACGACGAGCGGCTGACCGTGGCGGAGGCGACCGGCCACACGGACGAGGCACCGCCGGAGCAGGCGGAACAGCCCCCGGAGCGGAAGCGGAGGCGCCGGGGTCCCGGACTCCTCACCCTGCTGCTGTTGCCGGCTCTGGTGACCGTCATCGGTGTGGCCTCCTTCCTCGCGCTGACGGGCGGACTGCCGAACCCCTGGCCCGACGACTCGGACTCGAAACGGTCATCGGGAGTCGACGTCGACCCCTCCTACATCCCGTGGCTGCGCAAGGCGGCCTCGGCCTGCACCGTCCTCGACCCGTCCGTGCTCGCCGCCCAGATCGACCAGCTCTCCGGCTGGAGCGACGACACGGACGAGCTGTCGGGGCAGAAGGGCATCGCCGCCTTCACCGACTCCGAGTGGCGGACCTGGGGCAAGGACGACGACGGCAACGGCAAGGCCTCGCCGCGCGAACCGGCGGACGCCATCATGGCGCTGGGCCGGCGGGACTGCTCCCTGGCCGAGAAGGTGACCGAGCTGCGCACCGAGGGCCGGGTCAACGGCGACCTCGTGGACCTGACGCTGGCCGCGTACGCGACCGGAACGGACGCCGTGACGAAGGCGGGACGCGTCCCGGCGGAGGCGGAGACCTATCTCGCCGAGGTCCACAAGCTGCTCCCCCGCTACGAGGCGCTCGACCGGGAGGATCCCGCCGGTGCGGGCGGTGCGGCCGGCGCCCTGCTGACCGCCCCCGTCAGCCCGCTCACCATCACGTCGCCCTACGGATCCCGCGAGCATCCGCTGACCGGTGTGACCAAGCTGCACACCGGCGTGGACTTCGCGGCGCCCCAGGGTGCGCAGGTCGTCGCCGCGCGTGGGGGACGCGTGGTGTTCGCGGCGCCGACCAGCGCGTACGGCAACCGTGTCGTGGTCGACCACGGGACCATCCAGGGCAAGCGGCTGGAGACGACGTACAGCCACCTGTCCGCCCTGGAGACCGCCGTCGGGCAGTCGGTGGAGGCCGGGACACCGATCGGCCGGGTCGGCTCCACCGGCCTGTCCACCGGCCCGCACCTGCACTTCGAGGTCGTCCTCGACGGCTACTACACGGACCCGCAGCCCTGGCTCGTCAGCGGCGGCTAGCGGCCGCCGGACAGGGAACTCCTTACAAGGGGGGCAGGCCTGCGCTCCTCCCGGCGCGGTGTCACTGCCGCCGCGCGCGTTTGATCCGCCGGATACCGTCCAGGGACACAACATGACCCAGTCGAAGCACGAGACAGAACGAAAGTACGAGCCCGCGACCCGCGGCGCCGGCGGGCTGCCCGACCTCACTGGTGTCGGTCCGGTCGCCTCGGTCACCGAGGCCGCGTCCGAGAAGCTGGACGCGGTCTACCACGACACCGAGGATCTGCGTCTCGTCGCGACCTCGGCCACGCTGCGCCGGCGGACGGGCGGTGCGGACGCCGGCTGGCACCTGAAGCTGCCGCTCACCGGGGACACCCGGGAGGAGGTGCGGGCCCCGCTGTCCGACGAGGTGCCCCCGGCGCTGCGCGAGCTGGCCCTGTCCCGCACCCGGGGCGCTCACCTGCGCCCGGTCGTCCGGATCCGCTCCAAGCGGGCCGTGCGACAGCTGCGCGACGCGGAGGGCAGGGTGCTCGCCGAGCTGAGCCTCGACGACGTGCGCGCCGACTCGCTGCTGCCGGGCGGCGGCCGTGCCGAGTGGAGCGAACTGGAGGTCGAACTCGCGGACGGGGCCGACGCCGATCTGCTGGACCGCGTGGAGAAGAAGCTCCGCAAGAAGGGCGTCGTCCGGTCCGACAGCCCCTCGAAGCTCGCCCGCGCGCTGCGGGACACCGGATCGGGAACCGGGCGGGAGGCGCCGGGGCCCGCCGAGGTGGTCGCGGCGTCGCCCGGCTCGTACGTGCTGGGGTATCTGCGCGAGCAGGTCGACGCCCTGGTGGCGCTGGATCCCGCGGTCCGCCGCGACCTGCCCGACGCCGTGCACCAGATGCGCGTCACCTGCCGCCGCCTGCGCGGTTGCCTGCGCTCGTACCGGTCGGTGCTCGACCGCCGGACCACCGATCCGGTGCGCGCGGAACTCAAGTGGCTGGCGGGCGAGCTGGGTGTGGCGCGGGACCAGGAGGTACTGCGCGAACGCATCGGCACCGCGCTGGACGAGCTGCCCGACGACCTGGTGCTCGGCCCCGTCGCCGCCCGGCTGCGGGTGTGGGACGTGTCCCGCGGCGGCGACGCGCTGACGCGGACGCGGGAGGCCCTGGATTCGCCCCGCTACCTGCTGCTCCTCGACGCGCTGGAGGGGCTGCTGCGGGAGCCGCCACTGCGGACCAAGGCGTCGGGGAAGCCGGCCCGGACGATGGCCGGGGCGGTGCTCAAGGAGTACGGCCGCCTCGCCGGGCGCATGGAGCACGCCTACGGGCTGTCGCCCGGCCCGGAGCGGGAGACGGCGCTGCACGAGGCGCGCAAGGCGGCCAAGAAGGTCCGCTACGCGGCCGAGGTCGCGCGTCCCGCGCTCGGCAAGCCCGTCGCGCGGCTCGGCAAGCGGTCCAAGAGGGTGCAGAAGGTGCTCGGCGAGCACCAGGACGCGGTCGTCGCCCAGGACGCCCTGCGGTCGCTGGGGGTGGCGGCCCACGGGGCGGGCGAGTCCGCGTTCACCTGGGGGCTGCTGCACGGCAGGGAGCGGGCTCGCGCGGAGGCGAGCCGGCGCGAGCTGCCCGAGGTGTGGCGCGCGGCCTCGGACCCGGCGCTGCGCGCTCCGCTGGAGCACTGAGCCTCCGGCGGCCCCTCGGAGGCAGTGCTTCCGAGGGGCCGCCGTCCGGCCCGTCTCAGTTGGTCGATTCCGGGTGGAGCCCGGGGCCGTCGCCGTGCTCGGCCAGGGGTGTCGGCGAGAGGTCGGCCGGTTCCTCGTCGGCCTCCAGCAGGGTGTCGGCGGGGCCCACGATCAGCGGGTCGGGCCGGCCCACGGCCCGGTGGTCCTTGGCGGGGTAGTCGCAGCGGTCCAGCAGGCTGCGCATCGCCGCCAGCCGGCCGCGGCGCTTGTCGTTGTTCTTGACCACCGTCCAGGGCGCGTGCTCGGTGTCGGTGGCCCGGAACATGTCGACCTTCGCCGCGGTGTAGTCGTCCCAGCGGTCCAGCGAGGCGAGGTCCGTCGGCGACAGCTTCCAGCGGCGTACCGGGTCGACCCGGCGGATCGCGAAACGGGTCCGCTGCTCGGCCCGGGAGACGGAGAACCAGAACTTCACCAGCAGGATGCCGTCATCGGTGAGCATGCGTTCGAACAGCGGCGTCTGTTCGAGGAACGCGCGGTACTCGGGCTCGGTACAGAAGCCCATCACGCGTTCGACACCCGCCCGGTTGTACCAGGAGCGGTCGAAGAAGACGATCTCGCCGGCGGAGGGAAGGTGGGCGACGTAGCGCTGGAAGTACCACTGGCCGGCCTCCTTCTCGGTCGGTTTGTCCAGTGCGACCACGCGTGCGCCGCGAGGGTTCAGACGTTCGGTGAAGCGCTGGATGGTGCCGCCCTTGCCCGCCGCGTCGCGGCCTTCGCACAGCACCACGATCCGCTGTCCGGACTCCTTGACCCAGCGCTGCATCTTGAGCAGCTCGATCTGCAGGACCCGCTTCTCCCGCTCGTAGTCGGTCCGGCGCACCTTGCGGTCGTAGGGGTGGTTCTCCCGCCAGGTGTCGATGGGGGTCCGGTCGGCGTTGAGGAGGACCGGCTTCTCCGGTCTGCGCTCGTCGATCCGCAGGCCGTCGAGGAGGTCCGCCTCGGTGGGCTCTTCGTCGCGCGGCGTCCCGTCCTCGCGCCCCGCCCCGTCCCGGCTCACGCGGCACGCTCCCGCCGGGGCAGCGCGCGCACGGGTGCGGCCGGTGTGCGGGCGGCCCGTACCCGGTACGTCGTCCGCGCCGGGTCGGCGACGGGATCGCCGAGGGTGATCCGCCCGGCGGCGTGCAGCGCGTCGCACTCGGCGGTGGGCAGCGCGACGTAGCAGCCGCCTCTGCCGGTGGCGGAGTCCAGCGGGCGCCAGTAGCTGTACCTGCGCCGCCCGCCCTCGCGCACGGTGACGAAGACGGGGGTGCGTGCGTCGGCGACGATCCTCAGGACCTCGGCCTCACCCTGGCCGAGCGGGGTGTGGCGCGCGGTGGCACGGGAGGCGGTGGTCCGCGGTCGGACGGCGTGAAGCGGCATCGGCAATGGCCCTTCCAGGTCAGTGACTCGAGACCGCCTACCCGGTCCGGCCGGTGTTGATCTCGGTTACCCGCATTCTGCGGCACCACACTGACAATGACGTGGGCCGCGCGCCGGAACTCGCAGGTCAGCCGAGGGCGGAGGCGCTCACGTGGCCGCCCGCGCGGCTCAAGGGGTGCGGATTGACCCGGGCGAAGCCCTCTTGGCGCTCGTAGGGGAAGTACGGGTAGGGGGCGGCCTTGGCGCTGGCGGCGTCGAGCCGGGCCGCCTGGTCCTCGGTCAGGGACCATCCCACGGCGCCCAGGTTCTGCCTGAGCTGGTCCTCGTTGCGGGCGCCGATGAGGACCGAGGAGACGGTCGGGCGCCGCAGCAGCCAGTTGACGGCGATCTGCGGGACGGTCCGGCCGGTCTCCTCCGCGAGGGCGTCGAGGCAGTCCGTGACGCGGTAGAGGAGGTCGTCCGCGACGGGCGGCCCGTAGTCGGCGGTGGCGTGCAGCCGGCTGTCCGGGGGGAGGGGGCGACCGCGGCGGATCCGGCCGGTGAGCCGTCCCCACCCGAGAGGGCTCCAGACGACGGCTCCGACCCCCTGGTCGACGGCCAGCGGCATCAGCTCCCACTCGTAGTCCCGTCCGACGAGGGAGTAGTAGACCTGGTGCGCGGCGTAGCGCTGGTACCCGTGGGTGTCCGCGTCGGCCAGCGACTTCATCAGCTGCCACCCGCTGAAGTTCGAGACGCCTGTGTAGCGGAGCTTCCCGGCGCGTACGAGGTCGTCGAGGGTGGCCAGCACCTCGTGCACCGGGGTGCCCGCGTCGTAGGCGTGCAGCTGGAAAAGGTCGATGTAATCCGTGCCGAGCCGGCGCAGGGCCTGGTCGACGGCCTTGATCAGACGCGTCCGCGAGGTCCCGGCGTCCCCCGGGCCGTCCCCCGTCGGCAGACCGGCCTTGGTGGAGATCAGCACCTGGTCGCGGCGTCCCTTGACGGCGGCGCCGAGCACTTCCTCCGAGGCGCCCGCGGAGTAGACGTCGGCGGTGTCGAACATGGTCACCCCCGCTTCCAGGCAGATGTCGACCAGCCGGCGCGCCTCTGCCGCGTCCGTGTCGCCCCAGGCGCCGAAGAGTTCGCCGCGCCCGCCGAAGGTGCCCGCGCCGAAGCTCAGTGCCGGGACCATGAGCCCGGACGCGCCCAGTCTCCTGTATTCCACAACCGCATCCCCTCGTCCGGCCGTCGCGCACGACGGCGACTTTTAACGGGACTTCCGTTCCGTTAATGTGAGACACACGCTAGCACCAGCCATCCATTAATGGAACAGGAGTCCCGTTATGGCATCCGAGAGCACAGGCCACGGCACCGTTCGACCCGGCGGCCGCACCGCCCGGGTGCGGTCCGCCGTACTCCGGGCGGCCGGCGACGCGCTGGCGGAGCACGGACTGGCCGGCCTCGACCTGGCCGACGTGGCGCGCCGCGCGGAGGTCGGCAGGACGACGGTCTACCGCCGCTGGGGAACCCCGGCCCACCTGGTCGCGGATCTGCTCGCGGACATGGCCGAGCAGTCGCTGCCCCGCACCGAGTCCGGCTCGCTCCTCGGCGACCTGCGGGCGAACGCCCGGCTCGTGCAGCGCACGCTGGCCGAGCCCCGCCAAGGCGCCCTGTTCAAGGCCGTCCTGGCCGCCGCCACCTGCGACCCGCAGACGGCGGCCGCCCTGCACCGGTTCTACGAGGTCCGCGTCGCGGAGTGGGAGCCCTGCGCCCGGCAGGCCGTGGAACGCGGCGAACTGCCGGCGGCCACCGACACCCGCGAGGTGATCCGGGCCGTCTCCGCCCCCCTCTACTACCGCCTGCTGACCACCGGCGAACCGCTCGACGAGGCGGCGGCCGACCGCGCCGCGGAGGCCGCCGCGGCTGCGGCACGGGCCGGGGTCTTCACCCGGCCGACGGCCTGACGGTCGGCCCGAACCGGGCCGCCCGGACCGAAGAGTTGCCCGAACTCTTGCCCGGACTCTTGCCCGATCGAGGTCTCACTACTTAAATCACACCTTGAACTAAGCCGCCGCGTCCTGCGGTTGGCGCTGGGCCACTCCTTGTCCGCACCCGCAGAAAGCCCACAGATGAGACTCAGATCCTTGGGTGTCGCGCTCGTCGCCACGGCGGCGCTCGTCACCCTTCCCGCTCCTGTCACGGCCACCGCAGCCGACACGCCCCTCTCCCAGGGCCGCACGGCCACGTCGTCGTCGGCCGAGAACGCCGGAACGCCCTCGGGCAACGCCGTCGACGGGAACACGAACACCCGTTGGTCGTCGGCCGCGAGCGACGACCAGTGGCTCCAGGTCGACCTGGGCGCCACCGCCTCCGTCACCCGGGTCGTCCTCGACTGGGAGGCGGCCTACGGCAAGGACTACAAGATCCAGCTCTCCCCGGACGGGAGCACCTGGACCGACGCGAAGACGGTGACCGGCGGCGACGGCGGCACCGACACCGTGGACGTCTCGGGCCAGGGACGGTACGTCCGCATGCAGGGCGTCCACCGGGCCACCGACTGGGGTTACTCCCTGTGGGAGTTCCAGGTCTTCGGCACCACCGGCCCCGCCGCCCCCGGCTCCTGCGACAGCGCCGACGCCGCGCGCGGCAAGCCCGCCTCCGCCTCCTCCGTCGAGAACGCCGGGACACCCGCCGCCGCGGCGTTCGACGGCGACGCCGGCACCCGCTGGTCCAGCCAGGCCTCGGACCCGCAGTGGCTGCGGGTCGACCTGGGCGCGGTTCGCGACCTGTGCAAGGTGGACCTGCACTGGGAGGCCGCCCACGCCAAGGAGTTCCGGATCGAGGCCTCCTCGGACGGACAGAGCTGGCACACGCTGAAGAGCGTCACCGGCGCCACCGGGGGCAAGGCCTCCTACGACGTCAGCGGTTCGGGCCGGTACGTCCGCGTGTACGGCACCGCGCGCGCCACGGGTTACGGCTACTCGCTCTGGGAGTTCGCCGTGCACACCGGGACGACCGGCACTCCCCCGGTCGAGGGCGGCGGCGACCTGGGCCCGAACGTCATCGTCGTGGACCCCTCGACCCCGAACCTCCAGCAGCGCTTCGACCAGGTCTTCGCCCAGCAGGAGTCGGACCAGTTCGGCAGCGGGCGCTACCAGTTCCTGCTGAAGCCGGGCACCTACAACGGCCTCAACGCCCAGCTCGGCTTCTACACCTCGGTCTCCGGCCTGGGCCTCAACCCGGATGACGTCCAGCTCAACGGCGACATCACCGTGGACGCCGGCTGGTTCAACGGCAACGCCACGCAGAACTTCTGGCGTTCGGCCGAGAACCTCGCGATCCGGCCCGTGAGCGGCACCAACCGCTGGGCGGTGGCCCAGGCGGCACCCTTCCGCCGCATCCACGTGCAGGGCGGCCTCAACCTCGCGCCCAACGGCTACGGCTGGGCCTCCGGCGGCTACATCGCCGACTCGAAGGTCGACGGCACGGTGGGCCCCTACTCGCAGCAGCAGTGGTACACCCGCGACAGCTCGGTGGGCGGCTGGACCAACGGCGTCTGGAACATGACGTTCACCGGAGTCGAGGGCGCGCCCGCAAGCAACTTCGAGACCGGCCCGTACACCACGCTCGACACGACGCCGATCTCCCGCGAGAAGCCGTTCCTCTACCTGGACGGCGACGAGTACAAGGTGCGGGTGCCCGCCAAGCGGACCAACGCCCGCGGGGTGTCCTGGCCCGCCAACGCCGGCGGCACCTCGCTGCCGCTCAGCCAGTTCTACGTGGTCAAGCCGGGCGCGACGGCCACGACCATCAACGCCGCGCTCGACCAGGGTCTCAACCTGCTGTTCACGCCCGGGGTCTACCACATCGACAAGACCATCGAGGTCGACCGCGCCAACACCGTCGTGCTGGGCCTCGGCCTGGCCACGATCATCCCGGACGGCGGCGTCGACGCCATGCACGTGGCCGACGTCGACGGTGTGCGGCTCGCGGGCTTCCTGATCGACGCGGGCCCGCAGAACTCCGACACGCTGCTGCGGATCGGGGCGCCGGGCTCGGACGCCGATCACGCGGCCAACCCCACCAGCATGCAGGACGTGTTCATCCGGATCGGCGGCGCGGGGCCGGGCAAGGCCACCGACTCCGTTGTGGTCAACAGCGACGACGTCCTGATCGACCACACCTGGATCTGGCGGGCCGACCACGGCGAGGGCGTCGGCTGGGAGACCAACCGCGCCGACTACGGCTTGCGCGTCAACGGCGACGACGTCCTCGCGACGGGGCTGTTCGTCGAGCACTTCAACAAGTACGACGTGTACTGGAGCGGCGAACGCGGACGGACCATCTTCTTCCAGAACGAGAAGGCGTACGACGCCCCGAACGAGGCCGCCATCACCCACGACGGCATCGTCGGCTACGCGGGCTACAAGGTCGCCGACTCGGTGAACGAGCACGAGGCGGTGGCCCTGGGCAGCTACTGCAACTACACGTCCGATCCGGGCATCGTCCAGCACCACGGGTTCCAGGTGCCGGTCAAGCCGGGCATCAGGATGCGCCACCTCCAAGTGATCTCGCTGGGTGGCATGGGCCAGTACCGGCACGTCATCAACGACACCGGCGCGCCCACGTCGGGGACGAGCACCGTGCCGTCCAAGGTCACGCAGTTCCCGTGACCGGAAGGTAGGACGCGGTGCGCCCGCGCGCACGGGGGTGGGCCCCGGGCGCGCGGGCGCATTCGCAGGGTCAGGCCAGTTGCACGAGCAGGTCGCCGCCCTCGACCTGCTGGATGCGGTTGATGGCGAGACGGGTGACCGTGCCGGCCTTCTGGGCGGTGATCGTGGCCTCCATCTTCATCGCCTCGATGGTGGCCACGGTGGCACCGGCCGCCACCTCGTCGCCCTCGGCGACGGCGAGGGTCACCACACCGGCGAAGGGCGCCGCGACGTGGCCGGGGTCGGTCCGGTCCGCCTTCTCGGTGACCGGCACGTCGGAGGCCGCCGAGCGGTCGCGGACCTGGATGGGCCGGATCTGCCCGTTGAGCGAGGACATCACGGTGCGCATGCCGCGTTCGTCGGCGTCGCCGACCGCCTGGAGTTCGATGAGCAGCCGGACGCCGGGGTCCAGGTCGACCGTGTACTCCTTGCCCGGGCGAAGCCCGTAGAAGAAGTCCTTGCTGTCCAGGACGCTGGTGTCACCGAACGACGCGCGATGGGTGTCGAACTCGCGCGCCGGCCCCGGGAACAGCAGCCGGTTGAGGGTCGCCCTGCGGTCCTTGGCCAGCCCCGTGCGGTCGTCGGCGCTCAGCTCGGGTACCGGCTTGGCCTCGGCCCGCCCCCGCAGCGCCTTGCTGCGGAACGGCTCGGGCCAGCCCCCGGGCGGGGTGCCCAGCTCACCGCGCAGGAAGCCGACGACCGAGTCGGGGATGTCGAAGCGGTCCGGCTCCGCCTCGAAGTCCGCCGGGGAGACACCGGCCCCCACCAGGTGCAGGGCCAGGTCGCCGACCACCTTGGAGGAGGGCGTGACCTTCACCAGGCGGCCCAGCATCCGGTCGGCGGCCTCGTACATCGCCTCGATGTCCTCGAAGCGGTCGCCGAGACCGAGCGCGATGGCCTGGGTGCGCAGGTTGGAGAGCTGCCCGCCGGGGATCTCGTGGTCGTAGACCCGGCCGGTCGGGGAGGCGAGGCCGGCCTCGAAGGGGGCGTAGACCTTGCGGACGCTCTCCCAGTACGGCTCCAGGTCGCCGACGGCCCGCAGATCGAGGCCGGTGGGCCGGTCGGTGTGGTCGGTGGCGGCCACGATCGCCGACAGGGACGGCTGCGAGGTGGTGCCGGCCATGGACGCCACCGCTCCGTCCACGGCGTCCGCGCCGGCCTGGACGGCGGCCAGGTAGGTGGCGAGCTGACCGCCGGTCGTGTCGTGGGTGTGCAGGTGCACCGGCAGGTCGAACTCCCGGCGCAGCGCCGACACCAGGGTCGCCGCGGCCGGGGCGCGCAGCAGGCCGGCCATGTCCTTGATCGCCAGGACGTGGGCGCCCGCGTCCACGATCTGCTCGGCGAGGCGCAGATAGTAGTCGAGGGTGTAGAGCCGCTCGGCGGGGTCGGACAGGTCGGCGGTGTAGCAGAGGGCCACTTCCGCGACGGACGTCCCCGTCTGGCGTACGGCCTCGATGGCGGGACGCATCTGCTCGACGTCGTTGAGGGCGTCGAAGATGCGGAAGATGTCGATGCCGGTGGCGGCGGCCTCCTGCACGAAGGCGTCGGTCACCTCGGTCGGGTAGGGGGTGTAGCCCACCGTGTTGCGGCCGCGCAGCAGCATCTGGAGGCAGATGTTGGGCACGGCCTCGCGCAGGGCGGCCAGCCGCTCCCACGGGTCCTCGGCGAGGAACCGCAGCGCCACGTCGTAGGTGGCGCCGCCCCAGCACTCCAGGGAGAGCAGCTCGGGCAGGGTGTGGGCGACCACCGGGGCGACGGCGAGCATGTCCTTGGTGCGCACCCGGGTGGCGAGCAGCGACTGATGCGCGTCGCGGAAGGTGGTGTCGGTGACCCCGATGGTGGAGGACTCGCGCAGGCGGCGGGCGAAGCCCTCGGGGCCCAGCTCGGCCAGCAGTTGCCGGGACCCGGCCGGGGGCTCCCCCGCGGGCACCGCCCGCAGCTTGGTCATCGGGTCGGCCAGCTCGGGGCGCTCACCGTGCGGCTTGTTCACGGTGACGTCGGCGAGGTAGGTCAGCAGCTTCGTGCCGCGGTCGGCGGAGTGCCGGGCGGTGAGCAGGTGCGGGCGCTGCTCGATGAACGAGGTGGTGACCTGGCCCGCCTGGAAGTCGGGGTCGTCCAGGACCGCCTGGAGGAACGGGATGTTGGTGGCGACGCCGCGGATGCGGAACTCGGCCACGGCGCGCCGGGCTCGGTTCACGGCGGTGGTGAAGTCCCGGCCGCGGCAGGAGAGTTTGACCAGCATCGAGTCGAAGTGGGCGCTGATCTCCGTACCGGCGTGGGTGGTGCCGCCGTCGAGCCGGATGCCGGAGCCGCCGGGCGAGCGGTAGGCGCTGATCTGCCCGGTGTCGGGGCGGAAGCCGTTGGCCGGGTCCTCGGTGGTGATGCGGCACTGGAGGGCGGCGCCGCGCAGGGTGATGTTCTCCTGCGCGAGCCCGAGGTCCGCCAGCGTCTCACCGGCGGCGATGCGCAGCTGGGACTGGACCAGGTCGACGTCCGTGACCTCCTCGGTGACGGTGTGCTCGACCTGGATGCGGGGGTTCATCTCGATGAAGACGTGGTTGCCGTCGCGGTCGACGAGGAACTCCACGGTGCCGGCGTTGCGGTAGCCGATCTGCCGGGCGAAGTTCACCGCGTCGGCGCAGATCCGCTCGCGCAGGGCGGGGTCGAGGTTGGGCGCGGGCGCCAGCTCGATCACCTTCTGGTGGCGGCGCTGCACCGAGCAGTCCCGCTCGAAGAGGTGGATGACGTCGCCCTGCCCGTCGGCGAGGATCTGCACCTCGATGTGGCGGGGCTCCACGACCGCCTTCTCCAGGAAGACCGTGGAGTCGCCGAAGGCGGAGGCGGCCTCCCTGGAGGCCGCCTCGATGGCCTCCCGCAGCTGCTCGGGGTCCTCGACCCGGCGCATGCCGCGCCCGCCACCGCCGGCGACCGCCTTGACGAACACCGGGAAACCGATGCCGTCGGCGGCGCGGACGAGTTCGTCCACGTCGGTGGAGGGCGCGGAGGAGCCGAGCACCGGTACGCCGGCCTCGCGGGCGGCGGCCACGGCACGGGCCTTGTTGCCGGTCAGCTCCAGGATCCTGGTGTCGGGTCCGACGAAGGTGATGCCGGCCTCTTCGCAGGCACGGGCCAGCTCGGGGTTCTCCGACAGGAATCCGTAGCCCGGGTACACGGCGTCGGCCCCCGCGCGGAGCGCCGCGCGGACGATTTCCTGCACGGAGAGATACGCGCGAACCGGATGCCCCGGCTCCCCGATCTCGTAGGCCTCGTCGGCCTTGAGCCGGTGCAGCGAGTTGCGGTCCTCGTGCGGGAAGACGGCGACGGTGCGCGCGCCGAGCTCGTAGCCCGCCCGAAACGCGCGGATCGCGATCTCACCGCGGTTGGCGACCAGCACCTTGCGGAACATTCTTGATCCCTTCAGCCTGCCGGGTGACGAGACCATCGTGTCGGCGCCGTCTCCGGTACGCCATGTGAGCCGGGCCACTCCCGGACCGGCGCACCCGGGCGGTGCGCCGTCGCGGACGTGGGCGGGTCAGACGTCGGAATCGATTCCGGTGACCAGCGTCGGTCCGAGCGGCGCGCTGCCGCGGTCCAGGCCCGCCGTGCGCAGGGCGGAGTCCGCGATCTCCTTGGCACGGCTCTCCGCGTGCGCGGCGGTGTCCGCCTCGACGGTGAGGCGGATGGTGAAGGTGCCGTCGTCGTTGACCGAGAGGGCGTCCAGGTCCTCCTCGTCTCCCAGGTGGGTCCCGTGCGGGTCGTCGGGGCGCAGTGCGCGGGCCAGCTCGTCCGTCGTGGCGTCCTGGACCGTACCGGTGAACGTGCCGGGCACCGAGATGACGTATGTCGTCATGACACTCCTCCTTCTGATCCCCTCCGCCTACCCGCGGGGCCCGGCCGCAGGCGTTCCGTCACCCCAGGGCGGCGGTGAGGCGGTGGCGCAGGCGCTCCACGCCGACCGGGGTGCGGAAGGGGGCGGCGACGGCGCAGCCCGGGAGTCCCGCCCTTGCCAGGGTGGACAGCAGGGCCCGGGGACCGCTGTCGAGGTAGGTGGTGAAACCCGCCCGGCGCAGCGCGTGCAGCGTGCGGTGGAAGGCCATGGGCTCGGTGAGGTGGGCGGCGGCCGAGGCGCGCAGCTGAGCCGGGGTGTCCAAGGGACGGTCCGTGACGGTCGTGTACACGGCGAGAGCGGGTGGTGTGACGGGCTGCGCGCTCAGGAGGCGGCGGAAGGACCGGTGAACGTCGGTGAGCAGGGGGTGGTGGTAGGCGGTGCGGCTGGTCAGCGGCGTGGCGCGGTGGCCGAGTTCGCGGGCCGCGCACGCCGCGGTGGCCAGCTGGTCCTCGGGGCCGGCCAGGACCGTCTGGGCGGGCGCGTTGCGGGCGGCGATCCGCACCCGGGCCAGCGCCCGGGTGCGCAGCAGCTCCGCTGCCCGGCCGGCGGTCAGGTCGGTGGCCAGCAGGCCCGCCGCCGGCAGCGCGGCGTCGCGCAGCAGCCGGTCGCGCAGGTGCAGCAGCCGGACGCCTTGTTCCAGGGTGAGCACGCCGGCGGCGGTGAGAGCGGCGAGGTCGCCCATGCTGTGGCCGAGCACCGCGTGGACGGGCCGGGCGGCGAGGTCGAGCAGGACGGCGGCCAGGGCGGTCACCGCGGTGTAGGTGGCCAGGTCGAAGGCGAGGGGGTCGGTGCGCAGGAGCTGGTCGGGGCCGGGCGCGCCGGGGTCGGTGAGGAGACGGGCGACGGGTGGCCCGGCGGCGCCGAGGGCGGTGCTGTGGGCGTCCACCCTCCGCAGTACGTCCGCCACGGCCGGCAGGTCCCGCAGGTGGCGCAGCGCGCCGGGGAGGTAGGCCCCCTGGCCGGGGCACATCAGCACGGTGCGCGGTGTGCCTCCGGCGGGGGCCGGGCCGCCGTGGCTCATGAGGCGCCGGTGAAGGCGAGTGCGACGTTGTGGCCGCCGAAACCCATGCTCGTGGTGACGGCCGCGAGGGATCCGGGAGGCAGCGCCGCGGGGCTGGGTCCCACGACGTTCAGGCCGGTCTGATCGATCGCGGGGTCGAGGCGTTCGAGACTGCACGCGGGCGGTGCGGTCCGCTCGCGCAGGGCGAGCAGGGTGAGGACGGCCTCGATGGCGCCGGCCGCCCCGAGGGTGTGCCCGAAGGCGGCCTTGGTGGCGCTGACCGCCACGTCCTTGAGGCCCTCGGCGAAGATCCGGCGCAGAGCCTGTGCCTCGCCGAGGTCGCCGAGCGGTGTCGACGTGGCGTGGGCGTTGACGTGCCGGACCTGCCCCGGACGGAGCCCGGCGTCGTTCAGGGCCTCGTCGACGGCGGCGGCGCAGCCCGTGCCACCGGGCGCGGGCTGTGCGACGTGGTGGCTGTCGTTGGTGATGCCGGCTCCGGTCAGCCGGCCGTGGACGCGGGCGCCGCGGGCGGCGGCGTGCGCGGCGCTCTCCACGACGAGCATGCCGGCGCCCTCGCCCATCACGAAGCCGTCCCGTTCGGCGTCGAAGGGTCTGGACGCGCCCTTGGGGTCGTCCAGGCGCCGGGAGAGTGCCCGCAGCCGCGCGAACCCGGCGAGGGCGAGCGGATGCAGCGCGGCTTCGGCACCGCCCGCGACGACGATGTCGGCACGGCCGTCCCTGATCATGCCGAGGGCCTGGGCGAGGGCCTCGGCGCCGGAGGCACAGGCGCTGACGGGGGCGTGCACCCCGGCCTTGGCTCCCACCATCAGTCCCACCTCGGCCGCCGGGTGGTTGGGCAGCATGACGGGGATGGTGCGCGGGCTCACCCGTCCGGGGCCCCGGGTCCTCAGGCGGTGGTCGTGCTCCAGGATGCTGGTGAAGCCGCCCAGTCCGACCCCTACGACCACGGCCACCCGCGAACCGTCCGCGGAGAGGGACGACGGGTCCTCGAATCCGGCGTCGCGCGTGGCCTCGCGCGCGGCGACCAGGGCGAACTGCGCCGAGCGGTCGCAGTGCGCCGCCTTGGCGGGGGGCAGGACCGTGCCGGGATCGACCGCGGCGGGCGCCGCGAGGTAGGTCTGCGCGGGGCCGTCCGGCGTCGCGAAGTCGACGCGCTCGATGCCGCACACGCCGTCCAGCAGGGCCCGCCAGGTGGTGGGGACGTCGCCGCCCAGCGCGGTCGTCGTGCCGAGTCCGGTGACGACGGCGTCCCGTTCGTGGCGGTCCGGGCCGGCCGCGTGTCGTGGGCTCACGCGGTACCGCCCGCGGGAGCGGCGGCGCTCCGGGCCAGGTGCGCGGCGATCTGCCGGACCGTCGTGAGCTGTTCCGCCTGCTCCTGGGACACCTCGATCTGCCAGCGGTCCTCGATCGCGGCGATCAGCTCCAGCATGGCCAGCGAGTCGACGCCCAGGTCGTCCTTGAGGGAGGAGTCCGGTACGACTTCCTCCACGGACAGGTCCTCGACGGTGGCGGCCAGCAGTTCCCGCAGTTCGGCGAGGAGTTCTCGTTCCTCGGCGGTGGATGTCATGCCGGTTCCTCCTTCTCGTCCGGCGATCTGCCGGACGCACGCCGACAGGCTGTCCGGCCCTCCGGCACGGCAAGCGCCCCGGAGGGGGTGACGGCGGGGTGCCGGGAGCACATGAGGGGCGTCGGCGGACCATCTGTGTCCTCCCTTCACGTTGAGGCGCCCCGCCGCGGGGTGAGGGCGGCGGGCGGTGAGCGCGTAAAGGGGCCGCGCGTAAGGGGACCGCGTGGACCGCCGGCCGGGGCCGTCTTTTCCTCAGCGGACTTTGGCGGCTCTTTTAAGGCTTTCTGAAGATGACCTTCGAACGGCCGTTTCCCCCCGTTCGGGTCCTAGGCTCTCGAACACCCCCCACAGTCCCGGTGGGCGCGGTCGCGTCCACCGGGTCCGGGTACGGGGTTCCGACAGCCGACAGACAAGCCGAGGTGTCCTGCGTATGGGTTCCCGCCGAGCCGCTCGCCCGTCCCGCTCCCACGCCCGCCCCCGCGGCGGGTTCCGGACCCGCGGTACCGCGCTGGTGCTCGGCGCGGTCACCCTGACGGCGGGCGTCGGGATCACCCTGGCGGTCGCGGACGGCGACGACGGCGGGGCCTCGGACCAGGTGAGCGCGGACGCCGCCGGGCAGACGCCGGAGGCCGAGGACGCGGGCGGCGCATCGCCCCTGGCGTCCGCATCGGCGAGCCCGAGCGCCACGGCGAGCGGTTCACCGAGCGCGAGCGCGGAGCCGACGAAGAAGCCGAAGAAGACGGCGAGCCCGTCCACCGGCGCCGCGAAGGCGGACCCTCCCGCGTCCCGCACGCCCGAGAAGGCGACGGCGAAGAGCGGCGGCGACCGCTCGGCGGGCGGCGGCGACACGGGGGCGGACAGCGGGTCGGGGTCGGGTTCGGGCTCCAGTGGGTCGAGCGGGCCCGAGGCCCAGGTCCTCGCACTGGTGAACGAGGAGCGGGCCGCCGCCGGCTGCTCGCCGGTCACCGCCAACGACAAGCTGACCCGGGCCGCGGACGACTACAGCGACGTCATGGCGAGCAGCGGTGTGATGTCCCACACGGGCCCGGACGGCTCCACCATGACGAGCCGCGTCGAGGCCGCCGGCTACCAGTGGTCCACGCTCGGTGAGAACATAGCCCGCGGTCAGGCGGACGCGGCGGCGGTGATGGACTCGTGGATGAACAGCGAGGGCCACCGGGCGAACATACTCAACTGCTCCTTCAAGGAGCTGGGCGTCGGCGTCCACGTCGGCGACGGCGGCCCCTGGTGGACCCAGAACTTCGGCGCGAGCCGCTGACCCGTCTCACCGCTGAGCGTCCTCGCGGACGCCGGCCAGCACGAACGACACCCGCACCCGCGCGCCGCCCATCGGCGCGCGGGTGATCGTCAGTTCGCCGTCCGCCGCGCGGGCCGCCCGGGCCACGATGTCGAGGCCGAGCCCGGTGGAGCCGCCGACGCTGACGCCCCGGGTGAGCGCCGCCTCGGGATCCGCCACGCCCGGCCCGGCGTCGTCGACGGTGAGGAAGACGTACCGCTCCTGCCGCTCCACGAGCACGGTGAAGGCGGTGCCCTGCGGTGTGTGCCGGAAGACGTTGCCGATCAGGGCGTCGACGACGGCCGCGAGGTCGTCCTCGGGGAACGCGACCGGTGCCGGGCGCGGAGTCAGGGAGCGCTGGTACGCCCGGCCCTGCTGGCCCGCGAGGACGGACCAGAACTCCAGGCGCATCGCGACCACCTCGGCGACGTCGCACGGTTTCCCCGCCACCCCCGCCCCGCCGAGCTGCGCCGCGGCCAGGGGCGTACGCGCCGCCGCGATGATCGCGTCCAGCTCGCTCTCCAGCTGCCCGGCCGCCTCCGTGACCCGCCGGGCGCTCGGGGTCGCGCCCATCCGGTCGGCCTCCAGGTAGAGGGCGGTCAGCGGGGTGCGCAGCCGGTGGGAGAGGTCGGCGACCAGCTCGCGTTCCACGGCCAGCAGGTCCACGACCCGGTCGGCCATGCTGTTGAACGCCACTCCGGCCTCCTGCAGTTCCGGCGGCCCGTCCGGTTCCACCCGTACGTCGAGGTCGCCGGAGCCGAGGGCGAGCGAGGCGCGCTTGAGGCCGCGCGAGGAGCGGACGACGCGGGCGCCGAGCCGGTCGGCGACCAGCACCGAGCCACCGACCAGGCCGAGGGCGAGCAGCGCCATGACGCCCCACGAGGCGGCGACGCCCCGGGTGAGGTCGGCGGCGGGGACGTAGGCCTCGACGACCGCGACCCGGTCGCCCCGCAGGACGACGGGCTGGAGGTAGACCCAGCCGTCGTCGGTGTCGACGGCAAGGGTCTCGCGCCCCCGTACAGCCCGGTCCAGCGTGCTCTCGGGGGCGTGCGGGGTGCCGACGAAGCCGCCGTCGGGGAGCCGGACCACGAGCTGGTCGGAGGAGCCCAGCTCGGCGACGGCCTGCTGCACGTCGGCGCGCCGGGTGGTGAGGGCGAGCACCGGCGACAGGGCGGAGGCGCGCTGCTCGGCTGCGGTGGTGACCCGGTCCCGGGCCTGTTCGCGCACGAGCAGGGCGAGCGGGATGAGGAACGACAGCGCCACCATCGAGGTGACGGCCAGGGCGATCCCGGCGAGGGCACGTCTCATGGCGAGCTGACCAGTTTGATTCCGATGCCGCGCACGGTGTGGAGATAGCGGGGCTTTCGCGCCTTCTCCCCCAGTTTGCGACGGAGTGCGGAGAGGTGGACGTCCACCGTCTGGTCCTCCACGTACGGCTGCTGCCACACCTCGGCGAGTATCCGCTGCCGGGACATGACCTGGTCGGCGTTGGCCGCGAGGTAGGCGAGCAGGTCGAACTCGCGGCGGGTGAGGGGAAGTTCCCGGCCGGCGAGGTGCGCGGTGCGGGCGGTGGCGTCGATGCGCAGGTCGCCGACCTGGAGGACGGGCCGGCGCGCCGCGCGGACGTCGGCGGGCACCGAGCGGCGCAGCACGGCGGCGAGGCGGGCGGCGAGCTGGCCGCCGGAGAAGGGCTTGACCATGTAGTCGTCGGCGCCCGCGTTGAGCAGCCGGATGACCTCGGTGTCGTCGTCGCGCGCGGTGGCGACCAGCACCGGCACGCGGGATATGCCCCGGATCATCCGCAGCACGTCGAGCCCGTCGAGGTCGGGCAGCCCGAGGTCGAGCACGACGATGTCCGGCGGGCTCTGGGTGATCTCGCGCAACGCCTCGAAACCCTGGTGCGCGGTCTTCACGGCGTAGCCGTGCCCGGTCAGGACCTCGATCAGCGCGGCCCGGATCACGGGGTCGTCCTCGACGACAAGTACGGAGGCCATGGGCAGGCACGTTAGCCGGTCCGTCACTATGGTGTCGTGTCCCGCCTTCTGCGCTACCTGATCATCTGGCTGTCGTGCACGGCGGCCAGTGTCACGGCCGTCATCATCACGATCCACTTCGTGGTGGGCTCGACCCGGCCGACGGCACCGGTCGCGCAGTCGGCACCGAAGGAGCTGCCGGCCTCTCCCGCGCCCAGACCGTCCAGGACCGCGAAGCCCTCCCCCAGCGCCTCGCCCACCAGCCGGAAGCCCAGTCCGACGCCGTCCCGTACGAGCACGAGGCCGCCGAGCCCGACCGCGAAGCCCACGCCGACCGCGCCCACCGCCTCCCCGCGACCGCCGGGCGGCGGAGGCGACCCGGGGTGCGAGGAGGGCGGCGCGGGCGTGTACACGGTGCCTTCGGAGGGCGGCAAGGCGACCGTGCGGTTCGGCGGTTCCGGGGTGTGTCTGATCTCTGCGGTGCCGAACCAGGGCTTCACGGTGAGTACGGAGCAGAGCGAGCCGGAGAACCTGACGGTGACGTTCTCGGCGAGCCGCCACCGCTCGGAGATCACCGCGACGACGCGGCCGCGGAGCCAGGCCAACGTCCGTGAGGTGTCGTGGTGACGTCGGTCACGCCGTGGCGCAGTCGGACCCGTTGAGGCGGAACGCGGCCGGGGCGGTGTTGGCGGCGCCCTTCCCGGCCGTGAAGCCGAGGGTGACCGTGGAGCCGGCCGGGATGGTGGCGGTGTAGGAGGCGGGGGCGACGCTCACCGCACCGGCGTTCTGGGTGGCGGTGCCTCCCCACATGTTGCTGATGGTCTGGCCGTCCGCGAAGGCGAACGCCAGCGCCCAGGGGGTGATGGCGGCGGTGCCGGTGTTGCGGACGGCGATCTCGCCCTGGAAGCCGCCCGGCCACTCGCCGACGACCCGGTATCCGACGGAGCAGGCCGCGCCCGGAGTGCCGCCCTCGTCGGTGGTGACGTCGACGGTGGCCGAGCGGGCGGAGCGGTTGCCCGCCGCGTCCCGGGCGTAGACGGCGAAGGTGTAGGCGGTGCCCGCGGTGAGGCCGGTCACCGTGGCGGTGGTGCTCGTGGACGCGGCGACCCCGGTCTCGGCGCCGTCGGCGACGCGGACGACGTCGTAGCCCCTCACGCCGGTGTCGTCGGTGGACGCGGCCCAGCCGAGCGTGACCGACGTGTCCGTGACCGCGGAGGCGGCGGGCGCTCCGGGTGCCGTCGGGGCCTCGGTGTCGCCCGGGGTGCCGCCGCCGTAGACGGTGGCCTCCTTCGCGGTCTGGGCGATGCCGTTGACGCCGTGGAAGATGCGCTCGCCCCAGGAGCTGAGCCGGCTGGGGTCGAAGTCGAGGGCGAGGTCGAGGACCGGGTCGGTGTTGCCGCTCCAGGACCAGGCCAGGTAGCCGAGGTCGAGCTGCTCGGCGGTGGCCATCATGGTGTCCTCGTCCGGATCGCCCCACTGGTCGGCGGGGCCGCCGAACTCGCCGATGAGGATGGGCAGTCCGGCGTCGACGAAGGCGTTCAGGTAGTCGGTGATCTCCTGGGCCGTGTCGTAGACGCTGTACATGTGGATCGAGAAGATCAGGTTGCCGGTGGGGTCGGCGTCGTACACGGACTTCGCGTCGGCCCGCATGACGCCCTGCCAGTCCTGGCCCCAGTTGGGCGCGTCCACCATGATCGTGTGCTGGAAGCCCGCGTCGCGCAGCTTCTCGACCGCCGCGATGGTCGGCGCGGTCCAGCCGGCGGGGTCGGTGTTGCCCCAGGGCTCGTTGCCGATGTTGACGACGACGTAGTCCTCCTGACCGGCCAGCACGTCCTTGAGGCCGATCCAGTAGTCGGCCGCATGGTCGAGGGTGCCGGCCGCGGCGTCCTCGCCGTAGCCGGTGGTGTCGTGCACCTCCAGCACGCAGATCAGCCGGTTGGCCTTGCACTGTCCGACGACGGCGGCGACGTCCTCGGGGCTGTTCTCGCTCCAGCGGTGCCCGTCGGAGAGGACGACGCGGACGGTGTTGGCGCCCAGCGCCTTCACGTCCGCGAGGGACTGCGTCTCGCCGGGGTACCAGGTGTGGGCGTGGTTGACCCCGCGCATGACGAAGTCGTTGCCGTTGCCCTCCAGTAACCGGCCCTCGCTGATGTGCAGTCCGGCCGCCTGCGCACCGACCGCCGGCTGGGCCACTGCCGTCGAGGGGCAGAGGGCACCGAAGAGGACCAGCCCGATCAGGGCGGCGAGCCCTGCCATGAGGCGGACCAGAGGGCTCTTCGGCGTGTTTCGTCTTGCTGTGCGCACGGCGACTCCAGGAGTAGTGCGGACACGGGGTCTGTGGCGTGGGAGCGCTCCCACGCCACAGACCCCATCCACTCACTGCGCCGCGTACACGTCAAGACGTCGCACAGAAAACGCTTGCCCCACCATCCGATGGCATCCGGACGGTGGGGCGGGCAGGCACTGCGGCACCGTCCCTGGGTCAGCCCTCTTCGCGCAGGCCCCAGGGGGACCCGTACTCGGTGAGGAGGTCGAGGAAGGGGCGCGGCGGGAACGCCTCGGGGCCGAGGACCCCGGTGCCCTGCCAGGCGCCGGTGGCGAGGAGTTCGAGGGCGACGACCGGGTTGACGGCGGTCTGCCAGACGACGGCCTGGGAACCGTACTCGCGCATCGACCACTCGTTGTCGACGACGTGGTAGAGGTACACCTCGCGCGCCGCGCCGCCCCGGGTGCCCTTGACCCAGGTGCCGGCGCAGGTCTTGCCGGTCATCCGGTCGCCCAGGCCGGCCGGGTCGGGCAGGCAGGCGGCGACCACGTCGCGCGGGGACACGCCGACCGGGCCGTCCGCGCCGGGCACGGTCACCTCGGCGGTGGAGTCCAGGCCGAGTTCGTGGAGGGTCCGCAGCTTGGCGATGAAGTCCTCACCGAGGCCGTACTTGAACGTCACCCGTCGGGTGTCCACCCAGCGCGGGATGAGCAGCACCTCCTCGTGCTCGACGTTCACGCACTCCACGGGGCCGATGCCCTCGGGGAAGTCGAAGGTCTCGGGCTCGCTGAACGGCGCGGTGGTGAACCAGCCGCGGTCCTTCTCGAAGACGACCGGCGGGTTGAGGCACTCCTCGATGGTGGTCCAGATGTTGAAGGACGGCGCGAAGTCGTAGCCCTCGACGGTCAGGTTCGCGCCGTCGCGGACCCCGATCTCCTCGATGTCGTCGAAGAGTTCGTCCGCGGCATAGCGGGCGAAGACGTCGGAGAGGCCGGGTTCCACGCCCATGCCGACCAGGGCGACCCGGCCGGACTCGTCCCAGCGACCGGTCAGGGCGAACTGGTCGTCGCCGAGCTTCACCCCGCACTCCTCGTGCGGGCGGGAGGGGTGCGGGACGGACAGCGACATCGCCATGTCCAGGTAGTGGGTCCCGGCCGCCAGCGCCGCCTCGAACAGGGGCATCACGAAGCGCGGGTCCGTCGCGTTGAGCAGGACGTCGCAGCGCTGCTCGGCGAGCATCCGGCGTACGGCCTCGCCGTCCGAGGCGTCCAGCCGCCGGGCGCTGAAGCGGTCGCCGTCCTCGCCGAGCGCGGCGACCGCGGCCTCGGCACGGGCGAGGTCGTAGTCGGCCACGACCATGTGGGTCAGGAACCGCCTGCGGGCCGCGATCCTGGTGACGGCGGTACCGACACCGCCCGCGCCGACGAGGAGTACACGCATGTCGGACACCTTTCTGGCTCGTCACGGAAGACGGGCGCCTCCCGGGTACCCCCGATGGAACGGGAGCCCGAACGGTAAGGTCAACCGTGTTGGCATAAGGCTGCCGCGATGGCGGTGACGAGGAGGAGTGCGATGCCGAAGCCGGTGGTACGGGACGAGGCACGGCGCAGGCGGCGTCCGACCCGGCAGGGCACGGTGCTGTCCGAGACGCTGATCGTGGACACCGCGCTGCGGCTGCTGCGCGAGCACGGCGGCAGCGGACTGACCGCGCGGCGCCTGGGTCTCGCGCTGGGCGCGGACCCGAGCACCCTCTACCGGTACTTCGCGGGGATGGACGACCTCACACGGGCCATCGGCGACGAGCTGATGGGCCGGGCCCTGGAGAGCTGGACGGCGACCGGCCGGTGGCGTGCCGACCTGCGGGCCCTGGGCCTCGCCATCCACTCGGCCTACCTGGCCCACCCGCAGGCCGCCGTGCTCACCGCGAGCCGGGTCACCGGGCGCCCCCGGGAGATCGCCGTGGACGAGACCATCCTCGGCATCCTGCGCGGCGCCGGTCTGCCGGACGAGGACGCGGCCCGCATCTACCACACCTTCATCGACCAGAGCCTGGCCTTCGCGGCGCTCGACGCCGGTGCGCTCGCGCTGACGGAGGAGAGCCGGACGGCGGACGAGGACATGTGGGCCACCACGTACGCACGCCTGCCGGCGACGTCGCACCCCCACATCGCCGCCACGGCACCACTCCTGGCCCGGCGGATGCCGCACAGCGCCTACCCGGTCGCCCTGGAGATGCTGCTGGACCACATGGCGGCGCGTCTGGGGTCGTGAGGGACGCGCGTGCTCCGTGGTGGGAGGCCGGCTCGCTCGCTGCGCGAGGACGGCTCGCCCCCGCTCAGTCCACCGTCACCACCACGGAGTGCCACCCGCTCGCGCCGTCCGGCACGGTCTTGGTGCGCTTCTCGGTCTGCACCTCGCCGGTGCGGTCGGTGGCCCGCACGGTCAGGGTGTGGCCGCCCTTCGTGGCCTTCCAGGCGTAGGACCACTGACGCCAGGTGTCGCGGGAGTCCTCGGCCGCGAGGGTGGCCTCCTGCCAGGGGCCGTCGTCGACGCGGATCTCGACCTTGTCGATGCCTCGGTGCTGGGCCCAGGCGACGCCCGCGACCATCACCGTGCCCGCCCCGGGCCGGCCGAAGGGCTTCGGCGTGTCGATCCGGGACTGGGTCTTGATCGGGGCCTCGCGGGCCCAGTCGCGCTTGACCCAGTACGAGTCGTAGTCGTCGAACGTCGTCAGCTCGATGTCCTTGATCCACTTGCAGGCCGAGACATAGCCGTAGAGGCCGGGCACGAGCATGCGGACCGGGAACCCGTGGTCGAAGGGCAGGGGTTGGCCGTTCATCCCGACGACGAGCATCGCGTCGCGGCCGTCCATGACGTCCTCCACCGGGCTGCCGATGGTCATGCCGTCCGTGGAGCGGGCGACGAGCTGATCGGCGGGGCCGCCCGCCGACGGCGGCCGCACGCCGCACTCCTGAAGGAGGTCGGCCAGCCGGACGCCGATCCAGCGGGCGTTGCCCACGTACGGGCCGCCGACCTCGTTGGACACACAGGTGAGGGTGATGTCGCGTTCGATCAGCTCGCGCCGCAGCAGGTCGTCGAAGGTCAGGGTCCTCTCCCGGGTGACTCCCTTGCCGTGGACGCGCAGCTTCCAGGTCGTCGCGTCGACCTTGGGGACCACCAGGGCGGTGTCGACCCGGTAGAAGTCGCTGTTGGGGGTGAAGAAGGAGCTGACCCCGTCCACCCGTACCTGGGCACGGCGGGGCACGGCGGGGGCGCCCGAGGCGGGCCGCGGGAGGGTGATGCCCTCGCGGGACGCGACGGCTTCGCGGCCGCCCGCGCCGCTCAGGGCCCGGCCCAGTGCACCGGCCCCGGCGGAGGCGGCGGCAGCGGCGGTCGCCGCGATCACGAAGCGGCGCCGGTCCCAGTCCTCGCCCTCTCCGTCCAGGACGTCCCGGCCCGGTGCGGGCAGGTGGCCGACGAGGAAGTACAGCAGCACCGCGCCGGCGACCGCGCCCACCACCGAGGGCAGGGCGTCCGTGACGCCCGTGGAGTCGGGCCGGCCGAGGGCGGCGGCGGCGCCGACGACACCGAAGACCAGGACGCCCGCGGCTCCCGTACGCCGGTGGCGGAGGGCGAGCACGCCGAGGGCCAGGGCGAACAGCGTCAGGACGGCGAGGATGCCGAGCTGGAGGACCAGCTTGTCGTTGGTGCCGAAGGAGCGGATCGCCCAGTCCTTGACGGCGGCCGGCGTCCGGTCGATGGCGGCCCCGCCGACCGCGACGACCGGACCGGCCTGCGGTCGCACGGCCACCGCCGCCAACTCGGCGGCGGCGAGCGCCGCGCCGCCCGCCAGCAGGCCGCTCAGCGCTCCCAGTCCGAGGCGGGTCCAGCGGGCGGCCGGCTGCTTGCGCGGGGTCTTCTCGTCGTCACTCACGCCGGTAATCCGGCGCCGGGCGGCGGGCGGATTGGTGACCGTGGGCAGCCGGCGCGAAGGCGTGCCGTAGTACCGCCCGCATCGCGTGCCGGATCGCCGCACGCGCCTCGTCGGTGTGGTCGATGGTCTCGAATCCGTGGTGCCCGTGCGGTACGTCGACCACTTCCAGGTCCGCCCCGCGGTCCCGGGCCGCCGCCAGGAACTCCTCGACGGTGGCGGCGATCTCGGGCATCTCCCGTCCCACCCGGGTGAGTACGAGGGGCAGCGCCCCCGTGTGCGCCAGCGCCCGCGCCGGGTGGAAGCGGGTGCCGGACAGCCCCCAGTTGGGAAGCGGGGCGAGGACCGGGTAGGTGGCGGCGAGGCAGCGCAGCCACGCCGGGGGCGCGGCCAGCCAGTCGGCGGTGAGCAGACCGCCGCCGGAGAAGAACCACAGCGCGATCCGGTCGGCGTCCACCCTGGGGTCGCCCCGGACCAGTTCGACGGCGGCGGCGACGTCGGCGGCGGCCCGCTCGTAGTCGCCGAGGTCGTGCAGTCGGTGGTCGAGGAGCACGCCCACCGCCCCCTCCCGGGCCGCGTACCGAGCGTGCCCGGTCAGTCCCGGCCAGCCTCGCGGGGTCGGGGCCGCGTCGGCGGGTACCGGGCCGCCGTGCACGAACACCACGGCGGGGCGCGGCTCCTCGGCGTCGGGCAGGTACAGGTCGACGTTGCCGTGCCGTTCCCGGGGGACTTCGGGGACGTCCAGCACGAACGGCCGCAGGTGCGCGGGCGGTTCGGCGTCGTCGACGGGCGTCAGGCGGTGCCCCTCGCCGGCCGCGGCCCGCAGCAGTACGTCGCCGAGGTCGGCCGGGCTGGAGAGCATCGGCCAGTGTCCGGTGGGGAGTTCGAAGAACGACACGCGCGGGTCGGTCAGGGCGCGCAGCGCGGGGTCGCCAAGACCCACCAGCATCTGGATCAGCTCGATGCTGGTGCCGTTGGCGGTGCAGAGCACTCCGGTGGAGGGCACCGTGTCGACGGCTCCGGTCAGCCGCAGCGGCTGGAGCAGGGTGCCGAGCGGCTGCGGGGCGGCGAGCGCGGTGAGCCGGTCCAGGGCCGCGGCCGGGATGCCCTCGGTGCTGCCCCAGCGCTGCCACGCGTCGTGGGCCGGGGGCGGCAGCAGTCCGTCGTGGCTCTCCTCCCCGCCCACCCGCTCGCGCAGGGACTGGTCGGGCACCGCGGCCAGCGCCGGGACGCCGTCCCTCGGCAGGCCCGAGTCGAGGTGCACGATCCGGGCGACGCGGTCCGCGCGCCGGTCGGCGGCGCCGACGGCCGGGTGGATGCCGTAGTCGTGGCCGACCAGGACGACCTTCCGGTCCGGCCCGGTCTCCACCGAGTCGATCACCGCGAGTACGTCCGCGATGTGGGTCTCCAGGTCGACGCCGGTGCCCGGCGCGGCGCGCGGCCCGTCGAGACCGGTGAGGGCGACGGTGTGCGCCCGCGCGCCGGCGGTGGTGAGGCGCGCGGCGGTGTCCTGCCAGATGTGGGTGCCGGTGAACATGCCCGACACCAGGATGAACGTGGTCATGGTCGCTCCCTCGTCGCGGAGTCCGGTACGGCGTCGTCGCGATGCCGTCCGTCCGCGGACCGGGCCGATCACCGGTCCGCGTTCGCCGGTACGGTAGGAACTCCCCCTGAGGGAGGTTCAAGTGGTCACGTCGTACGACGGTCTGTGCGGCATCGGCGAACTCGCCGAGCGGGCGGGTGTCACCGTCAAGACCGTCCGCTTCTACTCCGACCGCGAGCTGCTGCCGGAGGCCTCCCGCAGCGCGGGCGGGCACCGGCGGTACGGCCCCGAGGCGCTCGACCGGCTGCGGTTGATCCGGTCGCTGCGCGCGCTGGGTCTGTCCGTGCCCGAGGTACGCCGGGTTCTCGAGGAGGAGGACGAGGCCGGTGGACGGGGCGGTGAGGGCGGGACGCTGGAGGACGCGGTCGCCGGACGGCTGCGCGAACTCGGCTCGGAGCTGCGGGCGATGCGCTGGCGGGAGGCGGCGCTGCGGCTGGTGCAGGAGTGCCCGCCCGGGGAGCGGGCCGCCCGTCTGCGGCTGATCGGCGCCGTGTCGCTGCCGCCCAGCACGGCGCCGCTGGTCCGGTTCTGGCGCGGCTGGCTGCCGGCCCGGATGCCGGCCCCGGCGGCCGGGGCGTTCCTGGACGTGGCGGTTCCGCAGCCGCCCGACGACCCGGCCCCTGGCCAGCTCCTGGCCTTCGCCCGTCTCAACGCCCTCACGCTCGCTCCGTGCCCGGGCACGGCGCAGCCGCAGCCCGAGGCGCACCGGGTCTCCGGGGCCAGGGGTGCGGCCGTGCTGTACGCGGGGCTGGCGGAGGCGTACGAGCTGGCCGGTGTGCACCTGCGCCGGGACCGGGAGCCGCGGCCCGGCGAGGCGCTGGACGGTTTCGTCGCCGCGTACACGAGTGCGTACGGGGTCCGGGACACGCCCGGCTTCCGGCGCCGGCTGGCCGGGCAACTCGCCGCCGACCCGCGGCTCGACACCTACTGGGACCTGGTCTCCGAGGTGCGTACCCCGCCGGGCGGCAGGCCGGAGCCGACCCCCGGGGCCGCGCACGACTGGCTGCTCGCGGCGCTTGCCGCACAGACGGGGGCGTTCGGGGGGACCGGGGAGTCCGTGGGTCAGGGCACGTCGCCGCGCCAGTCGAAGCGGCGGGGGTCCCCCGGCCTGGGGGCGTACGCGGAGCGGCCGCCCGCGCCGTAGTGGCCGATCTCGGTGGCCAGGGACACGCCCCGGCCGCGCTCCTGGTCGGTGAGGTCAGTGACGTCCAGCAGCAGGCCGTCGAGGGGACCGCCCACCAGTTGCGCGTACACGCGTCCGGCGCGTGGTCCGGGGCTGTCGTGGTCGGCGCCGTAGACCCTGCCCCGCATGAACTCCACTTCATCCATGACGGGCAGCCTCGCATCCGCCACTGACAACGGCCGGGTTGCAGGGGCCGGACAGGGGTCCTAGTAGTGCTTGGTCATGTGCGGTCTGGGATGGCGTGTCTTCTTGATCGGTCGTGTCGTTGATCGGGTGTGCTGGGTGGGGAGTTGGCTGCGGT